>NZ_ASPS01000023.1:0-132607 GCF_000517865.1 Paenibacillus sp. FSL R7-269
CAGGCGGCCGCCGCCGCCGCTGCGCTGGGGTTCCTGGCGGAGCCGCGCAGGCGCTCCGCCGGGCCGGGCCCAGAGCGGTTCCTGCTCTGGGCAGTGACGGGAGCGGGAAAGACGGAGATCACTTTCCCGCTCCTGGACGCGGCGCTCGCGGCCGGAGGCCGGGCGCTGATCGCCACGCCGCGGCGTGACGTCGTGCTGGAGCTTGCGCCGCGCCTGGCCAGAGCCTTCCCGGCGGATGCCCCCGCCGTGCTGTACGGAGGCAGCGAGGACCGCTTGCGCCGCAGCCGGATCACCCTGGCGACCACGCACCAGCTGCTGCGGTTTGGTCAGGCCTTCGATCTGGTCATCATCGATGAGATCGATGCGTTTCCCTATCACAACGATCCTATGCTGGACTATGCTGCAAGGCAGGTCTGCAAGCCCGGCGGACGATTCATCCTTCTCTCCGCTACGCCGCCTGCAGAGCTGCAGCGCCTTGCCCGCTCCGGGAGATTGCCGCATGCAAGGGTGCCGGTCCGCTTTCACGGCCATCCCTTGCCGGTACCGCGCCATATCCGGATACCGCCGCTTCATCGCTGCCTGAAGCAGGGCAGAATTCCGGCAGGACTGCGTTCAGCGCTGCAGCGGTCCCTTGACCGTAAGGCGCAGATTTTCCTCTTCGTCTCCCGGATTGCCCACATTGAGGGACTGCTGCAGCTGCTGCGGCGGATGTTCCCCGGGATTTCTATAGAGGGAACCTCCTCTCAAGACCCGGACAGGGCAGAGAAGGTGCTGAAGTTCAGGGATTGTACTATTTCCCTGCTGGTAACGACAACGATACTGGAGCGTGGGGTCACGGTACCGCATAGTGATGTGTTTATTCTGGATGCGGACAGCGGACTCTTTGATGAAGCAGCCCTGGTGCAGATGGCGGGCCGGGCGGGACGCTCCAAGGATGATCCGGCAGGCAACGTCATCTTCGCTTCCGCAGAGTGGACCCGCTCGCAGCGCGCCGCCATATCACAGATCCGCAGTATGAATACAATTGCCCGCAGACAGGGATACCTCGAGTCTTAACAGTCTCCTAATTTTGAATTCGATATGCTCTGTACTCTAGACTCCATACCCTCATTTAGAAGGAGGATTACAATGCGTTCCCTGACGTCATGGATGAAGCAAGCCCGCTCCCTAATTGCGCCTTCGCAGCCGGAATGTCTGTTCTGCGGCCACAGAGGCCGTCCTTCCCCCGAATGGCCCGGAATCTGCGTACATTGCCAGAGCGGCATTCCATGGATTCGCGTTCCCCGGTGCCAGATCTGCGGGCGTCATGTGGGCTGCCCCGATTGCAGCCGCAGCCATGGGCCCTTACCGATCCGGTGCAACCGGAGTGCAGTAGCTTACACCAGTGAGATGCGAGAAATACTAGGCCAGTATAAATACCGGGGGAATGAGCGGCTCGCACCCCTGCTCGGTCTGATGCTGGACAGGGCATACGCGCTTCTGCAACACGAACAGAGTGGACAACAACTGAATGGAGCGCTAGAGAGTAACTTTTTTAGCAAACCATCCCCTTTATGGCATTCAAAGCTTCGCATGCGTTCCAACCTGTGGCAAGCCGACCTGCTGATCCCTGTACCTGTGAGCGCTGTCCGTCTGTCTGAGCGGGGCTTCAATCAGGCGGAGCGGCTGGCTGAAGTGGTGTCTATACGTAGAGGAGTCCCCCAGCTTCCGCTGCTGGTCCGCACTCATCACACCGCCAAGCAGAGCTTCAAAAGCAGAAGGGAGCGGCTGACCGATATGAAGCATGCTTTTGCCGGAAATACAGATCCGGTGGTTCTGCAAAGTCTGACTGAACACCTGCATTCCCGTGCGACGCATCAGCTTGAACAGCGTCCCCTGCGAATCATTATTGTCGATGATATCTACACTACGGGGAGTACGATTCGTGCCTGCGCCGGGGCGCTTCAGCAGCTCTGCCGCAGTCTGGATTGCACTGCTGAGATATACTCTCTGACCTGGGCGCGTTCCTAGCAGCAGCTGCCGCACCGGAATTCAATAAAACCGCTTCCCTGACCGATACTAAACATAGACGGATCTTCGGTGATCATGTAATCTTAGTAGCATAAGCGATTCATGAGTTGTGCAGAATGATAGAAGGGAGCCGCGGTAGAAATGAATGTAGACAATTGTCCGAGATGCGGCCGGTTATATGTCAAGAACCTGATGAACCTGTGCCAGCCCTGCATCAAAGAGTTAGAGCATGAGTATGAAATCTGTGTAGAATATTTGCGTAAAAATAGAGGCACCAACATACAGGAACTGTCCGATGCTACCGATATTTCCATCAAGGAAATCACGCGTTTTATCCGGGAGGGCCGGATTTCCATAGCCAATGCACCCAATATGATGTATCCTTGCGAGGTATGCGGAACCCTGATCCGGGACGGGCATATGTGCGACAGCTGCCGCAGCCGTTTGACCAAGGACCTTGCCAATGCGGCCAAGGAAAGTGCAGACTCGAGTGCTTCCAAGAAGGCTCCAGATGGCGCTTACCGCGCGGTAGACAAGTTCCGCAACTAAACAATTCTGCAAAAAAACGCTTGCAGCTATAAAGAATGTTTCAACAGGGGCCGATAAACTTAGTAAAGATTATCGGCTTTTTTATTACAGAAGGAAGGTGAAGTTATGAAAATTAACGATGCCGGACGAATCAATGCGATTAATCCATACCAACGAAGTGCGGAATCGCAAAGGCAGGAACAGATGAAGAAAAGTACACGCAAGGATGAGGTATCGATTTCGGATGAAGCCATTAAGCTGCTTCAGGCACAGAAGAGCGGGAAGATTGACACTGAACGTGCGAACAAGATCGAGAGCCTGAAACAGCAAGTATCCGCAGGTACCTACCAGGTTGACGCAGCCAAGCTCGCTGAGACACTCGCCCCCTACTTTAAGCAATCCTCCGAGAATTAGGTGAACACACCCATGGCACTTACAACATTATTAGAATTGCTTGAGCGGCTGGACGAGGCGCATGTGCAGATGCTGGATCTGGCCGCAGTCAAGAAACAGACCATTATGGACAATAAGGTAGAGGGTCTCATTGATATCCTGAACCGTGAGTCCAAGCTGATGAAGGTGATTGGACAGCTGGAAGAACGGCGTGCAGAAGCGGCCTTCGAGTTTTTGCAGGGGGTTGGAATCCGTTCCAATCTGAATCTGAATCTTACCGAGCTGTCCCGCCTTGTATTTGATCCCGAAGACAAATCACGCCTGCTGCATATTCAGCAGAAGCTTTCCGGCACATTGCAGCAATTAAAAAAGGCCAATGAGCTGAATCAGAAGCTGATTGAGCAGTCGCTTACCTTTATAGATTATTCCCTGGATTTGCTTGTCGGAAGACCAAATCAGGAAATGACGTACCATCATCCGTCCGACAAGGGCAGCAGTGTAACTCGGCCGGGTCTTTTTGATGCCCGTGGATAATCAGGTTATCCGCTGAGCTGCGCCCACCGCAGCAATCACAAGGGAGGAACACGCAGTATGACATCTACATTCCACTCCATCGAGACCGCAAGACGAAGCCTGTTTACCCAGACCGCGGCGCTCAACACCACCGGCCACAACATTGCCAACGCCAACACGGAGGGATATACCCGCCAGCGTGTGAATATGACAGCTTCAATCCCTATTGAAGCCTACGGACTTAATAAATCTACAGTTCCTGGACAATTGGGTACAGGGGTAGAGTTTGGCTCTATTGACCGGATTCGTGAGACTTTTCTGGATACCCAATACCGGGGCGAGAATTCAGCTTTGGGGAGTTGGACCATCCAATCGGATACACTGGATAAGCTTGAATCGATCTTCCAAGAACCATCGGACACAGGCATTAGTACAGTGCTCGATAACTTTTGGAAGTCTTGGTCGGATCTCAGCAAAAATCCGGAGGACAGCACTTCCCGTAAGATCGTGGTCCAGACTGCGCAGGCTATGACCGATGCACTTAATTATATGAGTAGACAGCTTAGTAACCTTGATACGGATCTAGCCTCCAATGTGGCAGTCAAAGGCACGGAGATACAGGGATATTTAACTTCCATTGCAGATTTGAATTCATCTATTTTCAAGATTGAGAGCATGGGCGACAAAGCGAATGACTTGCGGGATCAACGTGACCTGCTGACGGACAAACTCTCCAAGATTGCTAATGTCACTGTAGTAGATAGCGAATACGGCTATAACATTTCGCTTGGCAGTCAACAGCTTGTACAAGGACTCGCTGTCACTGCGACTGTGGACAGTGCATTCCTTAACACTGCTTTTGCTTCGGGCGATCTTAAGACTGGAGAAGTACATGGTATGATCACTTCCAGTCAGAAGTATGTTGCGGATTATAAGAAACAGCTTGATAACATAGCGAATACGATTGCTACAGGAGCAATGGAGATCACTCTTCCGAAAGGTTCAATTCTTCCGGAGGGTACGATTCTTACAAGTGATGCCACGATTACTCAAGCAGATGGAACAGCTAC
This sequence comes from Paenibacillus sp. FSL R7-269, assembly GCF_000517865.1. NCBI lineage: Bacteria > Bacillati > Bacillota > Bacilli > Caryophanales > Paenibacillaceae > Paenibacillus > Paenibacillus sp. FSL R7-269. Next base: position 4,515 of record NZ_ASPS01000023.1, read on the forward strand.
TACTATTGCAGCAGGATCTGCACTCCCTAAAGGAGCGACCTTGAGCGCCGATGTTAAGACAACAGTCAAAGGCTTGAACGGTCTTCATCAGCTTGGTTATACCATGGATGGCACGCTCAATCCCGGTAAGCCGCTCTTTACAATCACTGGTGACGGAAGTGCTATCACGGCTGGAAATATCACATTCAATTCGGAAATTGCCACGGACACCAATTTATTAGCTACATCTCTCCGAACTACTGGAACAGGAACTTCAGAAGCAGTTGTCAAAGGAAATAATACTCTGGCGCTTTTGTTAGCCAATCAACAATCGGGTTCTTTTACATCACCAACTACTGGAATCAAGGCGACAGCAGGTTCTTTCTATAAATCGATGGTTGGGCAACTCGGGATTCAATCCCAAGAGGCTACCCGCCAGACAGAAAATTCTAACTACCTGGTAGAACAGGTAAATGCCCGCCGTCAATCGGTCAGCGGTGTCTCGCTGGATGAAGAAATGTCCAATATGCTGGTATTCCAACATGCGTATAGCGCTGCTGCGCGTTTTATGACGACTTATGACGAAATGCTCGATAAATTGATTAACTCTACCGGCACCGTAGGCAGATAAGAAAGGGGGATTTAAGCGATGTTACGTGTAACCTCTAATATGATGAATTCACAGCTCTTGCTTAATCTCAATCGAAACGCTCGTACGATGAACGATACACAACTACAGCTAGCAACTGGCCGCAAGATCAATAAACCCTCCGATGATCCGGTAGGGATTACTTACTCACTGCGGTACCGTGCAGACTTGTCCGCGAATGAACAATATCGAGAGAATGTAGATGATGCTACATCTTGGATGGAATATAATGATACTGTGTTGACACAGGCAGGTGACGTCATTCAGCGACTTCGTGAGCTGTCCGTAAAGGGTGCAAGTGGTTCTAACCCTCAAGAGGCTATGAATAGTATTAATGCAGAAGTGAAACAGCTTAAGGAACAGCTTATTGATATTTCCAACAGCCAGTTCAAGGGGAAATATATTTTTAATGGACAGCAATACGATGTAAAACCTTATCAATTTGCTACTGGAGCTGATGGAACCCCTGATACTTCCGGGGCTGCTTCTATAATTACGGATAAAGGCGTCCTGAATTATACCGTAGGTGAAAGTGTTCAGCTTCCGATCAATATTACAGGTAATGATGTATTTGGTGGAGACGAAGCAGATAATATATTTGCTGTTATCGATAAGATCTCGGCTGCTCTAGCTGTTAGTGATACCGCTGAAATTTCAAGTCAGTTAGGAAATATAGATAGTCGTATTAATAAAATGTTAACTGTCCAAGCAGATGTCGGAGCAAAAACCAACCGTATTGAGTTAATGAAGAATAGACTAAGTGATATGGAAGTGAACTTGACAGACTTACAGTCGACGACTGAAGATGGGGATTATGCAGAGATGTTAATGCAGTCCAAAATCCAAGAGAACATTTATAATGCCTCTCTTTCTGTAGGCTCTAAGATCATCCAGTCCACCCTTGTTGATTTCATTAGATAAGGAGAGGTCCAGATGATACCGATAGTTCAAATTCGGCAAACAACGGCTTTAATCGGGATCGAGACTACTGCCGGGAGCCTATCAATAGTCCAGCCTAAAGCGGATCTGCAAATAAATACAACTCCTGGGCAATTAGAAATTCGTCAGTCTCCAGCTGAGATGACGATTGATCAGACTCAGGCCAGAGCCGCATATACAGGTGGAACGTACCGTGAGATGAATCAGCGTATCTATTCAGGTATTGAGCAGCTATGGCTTCAAGGCATTGCCAAACGAATGGAGCAAGGGGAACGCGCGGCTAACTTTCATAAATCGGGAAATAGTATAGCAGAGATTTACGGTGAAGATTGGCAACCGGTGTCCTACCCGGAGATTCGTGGACCTGCATCAGTTGATAACGTGCATATAAATGTCGAGTTAGTTCCTCCTGAAATTGAATATCGTAAATCTGAAGTGAGTATTCAAGCAGAGGCGCATGCCCCTCAAATTAACTTTACACCACCTAAGTTAGATATTTACTTAAGACAGAGACCATCCATAAGCTTTGTACCGCCGGAGATAGATATTCAAATGTAAATATTGTTACAAGCTATAGATTCGGTTGATATAACCAAATATCTATGGCTTTTTTATTAGACTATTTATGAATAAGGAGTGTTCGTAGAATGATTATAGAAACTTTGACTTGGGGAACACTGGATATCACAGAAGAACAAATATATCATTTTTCTAAAGGCGTTCCGGGTTTTGAAGAAGATATTGATTTTGCATTGATTACGGTAGATGACGGACCGTTCAGCTATTTACAATCTCTTCAAAATGACAGTATATCATTTTTATTATGTGACCCTTTTGTTTTCTATCCGACCTATGAATTTGAGCTTCCGCAAGCGGATAAAGAAGAATTAGAGATTATAGATGATGTCAAAATTCGTTGTATGGTTACAATTAAAGAAGAGTTGGAGCATTCAACTGTTAATTTACTTGCCCCTATTGTTCTTAATCCGATTATACGCTCAGGGAAGCAGGTTGTACTTCACAACTCGAACTATCAAACAAGACATAACTTATGGATTGCTCCTCATGATCATTTTGAAAAAGGTGGTGAATAATATGCTCGTTCTTACCCGCAAAAAAGGCGAGTCGATTATTATCCAGGATAATATTGAGATTACTATTCTGAGTGTTGAAGGAGACATTATAAAGGTAGGTATTAAAGCTCCGAAACATGTAGATATCTTCAGGGAAGAAGTGTACCTATCAATAAAAGAAGCCAATGAGGAATCTGCTTCGCCAACCCCAGGCAATCTTAATGCTCTGATGGAGCGGTTACGCACACAAAAATAAATCTGTTAATTCATATAAATTGCTATAAACAAATTACGGGACAAGTCGATATATATATAAGACGCTGAATCCGGAGGGGCGGCCGACCTTAACGGCAGCGTTTACCACATGGATGTGGAACAACTTAATTTCAGGGAGGAAATACACAATGATTATTAATCACAACGTAACAGCACTGAATACTCACCGTCAATTGTCCACCAATACGTCTAACACTAGCAAGAATATCGAGAAATTGTCTTCAGGTCTTCGCATCAACCGTGCAGGTGATGATGCTGCTGGTCTGGCAATCTCCGAAAAAATGCGCGGTCAAATTCGCGGATTAGATATGGCCTCGAAGAATTCGCAGGATGGAATCTCGCTGATTCAAACAGCTGAGGGTGCACTTAATGAAACCCACAGTATTCTGCAGCGTATGCGTGAACTTGCTGTTCAGTCAGCTTCTGATACTAACTCCTTAGATGACCGTGGGCAAATTCAAAAAGAAGTAAACCAGTTGACCGAAGAAATAGATAGAATTGCAAAGACTACTGAATTTAACACAAAAACACTATTAAACGGTGATTTGTCTGCTGCCGTAACTGGACAAGCTTCTAGTGTTGCAGGAAAAGCTGCATTAGCTACAAGTAACGTTGCAGCTACAGTAGTTGCCGGTGTATCTGGAGCAGCAGCAAATGGTCAAGTTGGAACACACTCTATCACTGCATCAGTTGGTGTTGCTGGTGAATTAACCTCATCTGTTAAGGTTTCTGCAGGTCAAACCTTGGCTTCCTTAGGCGTTACCAATGTAACGGGTCTAGCAGTAGGTGATAACGCTGCAACAGTTGCTATTAATGGTCTAACTGCAGATAGTACAGTTCAAGATTTGATTGCTGCTGTTAATGCTGCGGGTACTGCTTCAACTGGGGCAACAGCTTCTATTAATAAGGATGGTTATTTAACCTTTACTTCAAAAACGGTTGCTGGAACTGAGTTGAACCTTGATAGTACAACCTCAACAGGTAATCTTTCAGCTGTGCTCTTTGGCGGAACTAATACAGCTGGGACAACAACAGCTGCTTCTACTAATGCAAGTGCCACTGATTTGACTATTAGCGATACGTTTACACCAGCAAATGGAACTGCAGTTACTACTGTTGATAGAACTGGTTATGCTCCTGGTGCAAATATTGTTCTTGGTAATAAAACAGATGCAGCGGGTATCACAATTGAAAAAGGAACTGCTGCTGCTCTTACAGCATTTACACTAACTGTTAATACAGTAGCTGCTAAAAATGCAATAGCTGCTAAAGATGATACGGCACTTAAATTCCAAATTGGAGCAAATGCCAACCAAGACATTAAGGTTGACATCTCCAAAATGGATGCTCAAGCGCTTAACATCAAAATAGGTTCTAACTATCAAGACGTTTCAACTCAAAATGGTGCTAAAACAGCAATTACAGTATTTGATGATGCGATTAAGAATGTTTCGAATGAACGTTCAAAACTTGGTGCTTTCCAAAACCGTTTGGAGCACACAATCAACAATTTGAACACTTCTTCCGAGAACCTTACTGCTGCTGAATCCCGTGTACGTGACGTGGATATGGCGAAAGAAATGATGGAACAAACGAAGAATAATATCCTTGCCCAAGCTGCACAAGCTATGCTTGCCCAAGCTAATCAACAACCACAAGGCGTCCTTCAATTGCTCCGTTAATCTTAATGTCTTTCAAGGAGACCCTAGTATATCTAGGGTCTTTTTTTTATGCGGAATTGTAGGAGATAATTGGTCACTGTACTAAGTAGGCTTTTCATATGCAAATTGGATATTCTAAACATTTGTATTAATCAACTGAATAGATTTACCGATAAATAGATTATAAAGCAAATCTAAAGGAGGTTCTGTATGGAAATCCGCAGTACTAGTCCAACGAATTATATTAGTAATGGGAATAAAGGGAGCATGTCAAATAACCTTTCTAAAGTTGATGCAAAAGTAGAAAGTGATGACAATACAGGAAGGGTACGAAGCGGTATTGAGATTAAAGAACTAGAGCGTAAGGGAATTAATATTTCCAGTGGGGATGAACAAGTTGTTAAAGCTCTTGAGCGTGCGCTCAAAGCTCTTCAAGGACCTACTACTACATTTGAGGTTAGTGTCCATAAACAAACTAAGGCTATTATGGTAAAAGTGCTGAATAAGGAAACCGGTGACTTAATTAGAGAAATCCCTCCGGAAAAGACACTAGATCTTGTTGCTAATATGATGGAAATCGCAGGTATTATGGTTGATGAAAAGGTATAGAAAAGAGGGAAAAAATGGTAAACCGTATAAGTGGAATGGTTTCAGGCCTTGATGTAGATTCTTTAGTCAAACAAATGGTGAATGCTAAACGTATTCCCTTAGATAAATTAACTCAAGAGAAACAGATCATGCAATGGCAAAGGGACAATTATCGCGAAATTAACAGCAAACTTATAGATTTTAGTAATTCAAAGCTGAAAATTTATAATAACTCCTCTCAATTAAATACTCAAACGGCGGTAGTGACTGGAAGTGTTGCTTCTCTTAAAGCAGAAGCGACGTCAGATGCTAATGGCATTCCTATGAAAATGTCAATTTCTAGTCTTGCAAAACCAGTATCATGGCAATCAAACGTATTACCGAATACAGGTACCTCCAGAACTACTTCCTCTTCTAAGTTAAGTGCGCTAGTAGGTGCTTCCACTACAGATCAAGCATATAAAATTACCATTAACGGAAGCAGTTTAAGTTTTGATAAGGACTTGAGTATAGCTGAAGTTATATCAAAAATTAATACTGATAGCAAAGCCAATGTTACAGCTACCTTTGATGAGGTCTCAGGCAAGTTTTCGCTAGCTTCAAAAACCTTTGGTGCAGAAGGGAAATTAGCTATATCGAATTCAAGCAGTCTGTTGACCCTTTTTGGGTCGAATAGCTCATCCTATACTCCAATTGCCTTTCAACAGGCAGAAATATCCGTTGTAGATATTAATACTAATATTTCAAAAACTCTAAATTTTGATAGCAACAACTTCAAGTTAAATGGTGTGAGTATTACATTACTTTCGACAACATCTGCTTCAGAGTCCGTAACTGTTTCAACACAGTCCGATTCAACTAAGGCGTTAGGAACCATTACGAGCTTTATAAAGGATTACAATGACTTATTAAATACCCTTCAAACTAAGGTTGCTGAAGAAAGATATAAGGATTTTACGCCTCTTACTGATGAACAGAAACAGGCAATGACTGATAATGATATTGAATTATGGGAGAAGAAGGCGAAAAGTGGTTTACTAAGAAATGATGAAATTTTAAAATCTACAATTGCCTCAATGCGGTCAGAAATGACAAAGAGATTAGGAGATCTTAGCTCCATCGGTATAACTACAGGCCAATATTATGAGAATGGTAAACTTTATATTAATGAGTCTAAATTAAAACAGGCTCTCATTGATAGTCCGCAAAAAATTTCATCGTTGTTTCAAGGTACATCCGGAACGGATGGAGTTTTCAATCAACTCATTACTTCAGTTGATAAGACTCTCGACAAGATTGTAACCAAAGCAGGTACTTCGAAGTTTTCCTCTGATTTGTCACTAGCCTATAAGACAGATAGTTTCATGGGGAAACGTTTGACTGATTATAACACTCGGATTTCTGCAATGCAGTCTAGGTTAACAACTATGGAAACAAATTATTATAAAAAGTTCACAGCTATGGAAACAGCTATGAACAAATATAACTCTCAGTCATCCAGTTTATCTAGTTATTTTGCAAAATAAATTTATAGAGGTGAATAATTGATGCTTTCTTCTCCGTATGATAAATATCGTCAGTCCTCGGTACAGACTTCTACTCCTGCACAACTGGTAATGATGCTTTATGATGGAGCTATTCGATTTGCTAAGACAGCTATTGAAGGCTTAAATAAACAGGATTTAGAGAAGAGTAATTTGAATTTTGGCAAGGCCCAAACGATCTTAAGTGAATTAATGAGTACGCTCGATTTCAAATATGAGGTTTCAAAAAACTTATACTCCCTCTACGAATATACAAATCACTTGTTGGTAGAAGCCAATATTCATAAAAGTGTGGATAAGGCTCAAGAAGCCATTGGCTACCTTGTCGACCTCCGCGAGACCTGGCTCCAGGCCTCCAAGCTGGCTGCTAGCCAGACTGAGATTGCGAATGGATGAACTTGTCCGTAACTTGGATCTGCTGACTCAAGAGATGATGGATGGGCTTCAAGACGCAACCTATGAGGAGCTTGAAGACTTCGTCGAGGAGCGGCAGAAGCTTGTCGATTCCATAACAGAAGAGGTCGTAATTAGTACTACGTCACCTGCACAAAAGGATGTATTGCGTCGAATCCTGGAGCATGACCCGGCCATCATGGCCCGGATGAACGCCCATCGTTTGGAAGCCCTAGACTTCCTCCAAAAACGCAATCAAGCCAAAGCCCAACGCAACGCTTACGAGACTGCATACACCCCAGACAGCATTCTGATGGACCGTAAAAAATAAAGATAGAATAATAGATTTTCTCCTGTTTCAATAGGGGAGTGGACGGGTATTTACAAGCGTCTGCTCCTTTTTTTTTGTAACTTATATTACCGAATGATATCCATTTCTGATGTCAATTGAACTCTGGTAAAATATTGAAAGTAATCATTTACTATTCCAATTGACAATGGAGAAGCTGCGGTGGTATAGTCGAATTGTGAGCAAGACTCACGTTCATCTGATGACGAAGGGAATGTTTAGTCAATGGAAGGTAAAGTTAAATGGTTTAACGCAGAAAAAGGTTATGGTTTCATCGAAACTGCCGATGGTGGCGACGTATTCGTACACTTCTCCGCGATTCAAACTGACGGTTTCAAGACTTTGGATGAAGGCCAATCCGTAGAGTTCGATATCGTTGAAGGCGCACGCGGACCACAAGCAGCTAACGTCATCAAATTATAATCATCCGGCGAAGCCGACCTACATATATGGTAGATGGTTAGCAATTGAGACAGCGCTAGCGTTAGACCCTAGGGATATTCCCTTGGGTCTTTTTTATTGTGGTTCTACAAATCATTGTTCTTGTCTTTTGGGGACATGATGTGTATGATGCCGGGGGCGTTGATATAACGCGGGAATTTAACATATTTCAAATAAATAGCCTATATTCCGAGTCGAATAGAGTCCGAAATTGGACACTTTGTAAAAATTAGTTACAGAAAAATGTTAACATCCTCCAGATTATGGGTAATAGTGAACGTTGGGCTTTTTTTGTTGCCTAGTCTGCACTCTCATTATTGCTTAGGCGTATGCTTCCGAAAGATCTTTTGGTAAGAAGTCATGCAGTGAAGCCTATGCCCATCAAACTCACAGGAGGATGAACAAACGAATGAAGAAAATGTGGCGTGGCCTTACGGCCGGAGTACTCGGTATTTCAATGCTGATCGGTTCTTTGGGAAGTGTGTCGGCAGCGCCGGCTCCCAAGGATATTCAAGGACACTGGGCGCAGAAACAACTGCAGAGCTGGCTGGATAAAGGATACCTGGGTGGTTATCCAGACGGAACGGTTAAGCCGAATAAGGCAATTACCCGTGGTGAATATGTGGCACTGATTAATCGTCTGTTCGGGTTCACCGAATCGGCTACCCTTAGCTTCACCGATGTGAAGAAATCCAACTGGGTCTACAGCGAAGTAGCCAAGGCTGTGAAGGCCGGCTACATTGGCGGGTATGAGAATAATACCTTCCGGGCCAACAACCCGCTCACCCGCCAGGAAGCAGCAGTTATTGCTGCCAAGCTGCTTAAGCTGAGTACAAGCTCTACTCCGCTTAAGTTCAAGGATAATGCTCAGATCGCAGCTTGGGCCAAGGTGGCAGTAGCCTCAGCGGCAGACAAGAAGATCATCAACGGTTATCCTGACGGCACCTTCGGTCCGAAGAAATCTCTTACCCGTGCCGAAGCGGTCGGAATTATAAGCAACTCGGTTGTGCATAAGCCGGCTACGGGCGGAGTAATGCCTACACCAGCACCAACAGCAACGCCGGCTCCATCTGCAACAACTGTACCAACTACCAGCCCAACAGCTACTCCGGTACCCGGTGGTAGTGGTGGCGGCACTGGCGGAGGCGGTAACGTGACCTTGCCATCTGTAAGCAACGTGACTTACGGTCATGTAGGTTCCGTTACCGCTGATGTATATGTTACGCCTACTGTTACAGGAGCCGTGTATTATGTAGTTGCTCCATACAGCGTGAACGTAACTGCACCAACTGCAGCGCAAGTGAAAGACGGACTGATTAATGCTACAACAACAGGCGTTCATTCCGGGAAAATCGCTACAACCGGCAACACTACTGTTGCTTTCTCTGTGTATGGTCTGAATGCAGGAACGGATTATACCGTATACGTTGCCCTGACGGACGCTTCTGGTAACTGGTCCGGCGTAACACCGCTTCAATTGAAAACAGCAGCAGGCAGCAACTGGTCAGTTTCTCAAGTTGGAATCACCAACGTAACAACAGTATCTGCGGAAGTATACGTTGCTTACGGGAAGGCGGGTACTCCGACTCCGGTAATTCCTCTGAAATATGTGGTGGTTAATGCAGCAGATGCTGATCCAACCGCATTACAGATTTCCCAAGGGAAGAACAGTGCAGGTGTTACATTAACAGCACCTTGGACTGGAACTCTTACAGGTAGTCCAGTTGTGAAACACAACATTAACCTGACTGGACTTACTGCCAATACAGCGTATAAAGTCTTCTTTATCACTGACTCTAATGGCAGCCTGTCACCTGTAGAACTTTTGCGGATTCACACTAAATAAGTAAGCTTGATGAATGCAATCATTCATAATCCAGGTTTTATAGTGGAATAATACAGCAACAGTATTCGGTCCGGCGAGGGCGACTTTATGCTCGAGCCGGGCCGTTTGTTGTTAAGACAGGTCTGTTACATCTATTGTTAGATGAATGTAAAGTCTGTCATGATTTGTTTTTTACTTAGCCCTGACAATTTGCTATAATGAAAAAGTAAACAAAGGAGGAGTGCCTTATGAAATTCAGCATTCGAGGTCAACAAATTGAAGTGACCGACGCTTTGAGAGACTATGTTGATAAGAAGCTCAGCAGACTTGAGAAGTATTTCGAAGCACCCCCTACCTCTGAAGGATATGTGACGCTTGGCGTCGTTCGCGGCCTTCATACGGTGGAAGTGACAATTCCTCTAGCTGGTGTGACGCTTCGTGCGGAAGACCGCAGCGATGATATGTATGCATCCATCGATGCCGTAGTGGACAAGCTGGAACGTCAGATCCGCAAGCACAAGACTAAGCTTAATCGCAAGTTCCGCCAGGAAGGCAGCCTGAAGACCTTGTTCGTTGAAGGTTCGGCCAGCGCCGTAGCTGTTGAAGAGCAGGAACAGGATTATGATGATCTTGAGGTTGTGCGGAACAAACGGTTCACCTTGAAGCCTATGGATGTGGAAGAAGCGATTCTGCAAATGAACATGATTGGACATACGTTCTTCGTGTTCTCCAACATTGACACTTCCGAAGTTAGCGTGGTTTACAAACGCGATGACGGCAAGTACGGTCTGATCGAGCAGAACTAACCTGCGGACCGGGAATTGTTGGAATAAGGAAGGCTTCGGTTCAGCCTAACGTGGACAATTAGACGAGTCCCTATTCGCCTGAAGCGAATAGGGCTCTTGTGCGTATATATAGAAGTTTCGGTAAAATGCCATCATCTGTCCTCATCTAAGGGGATTATACAGAATAAGGTTAGGACGGCTTGTATTGCGGCTTCTCTTACAAACTGTTACAATTTATGAAGCAGCGGAATCGAAATCATATATGGCCCTTTCAATCTATGAGGATGGGCTCGGTTCCACCATCTGTGTTGCATGAAAGGGGTTAACCATGCTAGGACTTGTTAAGAAAATATTTGGCGACACTAATGAACGGGATGTCAAACGTCTCATGAAGACGGTCGAAATTATTAATGGTCTGGAGCCGGATTTCGTATCGCTTACGGATGAAGAGCTGCAGGCAAAGACAGCGGAATTCCGCGCCCGTATTGAGAAAGGTGAGACCCTGGAAGCGATTCTTCCCGAGGCTTTTGCTACCGTACGCGAAGCTTCCAAACGGACGCTGGGCATGCGGCATTTTGACGTTCAGCTGGTTGGGGGTATGGCGCTTCATGAAGGCCGGATCTCCGAGATGAAGACCGGGGAAGGCAAGACGCTGGTTGGGACTCTGCCGGTGTATTTGAATGCGCTGCTGAGTAAAGGCGTGCATGTCGTAACCGTAAATGATTATCTGGCTCAGCGCGACAGTGCGCAAATGGGACAAATCTATAACTTTCTGGGCATGAGCGTTGGGGTCAACCTGAACGGCATGGACCATAATGATAAACAAGCAGCATATGCCTGCGATATTACGTACGGAACGAATAATGAATTCGGGTTCGACTATTTGCGCGACAACATGGTGCTCTATAAGGAACAGATGGTCCAGCGCCCGCTCTACTTCTGTATTATTGACGAAGTCGATTCCATCCTTGTTGATGAAGCGCGGACACCTCTCATTATCTCTGGCCAAGCTGAGAAATCGACGGAGCTGTATTACGCAGCAGACCGTTTTGTGAAGAAGCTGGTCGCTGAAGAGGATTACACCGTGGATATCAAGGTGAAGTCCGTTGCCCTCACCGAGAAGGGCGTGGCTACGGCTGAGCGTGCTTTTGGGATAGAGAATCTGTATGACCACAGCCATGTTACCTTGAACCATCATATTGTACAGGCCTTGAAGGCGAACGCTATTATGCGCCGGGATGTCGATTATGTGGTTAATGAAGACGAGGTTATGATCGTCGATGAGTTCACAGGGCGTCTGATGCAGGGCCGCCGTTACAGCGACGGGCTGCACCAGGCGATTGAAGCCAAGGAAGAGATTGAAGTTCAGAATGAGAGCATGACGCTGGCTACTATCACCTTCCAGAACTACTTCCGGATGTACCGCAAGCTGGGCGGCATGACGGGTACGGCGAAGACGGAGGAAGAGGAGTTCAAGAAGATCTATGGTCTTGAGGTTCTTCAGGTTCCTACGAATAAGCCGAATCAACGAATCGACATGCCTGATGTAGTCTACAAAAGCGAGAACGGCAAGTTCAATGCAGTCGTTGCTGAAATTGTAGAACGCCACAAGAAGAATCAGCCGGTACTGGTAGGTACGGTATCAATTGAGAACTCTGAACGCGTATCGGAAATGCTGAAGCGTAAGGGTGTCAGACACCAGGTACTGAATGCGAAGCACCATGCGGCCGAAGCCGAAATTATCTCTTATGCCGGTCAGCCGGGAACGGTAACGATTGCCACGAACATGGCTGGACGCGGTACGGATATCGTACTGGGCGAAGGGGTAACCGATGTGGGCGGTCTGCATATTATTGGTACAGAGCGCCATGAATCGCGCCGGATTGACAACCAGCTTCGCGGCCGTGCCGGACGCCAGGGCGATCCGGGTTCGACACAGTTCTACCTGTCCCTTGGGGATGAGCTGATGAAGCGCTTCGGTGCGGACAACGTGCTGAACATGATGGACCGTCTGGGATTCGAGGAAGATCAGCCGATTGAGAGCCGTATGATTACCAAGGCTGTTGAATCTGCGCAGAAGCGGGTAGAAGGCAATAACTTCGACATCCGCAAAGTCGTATTGCAATACGATGACGTCATGAACCAGCAGCGTGAGATTATCTACAAGCAGCGCCGTGAAATTCTGGAGTCGGATAATATCAAAGACATCGTAGTGGAAATGATCAAGCCGGTTATCGACCGTATTGTGAATGCCCACTGTAGTGACGATATCCCGGAGAACTGGGAGCTGCAAGAGGTCGCGGATTATGTGAACAGCAAGCTTCTTGAAGAAGATGAGCTGACACGCGATGATCTGTGGGGCAAAGAAGTGGAAGAAATCATCGAATTCATCTTCGCCCGTGTCCTTGAGAAATACGCTGCCCGTGAAGAGCGACTTGGCTCGGAGCTGGTACGTGAATTCGAGAAGGTTATTGTGCTTCGCTCCGTAGACAGCAAATGGATGGATCATATCGATGCTATGGATCAGCTTCGTCAGGGGATTCACCTCCGTGCTTACGGCGGTACCGATCCGCTGCGCGAATATCAATTCGAGGGCTTCGAGATGTTCAACGCCATGACAGCGAACATTCAGGAGGAAGTGGCGACCTACATTATGAAGGCGCACATTGAGACGAATCAGGAGCGGCAATCAGTAGTGGAGGAAGACAAGATCTCCACCAACGCAGAGCCTGCTGAGAACCGTCCGGTGCATGTGGAATCCACTGTCGGCCGTAACGATCCATGCCCATGCGGCAGCGGCAAGAAATATAAGAACTGCCACGGCCAGGCGTAAGATATAATAAATCTTCATGCTCGTGGATTCACTGTCTGGTGAAATAATGAGCAGGCATTAAGCTGCGAATACCTTTCACCGAATGCACTTGTGGTGTTGTTCACAGGCACTGGGGTTTATAATGAAAATAAAAAGCGGCTGGGCCCGGGGGACTCCCCGTTTGCGGCCCGGCTGCTTTTTTGGGCTTGAAGTGATCTGGGACGCACAGCTGTGCAGCAGACCGGAGCGTCCAGATGTTGTATGGCTGAGGTGGAAGTGACGGAGGGGAAGTTTGGAACTGGAGGAGCGTTAGCGTCCGCCTTTAGGATTGAATTTCTACTGCGATGAGCAGTTTAAATGAGGAAATTCAATCCTAACAGCGGCCGGAAGTCCAAACATTCCCGCAGTTACGGCGTACACCTGGCCATGTAGCAGCTGAAGCGAAGTGACAGCAGCATAGATGTCCGTCCATACCGGTAAGCCCAAACCGGCAGTCCCGGCGCAATATTCAATTATGAAAGGTGATGTGATCCAATTGATCGATCCTAATGTGAAGCAGGACCTGCGTGAAATGGGTAAGAAATTAACCAACCTTAGGGGGTCACTTTGACTTAGACCTGAAGCTGGAGATTATAGCGAACTTTGAAGAGAAGATGGCGGCACCCGGGTTCTGGGATGATTCTGATCAGGCGCAGAGCGTGATTGGCGAGATGAATGCCGTGAAGTCGGTGGTTGACCAATTCGAGAAGCTTCAGCAGGACTATGACGATGCTGCTATGATGGCGGAGCTGGCCGATGAGGAAGGCGACGACGAACTGGCTGAAGAGACAGCCGGAACGATCCGCAGCATAAGCGCCCGAGTGGATGAGTTTGAGCTGCAGCTGCTGCTCAATCAGCCTTACGATAAGCTGAATGCCATTCTGGAGCTGCATCCGGGTGCAGGCGGTACCGAGTCCCAAGACTGGGGCCAGATGTTGCTGCGCATGTACACACGCTGGGCGGAGAAGCGGGGCTTCAAGGTAGACGTGCTGGATTATCTGCCGGGCGATGAAGCGGGAATCAAGAGTGTAACTTTGTTAATTAAGGGTCACAATGTATATGGGTACCTCAAGGCAGAGAAGGGCGTGCACCGGCTGGTGCGCATTTCGCCTTTTGACTCCTCAGGCAGACGGCATACCTCCTTCGTGTCCTGCGATGTGGTACCGGAGATTGCAGACGACGTCGAGGTGGATATCCGTACGGAAGACCTGAAGATTGATACGTACCGGGCCAGCGGCGCGGGCGGTCAGCACATCAATACTACCGATTCGGCAGTGCGCATTACACATATGCCAACCGGCGTGGTGGTCACCTGTCAGAATGAGCGTTCGCAGATCAAGAACCGGGAACAGGCGATGAAGATGCTGCGTTCCAAGCTCTATGAGCGCAAAATTCAGGAGCAGCAGGCACATCTGGACGAGATCCGCGGAGAACAATCCGAGATTGCCTGGGGCAGCCAGATTCGTTCCTATGTGTTCCATCCGTACAGCATGGTGAAGGATCACCGTACCTCTGTAGAGACAGGCAACGTTGGAGCAGTAATGGACGGCGATCTGGACGGGTTCATTGACGGGTATCTGCGCAGCCAGATCAAGACGGAAGCTGAATAAACGTAACCCTATTCCTACGCGTCTTCGGAGGTGTAGGGATTTTTTTCTGAACATAAAGGAGCAGGCCATAACGATGCAAAAAATCAATTCACGCAACAAACCTCCGCTGATCCCCCTGAACGGGCCGCTGCGCCATACCGTGGATATTGCGCTAATTCTGATCGGCTCGCTGATCACAGGGCTGGCGTTCAACCTGTTCTTCCTCCCGAACCGGATTGCTTCCGGCGGGGTGTCGGGGCTGTCGGTACTGGCTGAGGCCTGGTTTGGGGCAGAGCCTGCTTTTACCCAGTGGGCGCTTAATATTCCGCTCTTCATTCTCGGCGTGATCTTCCTCGGCAAACAGTATGGCATCCGCTCTCTGCTGGGCAGCTTTGTGCTGCCGCTGTTTATTTTCCTGACGAAGGACGGACCTGTGCCGACCACGAATCCGCTCCTGGCCTCTATCTATGGAGGAATTGGTGTGGGTCTAGGCCTGGGACTCGTCTTCCGGGGGCGCGGCTCTACAGGCGGACTGACCATTGCGGCACAGATTATTCAAAAGCTTACCGGCTTCAGCTTCTCGCTGTCTGTCGTGCTGCTGGATGGTACGGTGATTACCTTGGCGGCCTTTGTGCTGGGGATGGAGCAGGCGATGTATGCACTGATCGGGCTGTTCGTCACCGGCAGGGTGATTAACGCGCTGGAGGTGGGCTTCAGCACCACGAAGGTGGCGTATATCATCTCGGATCAGACCGAGGACATCTCGCAGGCGATTCTGAATGATCTGGACCGCGGGCTGACTAAGCTGAATGCGCAAGGCGGCTATACCGGTGACAACCGTACGGTGCTGATGGTCGTAGTAGGCCAGAATGAAATTACCAGGCTGAAGGCGATTGTCCGCTCGGTGGACCCGGGCGCGTTTGTGATTATTACAGAGGCTCACGAAGTGCTGGGCGAAGGTTTCAAAAGAGAAGCGTAGGCTCCCTTAGGGGCTCTGCGCTTTTTCTTTTTGCAAATATAAGAATGTATAAACTTAACGCAACGTGTTGTATTTATATTAATTCGGTCGTATAATAATACATATTTGCAGAACGGTTCAAGTCAGGCGATAATGATAGAAATGAGAAACGGGAAGCGGGGATGACAGTGACAGGCAAGCTGAGAGCGGCAATTGTCGGATCAACAGGTTATGGGGGCGTGGAGCTGATCAGGCTGCTGCAGGGCCACCCTGATATAGAGATTACTTCAGTGATTTCCTCTTCGAGTGCGGGTACGCCGATTGAGGAAGGTTTTCCGCATTTAACGGGAGTGGTGCAGCGTAAGCTGGACGGTGTTGATGCAGCAGAGATTGCGAGCCGAGCGGATGTTGTATTCACTGCTACCCCTTCGGGAGTGAGCGCGAAGCTGGTGCCCGGGCTGCTTGAGGCGGGACTGAAGGTTGTCGATCTGTCCGGGGACTTCCGATTGAAGGATGGCGCGGAGTACGAGCAGTGGTATAAGCACCCGGCTCCACCGGAAGCTTATCTTAAGCAGGCGGTATACGGGTTATGTGAGGTATATGGTGAACATGCAGCCGGCGTTGATTTTATCTCGAATCCCGGATGTTTCCCGACAGCTGCGCTGCTGGGACTGGTGCCGGCGCTGGCCGCAGGCTGGATTAAGCCGGACAGCATCATTATTGATGCGAAGTCCGGGGTGTCCGGGGCAGGGCGGGGAACGAGCCTGATGGTGCATTTTGCCGAGATCAATGAGAACTTCAAAGCCTACAAAATGAACAAACATCAACATATCCCGGAAATCGAGCAGGTGCTTACAGATATTGCTGGGGAAAAGGTCACGGTAACGTTCACTACGCATCTGGTCCCGATGACACGGGGGATTATGACTACGATGTATGCCGGACTGAATGGTGACCACAGCGAGCAGGATCTGGTGGAATTATACCGTAACTATTATGCAGGCAGGCCATATGTGCGGGTGCGTGAGCCCGGAGTGGTTCCGGCGACGAAGGAAGTCAGCGGATCGAATTATTGCGATATCGGCTTCGCCACAGACGCGCGTACCGGACGGGTTACCATTGTGTCGGTTATCGACAATATTGTTAAGGGCGCCGCAGGGCAAGCGATTCAGAACCTCAATTTGATGATGGGATGGGAGGAAACCCGCGGGCTTGGTTACACACCAGTGTATCCATAAGCGCAAGCGGTCAAACAATATCATGAGTGAGAAACCACTATATACCGTCGTAGAAGGCGGTAGCATCACTGCACCTAAGGGCTTCACTTCTGGCGGCCTGCACTGCGGTCTCAAAAAAACAGAGCGCAATGACCTTGCCGCGATTCTCTGTGAGGTGCCAGCAACGGCGGCTGCGGTGTATACGACCAATGTGTTTCAGGCGGCTCCGCTGAAGGTTACGCGGGAGAGTCTGGCGGATGGGACACTGCAGGCGGTTATCGTGAACAGCGGCAATGCCAATGCTTGTACAGGGGACCAGGGCGAGGCGGATGCCTATGAGATGCGTGCGGCTGCTGCCCGTTATTTGGGCGTGAATGAGCTGGATGTCGCTGTCGCCTCCACAGGCGTGATCGGGGAACTGCTGAAGATGGACTGTGTGCGCAGCGGGATTGCCGGATTGCCGGAGAAGATGGACGCTGGCGCTGCCGGTGCGGAGGAATTCAGCCAGGCGATTCTAACCACTGATCTGGTCAAAAAAGAAAGCTGTGTAAAAGTAACGGTAGGTGGTACAGAGGTTCTTATTGCCGGAGCAGCGAAGGGTTCCGGGATGATTCACCCGAACATGGCGACGATGCTGGGCTTCATGACCACTGATGTGCTCATTGACGGGGAGGATTTGCTCAGCCTGCTGCGCACAGCTACTAATTCTACTTTTAATATGATTACTGTCGATGGTGACACCAGTACGAATGATATGCTGGTCACGATGGCCAGCGGACTTGCCGGCAATGAGAAGCTGACACGTCTGCATGCGGACTGGGAGGCTTTTGCAGCGGCGTTCACCCATGTGTGCCAGAGTCTGGCCATGGCAATTGCCCGTGACGGTGAAGGGGCCACGAAGCTGATTGAGGTGCAGGTGAGCGGGGCGGTGCATGATGAGGCTGCGGCGGCGATTGCCAAGACCGTGGTCGGCTCAAGCCTGGTGAAGTCGGCGATCTTCGGCGCGGATGCCAACTGGGGGCGGATTATCGCGGCCGTAGGGCGCGCGGGCGTTCCGGTATCGCCGGAGCGGGTAGATATTAAGCTGGGTGAGATCGAGGTGCTGCGCGGGTCGCGTCCGGTGGCTTTTGATGAGGAGCTGGCACTGCATTATCTGCAAAAAAGCGATACCGTGCTGATCACGGTAACCTTGTCAGACGGCAGCGGGCAGGCTACAGCCTGGGGCTGTGACCTGACTTATGATTATGTGCGGATTAATGCGGCTTACCGCACGTAACCTGTGCAGAGGCGTGTAGAAGCTTGTACAGAGGGGGCAAGGAGATGACAGTAGAACCGATAGAGCCTCAGGCACAGGCGGGGGTTGCCGGGTTGTTCGTAATGAAATGCGGGGGGAGTACGCTGGCGGCGCTGCCGGATTCGTTCTTCGAGGATTTGCGGGAGCTTCAGGTTGGCGGGATTCAGCCTGTAATCGTGCATGGCGGCGGCCCGGCAATCTCCGGCAATCTGGAGAAGCTCGGCATTGAGAGCCGGTTCGTGAACGGCCTACGGGTAACGACGGAAGAGGTGCTGGATGTGGTTGAGATGACCCTGTCCGGCAGCATCAACAAGGCGATTGTCCGGCGTATTCAGGCCAGCGGGGGACAGGCGCTCGGAGTATCGGGTGTAGACGGTAACCTGATTACAGCGCGTCCGGTGGCCAATCATCATGAAGTTGGTCTGGTGGGAGAGGTAAGCGGAGTCCAGGCAGAGATTGTGACGGGTATCCTGGCGATGGGCTATATTCCGGTTATTGCACCAGTGGGCGTAGATGGCGATGGCCAGCGGTACAACATCAATGCGGATACCGCCGCCGGAGCGGTGGCTTCTTATATAGGGTCACCGAGCATGATCGTGGTTACGGATGTGCCGGGCATTATGCGGACGGTGGACGGGGAGAAGGTCGTGCTTCCGTCCGTAACGGTGGCGCAGATCGAAGCACTGATTGAGAATGGTGAAATCTACGGCGGAATGATTCCCAAGGTGCGTGCCGCGATGGACTGCATCCAGGGTCAGGTGTCGGAGGTTATTATTGTAGACGGCAAAGAGCCGCGTGTCCTCAGCCGGGTGCTGAAGGGCGAAGCGCTGGGCACGCGGATTGTAAGAGCATAGATAGGCTGGAAGAATAACAGTATATTAGACGCGCTGACGGGAAGCCGCAGCAGCATGGTGGGAGAGTGACTAAGAATGAGTGAGCTTACGCAAACGGACAAGAATTCTTTGACAGGGGCGCCGCAGGAGCGTTCAGCAGGAACGAACGGACAGGGGGCCGCTCCTGCCAAGCTGAGTGCGGTATTCCCGTCGTATAGCAGATATGATATTAGTCTGGTCAAAGGCAAAGGCAGCTGGGTATGGGATGAGCAGGGTAACAAGTACCTGGACTTCATGTGCGGACTTGCGGTAACGAGTCTGGGCCATGCGCC
The DNA here is from genome assembly GCF_000517865.1 of Paenibacillus sp. FSL R7-269. Taxonomy (NCBI): domain Bacteria; kingdom Bacillati; phylum Bacillota; class Bacilli; order Caryophanales; family Paenibacillaceae; genus Paenibacillus; species Paenibacillus sp. FSL R7-269. Next base: position 24,091 of record NZ_ASPS01000023.1, read on the forward strand.
GGAGAAGGTCGGTGCGAAGCTGAAGGAGCAGATTGATACGCTGTGGCATGTCTCGAACCTGTTCCACATTCCGGGCCAGGACCGGGTAGCTGCGCTGCTGACAGAGAATAGCTGTGCGGATCAGGTCTTCTTCTGCAACAGCGGAGCGGAAGCGAATGAAGCGGCCATCAAGCTGGCGCGCCGGTATCATCAGAAGGTGCAGGGTGCAGACCGCTACGAGGTCATTACGTTCGAGCAGTCCTTCCATGGACGTACGCTGGCTACACTGACAGCCACTGGGCAGGCAAAGGTCAAGGAAGGCTTCCTGCCGCTTCCGGCGGGCTTCAAGACAGTGCCGCTGCATGATCTGGAGGCGCTGAAGGGCGCCATTACCGGGCATACGGCAGCGATCATGCTGGAGATGGTGCTGGCTGAGGGCGGTGTGCTTGAGGTACAGCAGGAGTTCCTGGATGCTGTTGTTACGCTGTGCAAGGAGCACGGGCTGCTGCTGATCGTGGACGAAGTGCAGACCGGCATGGGCCGTACAGGCAAGCTGTTTGCTCATCAGCATTACGGCATTGAGCCGGATATTTTCACCTTAGCCAAAGGGGTAGCGAGCGGCTTTCCGGCCGGTGTGATGCTCGGCAAAGGTTATCTGCGCGAGGCCTTCAGCCCGGGCAGCCACGCCAGTACCTTCGGCGGCACCCCGCTGGCGGCAGCGGTGATGGAAGCGACCATTGAGACCATGCTCGAAGACAAGCTGCCCGAGCGGGCGGCGGAGATGGGCGAGTACTTAACCGGACAACTGAGAGAGAAGCTTGCAGACACCTCCTTCGTGAAGGAGATTCGCGGCAAAGGCCTGCTGATCGGCATCGAGTGCCAAGAGCCGGTAGCCGAGATTGTACTTGCCGGACAGGAGCGCGGGCTACTGTTCGTTCAGGCTGGCCCGGATGTGATCCGGCTGCTGCCTAATCTGTATGTCAGCAAGGCCGAGATTGATCAGGCGGTAGACATCCTATCGGAACTAATTCATACTTATGCTAACAAAGTAAACGGGGAGGCAAATTGATGAGTCACGGTACACCAGGCGTAACAGATACGATTGCCGCACAGCTCAAAGGCCGTGATTTGCTGGAGCTGAATGATTACAGCCCGGAGGAAATCACGTATTTGATTGACCTCGCGATTGAGCTGAAGCGAAAAGCTAAGAACGGTGAGGTCTACCAGCCGCTGCTGGGGAAGACGATCGGGCTTATTTTCGAGAAATCCTCTACCCGTACCCGGGTGTCGTTCGAAGTGGGGATGTATCAGCTGGGCGGACATGCACTGTTCCTCAGCAAAAATGATATTCAGCTGGGCCGCGGCGAGACGGTTGGTGATACGGCCCAGGTCATGTCGCGTTATCTGGATGGTATCATGATCCGAACGTTCGGCCATGATAAATTGGAAGATTTGGCCCGGTATGCCTCAGTGCCTGTAATCAACGGCCTCAGCGATCTTGCGCATCCCTGCCAGGTGCTGGCAGACTATCAGACTGTATACGAGCACAAGGGTAAGCTGAAAGGCCTGAAGCTGGCGTACATCGGCGACGGCAACAATATGGCCCATTCTCTGCTGATCGGCGGAGCCAAGCTGGGTGTGCATGTCTCTATCGCTGGACCGGAAGGCTACGAGCCGGACGAGGCTGTCGTGGCCGAGGCGCGTGAGATCGCCAAGGAGACAGGCTCGGTCATCACTGTGACCCGCAGCCCGCAGGAGGCGGTCCAGGACGCAGATGTGATCTATACGGATGTCTGGGCGAGCATGGGCTTCGAGGCCGAGCAGCTGGCGCGTGAAGCAGCGTTCAAGGACTATCAGGTCAACGAAGAGTTGGTGAAAGGTGCGAAGAGCGATTATCTGTTCCTGCACTGCCTGCCGGCCCACCGGGAGGAAGAGGTCAGCACCGGCGTCATCGACGGTCCGAACTCTGTGATCTTCGATCAGGCGGAGAACCGCCTGCATGCTCAGAAGGCGCTTATGGCGGCTTTGATGGGTTAGATGTAGCGTGGGCGCTAATGTATGAAGTGAAGTGTCAATTTTAGCGAACATTTAGAGATAAGTGTATTCCATGCAATTAAAAACAGTGAGAAGCAAGGATTTCCTCCTCTAACTGTAGTCTGTACAACTAAATTTGCCCGAATGGGTGAGAATTCAGGTATAGAGGCATTTTAATTGCACGAACTACAGCTAAACGCATACTTTGCGTTATACCAGCCCATTTAGTTGTACAGTTTGCAATTAAGTCCGATCGCACCTTAATCAGGACACCGCTACCCCTAGCAAGGCGCTGGGTTAAAGTAATTTTAAATATATACACAACACATATATAAGATGAACTTAGGTACAGAGCGTTGGATTTCCGGTGCATTGCAGCGAAGTGAAAGTTTGGATTGTAGGAGCGCCAGCGTCCGCCTTTGTCTACGGATTTCAACCGCGAACAGCGGTATAAATCAAGAAATCTGTAGACAACAGCGGCCGGAAGTCCAAACATTTCATGCAGCTGCGTCCAAGCACCGGATGTCTATACGCAAAGCTTGAAGTTGATCTTATCACCCTCCACACCGAAAGGAAGCTAAACACCCCATGCCAAAAGAAAAAATTGTACTCGCCTATTCCGGCGGGCTGGATACCTCAGTCATTCTGAAGTGGCTGAAAGAAACGTATGATGCGGAGATTATTGCTTTTACAGCGGATATTGGTCAAAAGGAAGAATTGGACGGCCTGGAGGAAAAAGCACTCGCCACCGGCGCATCCAAAGTCTACATCGATGATCTGCGCGACGAGTTCGCGAATGACTTCATCTACCCGATGTTCCAGTCGGGCGCACTGTACGAAGGTCAATATCTGCTGGGCACGAGCATTGCCCGTCCGCTGATCGCCAAGCGCATGGTCGATATCGCCATCGCCGAAGGCGCAACAGCCATTGCCCATGGAGCTACAGGTAAAGGGAATGACCAGGTACGCTTCGAGCTGAACGCTGCTGCATTATCGCCGAGCATTAAGGTGATCGCGCCTTGGCGTCTGGAAGAGTTCCGCAACCAGTTCCCGGGCCGGGCCGAGATGATCGCTTACGCCGAAGCCAATGGTATTCCGGTACAAGCCTCTGCGGCCAAGCCGTATTCGATGGACCGCAATCTGCTGCATATCAGCTATGAGAGCGGCGTGCTGGAAGATCCGTGGTTCGATCCAAGCGCACCGGAGAACAAGGAAATGTTCCTGCTCTCCAATGCCCCAGAAGATGCTCCGGATGAAGCCGAGTACCTGGAGCTGGACTTTCTCAAGGGGGACTGCGTAGCGCTGAACGGCGAAGCGTTATCCCCGCTGCAAGTCATGGAGAAGCTCAATGAGCTGGGCGGCAAGCATGGGATTGGACGCGTGGATATGGTCGAGAACCGTTTTGTCGGCATGAAGAGCCGTGGCGTGTATGAGACTCCGGGCGGAACGATTCTGTTCACCGCTCACCGCAAAATGGAGTCCATCACCATGGACCGTGAAGTGATGAACCTGCGTGACAGCCTGATCACCCGTTACAGCACGCTGGTGTATAACGGCTTCTGGTTCGCACCGGAGCGGATTGCGATGCAGGCCCTGGTGAAGGAGAGCCAGAAGAACGTGACCGGTACGGTACGCGTGAAGCTCTACAAGGGGAACATCATCGGCGCCGGAGTCAAGAGTCCGGTCAGCCTGTACAACCCGGATATCGCCACCATGGAGGCAGATCCTACCCAGGCCTATGACCAGGGCGATGCGACCGGCTTCATCCGGCTGAATGCCTTGCGTCTGAAGGTATCGGCGGGCGTAGCAGAATCCAATAAGTAGCACTATATAAAAGCGGACACAAGAAGGCCGTTCCTCCCAACTGGACAGGGGCGGCCCTTCTAACGTCTATCAAGGAGGAACAACAGGTGAGTAAGCTGTGGGGCGGACGTTTTACCAAAGGGACGAACAAGCTGGTAGAGGAATATACGGCTTCTATCGAGTTCGATAAAGTGCTGGCGGAAGAGGATGTGCAGGGCAGTCTGGCGCATGTCACGATGCTGGGCAAATGCGGAATTCTGCCGCTTGAGGATGTCGAGACGATCAAGAACGGGCTCGCGAAGGTACTGGACAAGGTCCGTGCGGGGGAGATTGTGTTCTCGGTTGCTGACGAAGATATCCATATGAATATTGAAAAGAACCTGATCGAAGAGATCGGCCCGGTCGGCGGCAAGCTGCACACCGGACGCAGCCGCAACGATCAGGTGGCTACAGATATGCACCTCTACCTGCGTAATCGCGTGGTGGAGCTGGTAGCGCTGCTGCATGAGCTGCAGGGTGCACTGATCGGGCAGGCCAAGGATAACCTGGAGACCATCGTTCCAGGATATACCCATCTGCAGCGGGCACAGCCGATTCTGTTCGCGCATCATCTGCTGGCTTACGTGTCGATGTTCCGCCGTGATGCGGAGCGTCTGACGGACAGTTACAAGCGGATCAACGTGCTGCCGCTGGGTGCCGGGGCGCTGGCGGGAACGACATTCCCAATTGACCGCCACTTCGTAGCTGAGCAACTTGGTTTCGATAGTGTCTATGAGAACAGTCTGGATGCGGTCAGTGACCGCGACTTCATCGTGGAGTTCCTGGCGAATGCATCGCTGGTGATGACTCACCTGTCCCGGCTCAGCGAAGAGCTGGTACTCTGGAGCAGCACCGAATTCAGCTTCGTGGAGCTGGACGATGCTTTCTGCACCGGCAGCAGCATCATGCCGCAGAAGAAGAACCCGGATGTACCAGAACTGGTACGCGGCAAAACCGGCCGTGTCTACGGCAACCTGATCGGACTCCTGACCGTGCTGAAGTCGCTGCCGCTGGCCTATAACAAGGACATGCAGGAAGATAAGGAAGGCATGTTCGATACCGTTGCTACCCTTACAGGGGCCTTGCAGCTGTTCGCACCGATGATCTCCACCATGACGGTGAACAAGGCGCGGATGCGCGAAGCGGTGAATACCGACTTCTCCAACGCAACCGATATCGCCGACTTCCTGGTAGGCAAAGGTCTGCCGTTCCGTCAGGCGCATGAGGTGATCGGCAAGACCGTCCTGTATTGCATCAACGAGGGCAAGTTCCTGCTGGATCTGACGCTGGACGAATTCAAGCAGTTCTCGCCGCTGTTCGACGACCAGATCTATGCGGTGCTCCAACCGGAGGCCGTGGTGAACGCGCGTAATGTCTACGGCGGTACCGCCACGGTTCAGGTACAGGCCGCCATCGGGCGGGCCGAAGCGGACCTGACGGCTGCGGGTGAATGGGTGAAGCAGCATGGACATGCTGCGGAGTAAGCCTGGTAGAGCCTGAAGGCGAAACTAGAGGACAAGTGGAAACGGCATTGCCGTCCTTTTAAAGGACGGTACCGTTTCAGCGAGAAATAGAAGGATAAGTTATCGTGTGCAACATATAAATTCTTATATTTTAAACGAAAGACTGTCTCTACTCAGCATCGGTTAGATGCGGTAGGACAGTCTTTTTTTCGAGAGGTAATGTTATATTCTCCGCACCCTAGGTAGAAGCTTACGGAAATGATCCGTATCCGCTTACAATCTGGAGGATCCTACTTGCTTAGCGGCAGCCACTTCAGCACATCGCGGATCTTGGCATCCCAGTATCCCCACTCATGCTCGCCCGGCCCTTCCTCGTAGGTCAGAGACAGCTTGGTCTTGGAGCAGGCCTCACGGAAGACCAGATTGTCCTCATAGAGGAAATCTTCGGTTCCACAGCACTGATAGAGCAGCGGCTTCGGCCCTTTGGAGCGGTTCACTTCCTCAAGCAGCCAGAGCAGATCCTCCGGAGTGCCCGCAATGTCCTTGTCCCCAAAAATCTGCAAATAATCCTTGGTCTTCTGCGATGGATCTTCAAAGTTCAAGAAATTATGTGCCATATCAAGCGCTCCCGACAGACTTGCAGCAGCGGCCCACTCCTTCGGCTTGCGCAGTCCCAGCTTCATCGCCCCGTATCCGCCCATCGACAATCCCGCCACGAAGTTATCCTCGCGCTTGGCCGACAATGGGAAGAAGGAACGGGCCAGCGCCGGCAACTCCTCACTGATGAATGTCCAGTACTTGCCGCCCGCCTCCATATCCGTGTAGAAGCTGCGGTGGACCTGTGGCATAACAACAGCGATGCCCAGTTCCGCTACATAACGCTCTATTGAGGTCCGGCGCAGCCAGATCGAATCATCGTCAGACAGTCCGTGCAGCAGGTACAGGGTGGGGTGCAGGGTCCCTTTGGAGACATTGCTCATTCCGATCTGCGTAGTGGTCTGCTGCGGCAGAATGACAGTCATCGAAGTACTGAGCCCCAGCACCTCCGAATAAAATTTACATTCAATCAAAGCCATTTACGTATCCCCTTTCTGCCCACATGATAGCACAGCCCCTGCCTGATATAAACTGTAGATTTCTTCAGATTAATTGTCCGCAAGCATTGCTGCTGCCGGAGGAGAAAGAATATAATGGAAGTAGGTAGAAAGAATCGGGATGTGCAAACACGAAAGATCTTCAGGGCGAGGGGCGGGAGAATAGGATGAAAGCGGGTCCTAAGCAAGAGCAAGGATTTACACTTATTGAGGTGCTTGCGGCGATTATTATTTTATCGATAGTCTCCCTGGTGCTTACGTCTTATTTTATCAATGCCATGTCCTACGCCAAAGCCAACCAGAACAAGACTATCATGGTCAATCTGGCACGGAATGCGCTGTTTTATGCGGAGAAGCAGGATTTTGATGAATGGGAACCTTATTTGAAAGCGAAGGGTAATATAGGCTTTGCAGATGTTTGCATTGATGTGCCTTGTAACTATAGCAGTCTGGTAAAGGACGATGCAGTATTGCAGAAAGTGCTCAATCCCAGCATTAATGGTATAACCTATATGATTAACATTTCTTACCAGGCGGAAATTTATAATCAGATGAAAATATCTGAGGATATGATCAAGCAAAGGTCGGCCGATTATCTTATTCCTGTGCTTATCACTGTTAGAAGTCCTGAGAAGAATGGCGGAAACTCCGCCCAGACCGTTGTGGAGGGATATATAACAGATGAAGAGATTCGCTAATCTTCTCCGCAAAGAGCAGGGATTGACGTTGATTGAATTGATAGCTGCTATTACATTATTTGCGATGATAGTTGGAATTATTTCCGGAATAACAATGTTTGGGTTCCGCAGCTATCATAAAATTACAATTGAAAATTCATTGCGAGATGAAGCGGATGTTATTATGTCTGCAATCATTACTAAACTATATACATCTGGTCCAGATAAGGTTGGTAATATATCTAACGGTAGTGGTGTGGAGATTTTTTCAAGCTCGAATGGAACAACTCTTATTCAAAAAATATTTATAAAGGATGGGAAGCTGGTTATCGGCGATAGTAGTGCTGTTGCTTCGGAGGATTCAATTACTGCTACAATCTCAGATTTAAGCGGATCAACAATCAAGTTTAAAAGCTCATCGGAATTATGCAGAAATAACGTATCTTGCGATACTGGACTTATTGAGATCAACCTTGTTCTGGTACAAAAATTTGAGGGCAGAGATTATAAGATGGAGCTTGAGAGTCAATTCGGATTTTAGGAGGCGTATATTAATGTCTGAATTTCCACACCGGAATAGAATATTGGTTCGTCTTCAAAGGGAGTGTGGTTCAGCACTAGTTCTCGTGATGTTCATCGTCTTGTTATTAACGATTCTGGGCTTAACGGTGCTTGGTGCAGCAGTTGGAGGAGGCCAGAGAGCTGAGACAAGAGAAAGTGATGTACAGACCCTACATTTAACAGAAAAATCTTTGGAAGAAGCAACTGCGTATATTACGTCTGGACTTAATGGTAAGAAGTTAAGCCCGGATGATTTGAAAGATACGATACTTAATAACATCAATGAGCTTTTGGCCACTCAGGCGTCTGTACAGACAGACTTTGAGAATGCTGAAGGTACAATTACTAAGATAACTTTTGATAATCCTGAAGAAGCAGCTACAACCTTGAAATATAATTTAACCTTAACAGCCATAGCCAGGGTAAACGGGGTAAAAAGACAACTACAGCAGCAGTTGATTATTGATGCCAATCCTGACTTTTTGAAGTACGCATTAGGCTCGGAAGGGGATGTAATTATTAATGGGGCTCCATTAATACAAGGAAACTTATATGCCGGTGGTAAACTCAAGTTAAGGGATTTGGCCTATTACAAGTTCATGGGCAGCACTACCCGAGAGAGTGAGACTGTTTATCCCATAGTATCGCAAATAGCGAAAGGGGACGACTATGGAGATATCTATGTTCAATCATTAAACAGTATTGAATATGCAGCTGGCAGTGGAGATTATAATCCAATAAATTATAGTACCAGTACAGCCGGATCTTCATCTGAAGTAGAAGGAGATACTATATCCACAGAAGACAATATTATTAACAAAAATTTGAAGGAGGTTTTGGGATTAGAATTGAACTCTAGTTCAACTGACCCGATAGTACCGCTGGATAATATTAAAATAAAAAAGCAGCAAAAGTTTGTGCAAATTGATGTCGAGGAATCATTTAAAGATAAATTGGCGGAAGCTACTAATGAGACTAATAGAGAGATGCTGAAAAAATATTTTATAGAACGTGATCCCAACACTATCTTTACTTATCCAAATACGTTCGAGAGGTTGCACAATGAATCGCATCCAATTGGTCCGCCTGATCCGGAAGATCCTGAATTTGAGAGGAAAAGTGGCGAATACGAAAGTGCATTGAAGGTGTATACCGATAACTTAGCTGAACTAACATTACTCACATCCAATGCGGTAATGGAAGACAATTTGGTTGTAAATGGGATTGAGTATAAAGGTATACAGTTTTCAGAAACAGCCAAGGAAAGCTCACAGTGGCTGATTATTAAAGGGGATTTAATTATTAATAACGAAACAAGAGTAGACACAATAAATGTATCGGGAAATATCCTAGTCACAGGAGACGTAATTATTAAAGGGAAGGTTAATTTTGACTGTACAATGTTTGTGCTGGGAAAGGCTACTATTGACGATGCTATCATTCATGGGCTCGCAGGCAAGCAACTGGTGTTGATCTCCAGAAAAGATATGCTTGTAAACCGGGTTGATAAATTCAGCAGTCAGGCTCCTGAACGAATGGATGCATTCTTGTATACAGAAGGGCAAGCTGTATTGTATGGTGTAGGAACTACATTAAGTATTAACGGGGGAGTCTTTTCCAAAGGAGATTTGACTATTAATGCAGTGGTAGGAGAAGTGTTTCAGCCCTCTTATCCGAGTAGTGCAACCCCGCTTCTATTTAAGGGTGGAGACTATAGACGCTTGCAAATCAAATACGATAAATCTGTATACGAAGCGCAAAAGGCTGGACTTCCTCGTGTGAATCAAGTCAATGTCACAAAGGGAGCATTGAAAATGATTCCGATTACAGCTCAACCATAGAAGGTATATATTAGCATAGCGAAAGGACCTCCCTTTAACAGGAAGGTCCTTTCGCTATGCTGTAAAATGAATTAATATCGATCGCCAGTCTCTTCAACAACTTTGATACGAATTTGAGCTGAAATCGAGCTTCCCTTATAGTTGACTGTGACCACAGAATTACCTGGTGATAGTCCTCTGATTTGTCCAGTGTTAGGATTCAAACTCAAGATATCATTATTCTCATTACTCCATGCTAGATTGTTTGCAATATCATTTATTTTTATTGAACTAGGATGGGTATATAGACGCGGGAGTAATTGTTCCGATTGTCCTACTAGAATTGTAACCTCATCTGTCGTGTTAAAGCTTAGGGATTCAAGTCCAATAATATTAATAATATGTTCGTCGCTTAAGCTACCCGCCGTAGCTCTTACGGTTACTGATGATCCGGATTGCATGTTAGCTTTGAGTATATATTTAGTAGCACTTACTTTGGTTAATGTAGCATATTCATTTCCAGCAATGATCTCCCAGTCATTGATCTTTAGGGGATCAGCATCATTCGGGAAAATAGCAAGATTCAAATATATTGCTGTACCTGTTAAGATTTCTGTTTCTCCCTTAATTTCAATAGAAGTCGCAGGATTGGTAACTTTGATATCTTTTGTTGCTGTAAGGATAGTTACACCATCTTCAAGTCTAAATGCTTCTACCTTAATAGTGAAGGCACCACTTTGCTGAGGAATATAAGTCTTATGCAGTTCGTCATTTCCAGCTTCGAGTTCTCCTCCAGAATGATCCCATCTATAGCCGATCTTGGGATCATTGGCAGGTGAATAGATAGCTTCAAGTGAAACCCTATCTCCAATAATCACTGGATTGTCGCCACCTATAAGCTCCAAAGTAGGTATGGTAGGTGTAGTAGGTACAGAATTATCTATAACAGGTCGATTTATAACAGTAACCTTAATCTTTTTGGAAGGGCGATTACTGGTAGTTGTATCCGTTGCCTTTACCGTAATATTAGCTGATCCTAAAGCCAATCCACTAACTACACCATTATTTAAATCTACACTCACTGTACCTGGGCTATCAGAATCCCATTCCAGTCTTTGATTCGTAGCATCTGTAGGAGTAACTGTAGCAGTCAGCTTACGGGATTCACCTAAATAGATAGTGGTATCGTCTGAATCCAGCTCAATAGCAGACACTTTCGTTACAGCCTCCAAATGAATTGAAGGGAAACTTACGAATACGCGCGGTATCGGTGTAGGAACTGGCGTAGGCGAAGGTGTTGGTGTAGCAGTTGGTGAAGGTGTTGGTATTGGTGTGGCTGTTGGAGCTGCAGAAGGCGTAGGAAGCGCACCGACATACGTATATTTCCCTATCGTTATTCTGCCAGTAAAGGATTTTCCGATTATCTGGCCCTGGAAAGTACCAGAAGTGCCCGTAATATCAGCTAATGGAGCTAGTACCGTTCCCTTAATTGGACCGCTGGAAAGGGTGAGAGTAGTTGCCTCAGGAAAGTTATAGACAATGTTGTTTTCATCTACTCCAGAAATAGATGTATTTCCTTTGAGAGTTGAAGAAGTACCCAATACATTAATTAGCACTGATGAATTATTAGGCACTTTTATATTAACTGGATTGGCATTGTCTATCACATTTGCAGGAAGTGTAAACACGTTTAAAGTGCCATTAGTTCCAATCAGATCCAAAGTATTCCAAGGCCAAAGTTTGTAATCATCTGTTTTGAATTGAGTTGCCAGATGTTTTGAGATCTTCGTAAGATAAGTAGCTGTTGAACTGAAATCAATCAACGTACCTCTGGTAATTGTACTAGTATCCTTATCTGGAACAGGACCGCCATGAAGCACACGGCCGCTTACTCCGCCCTGATTGCTTGGTGAATTATAATTCCCACCCGCTACTATCGCATAAGGGACGCTCGTTCCATTCTCTGTATTAATATTTATACTCTCAGTAAGATTAACATCTCCACCTGCAGCAACGTTACCCTTGATGCCATCATTAGAGAAGGTGAAATTTTGTAGAACGAACACATTATAATCACCAGCAACACCAAATGGGGAATTAGTTGTAGATATTGATGGATTAAACGTAGCGGCAGGAGCTGGCGTCACAGTTGGTGCGACCGTTGGTATGACAGTTGCAGTTGCCGTAGCAGTTGTAGTTACGGTAGGTGTTGGTGTAGCAGTGGCTGTAACAACACTACGGAGATCCTCGAAGTTTAATTTCGTTTCGGCAAGTGAATACTTTCCGGCCGCAGTGACCTTAAGATTAACTGTAATTACAATAGGTGTTGTTTGAGGATCAAAAAAACCATTATTATTTGGATCGGGTTTGTAAGTGATGCTGCCTAATTTTTTGGAAATAGTAATCCCGCTGGAGGCAGTACCTGTGCTGCTTACACCATCAGGTAAGGGATCTACAATAGCAATATTAGGCGGCAAAATATCTTCGAACTTTACATCCGAGACCTCAAGGGATGAAGCTATGCTATCTGTTGCGCTTAAGTTGGCAGGTTTAATAGAGACTGGGAGTACAGAGTATTCCATAGAAAAAGTCTCGTTTACTCCGATTTTCCCGTCAGTCATGTTACTTGAGCTGATCCTTTTTCTGATATCCAGATTTGCTGTTGATAACTGGGTTTGTGTTACAGATACATCTAATAGCTTGGTAGAAACAGCGCCTCTTCCATCCATGGCGCTAATTTCTATTTGGAGTGTACCCCCACTAGGCAATGGATTAGGAAAAATACGATAGATGCTGTCTCCTGATTTGATTGCAGTGTCATCAAACGTAATATCTGTTAGATAGCTACCGTTAACCTTGAATTTCACACTAGTAATTAAGTTAGTATCGTAGTGTTCAGGATCTTTTGCAGAATACTTAAGAACAAACTGTTTCTGATAAGCTGGGAATTCGCTAGCAGGTGCATCAACTGTAATAACCGGAGCATGATTGGATGAAATATAGTTATGGTGTATAGCATTAACAAGCAGTTTGTTCCAGATATCTGGCGTACTTCCCGTAAATAATTGAGCGTTGCTCAGGTAAACGGAATTTCCTTTAGAGTAAGCGAAATAATGATTATAGCTATCATCTTTGTCCTGAGAGTCTGCAGCGAAATTGTACCAAGGAATCACATCGTTATCTTCAAGATTTAGTGTGAAGGACGAGTTTTTGCTTCCAGAAAGTGATAAATCGGAAACAGATGACAGTATACCGGTGGCTCCATCTATTTCACTTGTATAGAACGGATATTGTGCCTGTAAGAAACCGTTAACTGCAATAATATTGGCAGATTGGTTGGCTGCACCAGGACTGGCAAGAAGTGCCGGATTCTGCTGCCCGATTGTTTGAAGCGTTTCCGGAGTCCAGTTATCCGAATTACTGGAAGTAGTATCGAAAAGATAGATGACTCCCTGCTTAGTATCTGCATATTCTTTTACAGCAGCAATAGCGGCACTAGTGAGCGGAGAGCTAGTTTTGTAAATGTCAGAGAAATTAACGACCAATTCATCGTAAACACTATTAAGACCATATTTCGGTGATGATGTATCTTTAGTGCTTACATAGTTGTTAAACTCAGTTGCGGACATAGAGGTCATGCTCAGTTGATAATCTTCTGAATTTTTGAGATAGTCAGGCAGCGTAATCCCGGTCCCTACCTGAAGGACTCTGATAGCAGCTGAATTCTTACGGTATCGTATAGCTCCGGTCTCATAATCCTTCAACTGCTGTCCACTACTTGATTCGGTAATTTCAAGCTTCCAATGTAACAATCCAGAATAAGTGGCAGGTAATTTATAACTGAGGATATTATCTGAATTTTTATTGACGGTCATTGAGGCTACTACTGTATCTTCCGTAAATGTGTGGATTCCTTCACTAAGTAGCAGTTTAACAAATACAGGATGCTCAGCAATATCTTCTACGTTTGCAACATTAATATTAAAACTAAGCGTGTCGCCTGCTTTGTACAGATGACTATTCTGTCCATAATCTTTAATAGCTGTTCGGTTAGAAATAGTTAGGTGGGGGCGTTGTTTGAGTTTGTATGTATACTTGGATTCGCTGCTTGAGAGTTCTGCTGCAAGTTTGGCCAGTTCATTGTCATTTACAAACACAACATTGTTAAGAAGAGATTTGGTCCGGTAAATATTAAAGGTGTTGTATAGTACACCGTGTTGGGCAGTAGTTTGATTCAGGAAGGGTGCGCTATGGAGAAAAACATAGAGTCCCTTGTTAATAAATTCATCGACAATTTCGTTTGCTTTTAGTTGAGTGATGTCATTCATTGAAGCTTCAGTGATTACAGAAGGGTCTTGGATGCCTTTCTTATCATATAGCCCTTTACCGATGTATATAGCGTCATACTTACCGTCAAGATCATCATGGAGAGCTATAAATCTTTTCATACTAACCGTGTCTATATCCATAACAGAGGAGGAAATTCCACTGGTTTTGAAGTCACTTGCTCCACTCTCGGTAATCTCCAGAATTCTGGGTTTATACTCTGTATTTCCTGCAAAAACATCTATCATCAGGTGTCTTGCAGTCAAGATTAACAGTAAAGTTACTAATATAAGCGCTGGAAAAAAAAGAAGTTTTCTCTCTTTAACATGCTTCATCATCATCATCTCTCCCTGGCCGATATATATCGTATGCTTAACTGTCAATAAAGATTGCATTATGTTAAATTATGGGTTGACTTGGCGGTGTTTTCATTGTAAAAATAACCAATCTATGCTATATATCATTCTAGGACATATTTAGTAGATAGGCAATTAAAAGATGCGCATATTTTACTAAAACATGAGTCTATATAACTATTAAATTTGAAATGTTATTACGAATACATAAGTTTGAGCCAGTGGACCGTCTGGGATATATAGGGAATAATGGATTGAAAAAAATTGAAGCGCTGTGGAGTGAAACGGATATGGCCATCATGAAAAAGAGGCTGGGAGATCTGCTCGTAGACAACGGAATTATCTCGCAGGAACAGCTTGAAGAGGCGCTCGTGGAGCAACGTAAATCCAAGCGCAAGCTGGGAGATCTGCTGATTACCCAGGGCTATATCACCGAGCAGCAACTGATAGAAGTACTGGAATTTCAGCTTGGGATTCCACACGTCAGTCTGTTCAAATATCAGATTGACCCTGCAATTACACAGATTATTCCCGAGAGCATGGCAAAGCGTTATCAAGTGCTTCCGTTCATGAAAGAAGGCAGCAAACTGATGGTGGCGATGGCTGATCCGCTGGATTATTTTGCAATTGAGGATCTGCGCATGAGCACTGGATTTCGTATTGAACCCGCAATTTCCAGCAGGGACGAGCTGACGCGGGCCATCGCCCGCCACTATGGCATGCGGGACTCCATGAGCCAGATGATGGTAGAGCTGCCTACACAGGAAGAGATTGAAGAAACCGAGATTACAGACGAAGATTCGCCAATAGTTAGACTTGTGAACCAGATGATTCAACAGGCTGTTTCACTGAGGGCATCGGACATCCATGTAGATCCCGGTGAAAATAACTTGTCAATCCGTTACCGGATCGACGGAACACTGCGTACAGAGCGAATTATACCAAAGCAGATGCAGGGGTACATTACGGCAAGACTCAAGATAATGGCAAAGCTGAATATTGCTGAGCGGCGTCTGCCGCAGGATGGCCGTATCAAGATGCAGTTTGATTACAAAATGGTCGATATCCGCGTATCCTCCCTGCCAACCATGCATGGAGAGAAGATCGTTCTCCGGCTACTGGACTTAAGTACCGGAGTGAAGTCGGTGGACAGCCTTGGTTTCAGTGACGGGAACGCTGCAGCTTTTCAAGAGATGATCAGCAAGCCTTATGGTATCCTTCTGATCACAGGACCTACGGGCAGCGGTAAAACAACAACCTTATATGCGGCGCTTAATCAGTTAAACACTGAGAGTGCCAATATTATAACCATCGAAGATCCGGTGGAGTATCAGCTCGAAGGGGTTAATCAGGTGCATGTTAATCCGGCCATCGGGTTGACCTTCGCGGCGGGTCTGCGTTCGATTCTCCGTCAGGACCCCAACATTGTGATGGTAGGGGAAATACGGGATACAGATACTGCAGAAATTGCAGTTCGCGCCTCGCTTACAGGACATTTGGTACTGTCAACACTGCATACCAATGATGCAATCAGTACGATTTCACGGCTGCGCGATATGGGTGTTGAGCCCTACTTAATAGCTTCTTCTTTGCTTGGAGTAGTAGCACAACGGCTGGTGCGCAAGATCTGTCCGGATTGCCGTGAGGACCATAAGCCAACCGAACAGGAATCAATTATGCTGCGCAGGCACGGACTGCCAGAGCATGTGATTTATCATGGCAGGGGCTGTGGCAGCTGCAATAATACAGGCTATAGAGGCCGGATCGCGATCCACGAGGTGCTGACAATCAATGACCGTCTGCGTCAGCTCATTACTGAATCGGCATCGATTGAAGAACTGCGTGCAGCAGGGAAATCGCAAGGCATGGTGCAGTTAATGGAGGATGGGTTCCTGAAAGTCTCCAAAGGAATAACCACCTTGCAGGAAGTCATGCGCGAGACAGTTTTGCATTGAATTTTAGGGGGAGACGAGAGTGCAAGCTTGTTCATGGGATATTGTTCAATTGCTGTATAAGACTTTTGCATCGAAGGCCTCAGACTTGCACATTTCGGTAGGTTCTCCGCCGGTTATGCGGATTGACGGGAGACTTCAACCGTTGGAAGGTGAGAAGATTAGCCCAGGAGAAGCAGTCTATATGGCAGATATGCTGCTTGGCAGTGAGAGAAGTGTAGAGTTCCGCAATATCGGGGAACTTGATTTCTCGTACCCCTTGGACAGTGGAGTAAGATACCGCGTGAACGTGTACCGGCAGCGTGGCGAAGTGAGCATTGCGGCTCGGGCTATTCCCGTTGAGATTCCAAGCCTGGAACAGCTGTCGCTGCCTCCGGTACTGTCCAGTCTGGCAATGAAACCCCAAGGTCTGATTCTGGTGACGGGACCGACCGGTAGCGGGAAATCATCCACACTGGCGGCGATGTTGAACTACATTAACCGGACAGCCAGTAAACATATTGTTACGCTTGAAGATCCGATCGAATTTCTGCATACGCACGGAACCTGCCTGATCGATCAGCGTGAGGTGGGCAGCGATACAGGAAGCTTCGCCAGCGGGCTTAGGGCAGCTCTCCGCCAAGATCCGGATGTAATTCTGGTAGGTGAAATGCGGGATCTGGAGACTATCTCGGCTGCCGTTACCGCAGCAGAGACAGGTCATCTTGTGATGGCCACTCTGCATACAACCGATGCGCCGCAGACGATAGACCGGATTATCGACACGTTTCCGGGTCATCAGCAAGGACAGATCCGCTCACAGCTGGCCTCCGTACTCTTGGCTGTGCTCTCCCAACGTTTGTTTCCACGAGCTGGAGGGAAAGGGCGTCTGAGTTCAACTGAATTGCTGATTAATACACCGGCGGTGGCCAATCTTATCCGGACCGATAAAACCCATCAGCTCAAGAATGTGATGCAAACCAGCCGCGCCCTCGGTATGCATACGCTGGAGATGAACATCCGTGAACAATTGCAGCTGGGGTTGATTCAGCCTGAGGCTGTCAAAGGTTATCTCGCGGAGGTGAGTAGCTGATGGCTCAGTTTGAATATCAGGTTAGAACCAATGCCGGAAAGCAGCTCAAGGGGAAATTGACGGCTTCAGACAAGGCAACGGCGATGGACGAGCTGCGCAAGCGGGGGCTCACAGTGTTCTCGCTCTCCGAGCAGAGAACATCATTCCTGTCGACGGAGATCTATATCGGCAATCCGGTGAAGACGATCCACTTCATCATTTACTGCCGCCAATTTGCAACACTGATGCGGGCTGGAGTATCCATTGTAGATGCCACCCGTATTCTCGCAGAGCAGACAGAGAGCAAAGCACTGCGCAAAGCGCTTCATGATGTCAACTCCAGCCTGCTGCGCGGGATTTCGCTGTCCCAGTCGATTCAGGAGCATAAGAAGATATTTCCTCCGCTGTTCGTCAGCATGATCCGCGCCGGCGAAGAATCCGGTGATCTGGAAGGGACGCTTGAGCGGCTAGCTGTATATTTTGAGAAACGGCATACCACTACTGAGAAAATCAAGTCAGCGCTGACCTATCCAGTCACAGTTGCTGTTATGGCTATTGCGGCAGTTGTATACCTGTTGTGGGCGATTGTGCCGCAGTTTGTAACCATGTTTGAATCGATGAATGCCGAGCTTCCGGCTATCACTAAGATGGTGCTCGCGCTCAGCAAGAGTATACAGGGGCAATGGTACATCTGGTTCTTCGCCATTATCTTGCTTGTGACAGGTTTTCAGATAGCCAAGCGAACAGAAAAAGGCGCATATGCACTTGATTACGCCAAGCTTAAGGTTCCGGTGTTTGGCAAGCTGAATCAAAAGGGTTCGATTGCCCAGTTCACACGTACTTTTGCTTCACTCTATGCCAGCTCGGTGCCGATTCTTCAGGCACTGTCCATCTTGGAAGAAGTGGCTGGGAATAAGGTGATCGGCGGTTATATCCGCAGTGCCGGGGACTCCTTAAGACAGGGCAAGCCGCTCTCGGAGCCGCTGAAGAAAGCCTGGGTATTCCCGCCGCTGGTTACACAGATGATCGCCATCGGGGAAGAGACCGGTGCGCTCGATCAGATGTTATCTAAGGTAGCGGATTTCTACGAAATGGATGTAGAGAATACCGTCGACCGTCTGAAGTCCCTGCTCGAGCCGCTGCTGATTGCCTTCTTGGCTGGAGTAGTAGGCGTAATTGTCGCAGCGATTATGCTGCCGATGTTCAGTCTTTACGGCAATATGTGAGCCATGTGCTCCTTGCATAGATTGAGAGGGGTGAAGCTAAGCGGGTGGACCGGGGGAAGCGTAAGCAGACTCCTCAACTAGCTGGGATAAGATAAGTACATTTCGATGGCAGTAGTAAGGATGCAAGTGATTAAGGAATAACGGAGTATCGGTCATATTATTTAATATATTTATAAGGGGGAAATGGTATGTTGGCACAAGCGATTCGGAAGAGATTGGGCAAGGCGGTTAAAGAGGAAAAAGGGTTTACGTTGATTGAGTTGTTGGCGGTTATTGTGATTTTGGGGATTATTGCGGTTATTGCGGTTCCTTTGATTGGGAATATAATCAATAAATCAAAAGAGGATTCTGATCTCGCTACAGCACGTCAAATTTATGATGCTAGTAGACTGTATATTACTGCTGAAAAAAATGGTGTTTTTGAAACTGTAACTATCAATGATGGTGATACTGATAAAACGAATGATTTAGTTCATGCCGGATACTTGGAAAATCCAATATATTTGCCAAGCAATAAAGAATCTATTACAGGTGGGGCGGTTACTTATACTAATGGCGCGCTTACAGGCGTTTCAATAACTACTTCATCTCATGCTGGTACAACAGGTAGCCCTGCAGTTACGTTTACTGCAACTCAAATACTTACATCAAAAAAATAATATAGTCGTATATAGATTATTCCCCCCTAAGGAATCGGAATTCCCGATTCCTTTTTTAAAATCCACCAGACAGGAATCGATGATTCATGACAATCTTCATAGCAGTATACATCATGCTTATCGGCCTGATTCTGGGCTCATTCTATAATGTAGTGGCATTGAGGGTGCCTGCGGGGGAGTCGCTGCTGCGGCCGCCGTCGCATTGTACAAGCTGTGGGACAAGTCTTACTGCACGAGACCTGATGCCGGTGCTGAGCTACCTGCTGTCCAGTGGCAGGTGCCGTCACTGCGGGGCGAGGGTTTCGCCGCTGTATGTGTTGGGAGAAGCGGCAACAGGGCTCTTGTTTCTGTGGGTGTATGTGCAGTTTGGCCTGACTGGCAAAGGGGCTATCGGGTTCGTGCTCGTCAGCCTCGCGGTGATTGTAACGGTGGCTGATCTGAGATACATGCTGATCCCGAACAAGGTTTTGTTGTTTTTCCTGCCGCTGCTGTTGGTACTGGTGATCTCTTGTTCAGAGGGTCCGCTGTGGTCCCACTTGCTGGGTGGAGCTGTTGGTGGTGTTATTGTACTGCTGCTGGCCCTGTTCGGGGGTATGGGTATGGGAGACGTGAAACTGTTTGCGCTGCTGGGCTGGGTGGTCGGCTTCCCCAATGTAATTCTAGCTTTCCTGATCGCCTGTGCGCTGGGTACTGTGGTGGGCGGTACATTAATATTGCTGGGCAAGATACAACGCAAGCAGCCGGTCCCGTTTGGACCTTGGCTGGCTGCAGGTTCACTGATTGCTTTCTCTTACGGTTCACATCTTATCAGCGGTTATCTCGCGCTCATCCGTTAGGAGGAACTTTATAGCATGTTTGGAATAGGTAACAAGGCCGCCGGTATTTCTATCGAGCAGACTGGAGTTCGTTATATCAGCTTTAAAAATAATAAAACAAAACAAATCCATAAAAAATCTTTTATCCCCCTGTTGCCGGGAATGATTGTGGAGAACCAGGTAGCTGATAGTGAGGCCCTTCTCGACCGGTTAAAACAATGGGTCAAAACCAAAGGGCTCCGTGGAAGCAAGGTTAGTCTGTCCATTCCTCCTTCACAAATGATCATCCGAAAAATGACGATTCCCAGCACCAACGAAAAGCAGATTGAACAATTGGTTAAGCTGGAGGTTGAAACCGGACTACATTTGCCGTTTGAGAACCCGGTATACGATTACGTGATTACCGGACAGGATACAGATGAGAGCCAACTGATTATTTTGGCTGCACCGCGCAAGGTCGTCCAGGATTACGTGGATGTACTGGAAGCTGCCGGCTTAAAAATCAAAAGCGTTGAGGTATCGGCAACAGCTCTTGCACGTAGTATTGTGGCAGGCTATGGGCATGCATTTAATGAGACGATGCTGATCCATTTGGAGCAGTCCCTGCTTGATATCTATATGTTCCGCAACGGTAATCCGGTGTTTATGCGGACTATAAATTTGATCGATCTGGCACATCAGCAACCGTTGAACTTTATTGAAGATCAACCGTTCCTGGCAGAAGCAGAGGTTGCAGCAACCTCACAGGATTATTTGTCATCGGAGCAGATAGTGGAGATTACAGCAGAAATTTCCCGGATGTTGAGCTTTTACCAGTACAGCTTGCATGATGGGACTACCAGGATTACCGAGTTGCTGATCACAGGTTCCCCCGAAATGCGAAGACAGCTGCAGCAAGAGTTGCTAGGCGCTTTGCCGGAGCTGGCCATAGCCCCCATTGCCGTAGATCAGTTCGCAGAAGGCGCCAAGCCGGATTTCAGCCTGAACGATTATCGGGTAGCTGCTGGAACGGCACTTCACACTCCTGAAATTCGCAGTATCAACCTGTTGCCCCGCGAGGATCGTGAGACGATCGTGTTCCCGTATGTCGCCATAACGCTTGCCGCAGTATGGTTGCTTGCTGCGGTGGGAACTGGGATTTTGTACGCTTCTGTACATAACGACTACGTGGACCAGAGCATACAAATTCAGAATATCCAGGAACGAAATACTATACTGCAATTGGAACTGACCGGTCTGAATAAGGGTGGGACTGGAAGCGGGAATCTTGACCGTACTGCCATTATTGAAGCACTGTCCACAAGCAGAGCGGATGCTGCCGCTGTACTCGATGAGCTGAAAGCGAAGCTTCCCTATGCTGCAGTTATTCGTGAGATCAGCTATGCTTTTCATGGTGACTTACTGCTGACTGTGAATTTTACAGCTATGGAGCATAGCGGAACTTATTTATCAGCGCTGCGGGAGATGTCATTCTCCCGGAAGGCGGTTATTGAGAAATTGTCGGAAGGAGCATCAGATATAACGACTGGCGGTGTATCCAATCTGATGAAGTACACCGCAGTGTTCAGAGTCGGGATGGCCCCTGCTGCTGCGGAGCAGCAAACGGCAGATGCGCAGACTGTCACGGAAGGAGACTCGGACAACAGTGGAACAGATCAATAAATACCGCTCACAGATCGTCATGGGTATTTTGATTTTATTCCTGCTCCTTTTTATTTTCTATATGCTGGCTATTCGTCCGGTAAACAGTGATGTGTCGGCGCAGAATACACAGCTCACCCAGTTGGAGCGGGAAAAGTCAATTTTGGAGAATAAGATCAATGAACTCAAAAGCTCCGGCGGCAACATTACTCCAGACGAAGAAACGGAGCTGACAGCGATTCCGCTTGGTGATGGCAGCGAATCTTTGATTAATGACCTCAAAAGCATTGGCGACAGCTCGCATGCGAGATTGAAGGATATTGGCTTCTCCTTACAGGATTCAAGTACAGCAGGTACATGGACTGGATTATCAGCATCCGTAACAGGATTGCAGGAAATTAAAATGACAGCTATCGTAGAAGGTGGCTATGGCGAGATTCATGAGTGGCTAAAACAGTTGAACGCTATACCAAGAATGCTCACCGTAGATTCCTTCTCCTTCCAGCAACCCTACGAATTTCCTACTCGGATGAAACCAGGCAGTATCCTAACGGCTAATGTGTCTTTTACCGCGTACTTTGAAGCGACAGCACCTAAGTCTGGTAATTAAGCTGTACCCTATCCCGCTCCCCCCAACTCTGCCCCTCCATTTACACGGAAGGCAGAGTTTTTTTACGCTTTCCCCCCATTACCCGTTTATACCCCGGGGTGGTTTGGGTATTACAGGTTACGGGCTATTGTAAGGTATAGAGTACTTATCGCAGCAGCTTAGTCTGGGGCAGGCTTCGGACTACCACACAGGAATATGAGGAGGCGTTCATGATGAACAAAAAATGGATGATCGGTTCACTGGCATTATCACTGGGTCTTGTCTCTGCAGGGGGCGGAGCGCTTGCGGCTTCACCGGTGGCAAGTATTGAGGGCGTAAGGACGGTTGCGGCGTCTGCACCGGGCAAGGAAGGGCCGGCTACCATTAACAATCTCACTGAACGGAGCGTTGTTCCCTTGGTGGTTCATGCCAAGAAGCTATATACGTATGCCAGCCGGGGAGGCAATGTATTCAGCCCGGAGTTGTTCACTTATAAAGCACAGGAGTACCGCTATCTGTCGAGCGATCTGAGCTCGAAGCAGCAGCTGATGAGCTATATCAAGAAGGGGTTCACGCATAATGCGGCCGCCTTCTATGCACAGACACAGTTCCTGGAGCATGAGGGCCGCATGGCACAGGTCAATTCCGATCTGGGCAACTCGCTGGATTTCACCAGAGCAACTGCACGGATGGTCTCCAAGACTGCACAGGCGGCAGTGTTCGAGCTGACTGTACCTGCGGAAGGAGCGAACGGGTCTTCCGAAGTAGTAACAGTGAAGCTGAAGAAGGTGAGCGGCTACTGGAGAATTGACATGTCGCCGGATACTCTTTTCTAAGCAGCGGCTTCAGGCTCAGTCTAGCGCTTCATAAAATAACGGCTGTGCCGACCTTGTCACAAGGCGGGCACAGCCGTTTCTGTTTGCTCATACATTTCAGGGAACCGGACGTTACCGAGCCTTCACTCCGTCCTCGACCAGCTGTCTGCGCGGGGATTCAGGTTGATCGGATTTGCTCATCCCGCCGCGGTTGATGGCGATGACACGTTTCTGGGCGTAATAGGTATCGCGGGAGAGCAGATTTCTCTCTACCGCTGTACCATCCACATGGCGGGTAATGAAAGTTTCAACTACATAGCCGGTTTTTCCGGCAAGCAGTACCCGGGTTCCGCCCTTGGGGAGCGAATTATCGCTCACATATTTATCCGTGGGGGGCAGCACCTCGACGGTTCTGGATTCAATGGAATAGGTGACGTTCTTCGGGAACGTGCCGAACAGCTTGATGGTCAGCGTGCGCCCCTGGACTTCGGACTTGATGATCAGATATTTGCCGGTGTTGTTGCGGAAGCGAAAATTGATATACCCCTCGGCAAAAGTGGCGTCCTGCCCCTTCGGTAGATAGCTGACCGGAAGCGAGTGGTTGCGCCGTTCTACGATCTCCAGCCCAGAGCGCAGCGCGGCATTATACAGGGTGCTGGAGACCTGGCAGATCCCCCCGCCGGTACCGGGCTGGAGCTTGCCGTTCACGATGACCGGGGCTTCGCGGAAGCCGTATTCGGTCTGGGCCTTCTGGATCGCTTTTCCGTAATCAAAAACCGCATTCGGCGGCAGCACCGTGCCGTTCACGGCTTTGGCGGCGGCCTCTACATTGAAGCTGCGCCCGGGGCCGCTGGCCCCGAGGGAGGTGCTGAACTGGACGATTTTGCGGTCGATGCCCTGATCCTTAAGCGCCTGTAGCGTGATCTTCGGCTGCTTGACAGCAAGGGGAACCTCCAGCTGAATTTGCTGATCCTGAAGTGTGCCGTCAGCGGCTAACCGGGTGGGCACTGCCGCCTGCACCGCAAGCTCCAGCGCCTGCCAGTCCACCTCGTAGGAGGATGTGCCTGGCGTATATACGACCCGGTCATCTCCGGTGATCTGCCGGACCGCATCGACCGGAACGCCGAAGGATTCTTTTTCCCACTCGGGATTCAAGAGACTCCTGAGCTGCGCAGTCTGCAGCTGAATCTCCATATTCCAGCTGCCGGACCAGCTGCGCCGGGCTTGTACCCGCTCCATCAGCGTGCCGTCCGTCAGCGTTTTCAGCGCCTTGAGGAAATCCCCGGCTTCATAGGTCACACCTGCCTGCTTAAGGGTAACCTTGCGTCCGGCGTTATTTTTTGCCTTCAGCATGAGTGGAGTAGCTTCCAGCGCCTGAAGTCTTGCATCCATTCCGGCTGCTACATCAGCGATGTTCATTCCGCCAATCTCCCAGCCTGCGATAGCGGTATTTGCGGGCAGGGTAGGCTGGCTGCCGTATAGATGAAGCCCTCCGGCAGCCAGCGAACCGGCCAGCATCAGACCGAAACCCGCGATGAGAGCGGCGTGTATTTTTTTCATAAGTAATCTCTCCTTCTATGGGGCAAAACCTGATGTTTTTATGTATATGTAAGGATTCGGTAAAACTTTCGGGTACTCAAGGGGTTATGGATTTGTTACAATAGATACGCCTGCGATAATCATGCAGTTTATGGAAGCTCCCCCGGCCCAGTAGCCCGGCGGAAGATGTCAGAATCGGGAAGTGAGAAAATGATTGAGATGCAGGATGTATGGAAGACCTATGCTAACGGGACCCATGCATTGCAAGGAATATCCGTCAAAATCGACCGCAATGAGTTCGTCTACATTGTCGGACCGTCCGGCGCAGGTAAATCAACGTTCATGAAATTAATTTATAGAGAAGAAACGCCAACCAAAGGACAGATCTCCGTAGGCGGGTTCAATATCGGCAAGCTGAAGCCCCGTAAGATCCCTTATGTGCGCCGCAATATCGGTGTGGTCTTTCAGGATTTCCGGCTGCTGCCGAAGATGACGGCGTATGAGAATGTGGCTTTTGCGATGGATGTTATTGAGGCACCGAAGAAGATTATCAAGAAGCGTGTGAATGAAGTGCTCGATCTGGTGGGACTGCGCAGCAAGGCGGGGCGTGAGCCCTCACAGCTCTCAGGGGGAGAGCAGCAGCGGATCGCGATTGCCAGAGCTATTGTCAACAACCCTGCCGTTATTATTGCGGACGAGCCTACCGGCAATCTGGACCCGGAGACCTCATGGGGCATTATGCAGCTGCTGGATGAGATTAATTTTCGCGGCACCACGATCGTTATGGCGACCCACAACCGGGATATTGTGAACAAAATGCGCAAACGGGTGCTTGCGATTGAGAATGGAACGATCGTCAGAGACCAATTGAGAGGGGAATACGGTTATGAGTTTTAAAACCTTCTTGCGGCATTTGCGGGAAGGCTTCAAAAACGTATTCCGCAACGGCTGGATGTCGGTGGCGTCCATCACTTCCATCGTTGTCTCTCTCTTCGTACTCGGAGTGTTCATCCTGCTGGTGCTCAACGTCAATCAAATTGCGGACAAAGCAGACAGCCAGGTGCAGATCAATGTGCATCTGACGCTGAATACGGACCAGAAGATGCGGGAGAAGCTGGAAAACGAAATCGGCAATATGCCGGAAGTCAGCAAGGTGGAGTTCGTCTCCAAAGAACAGGGCTTGAAGGAATTCCGTGAAGATATGGGGCCGGATGCCGCTGAGCTCCTGGAAGGATTCGATGAAGACAATAATCCGCTGCCGGACAAGCTGCTCGTTGAAGTCATTGAGCCGACCACAGTTCCGTTTGTAGCGGAGAAGATAGAAGCACTGAACAAGACGCATGAAGAGCAGCCAATCTACAAGGTGAACTACGGTAAAGGCTCTGTGGAGACTTTATTCAAGGTGACCAAGGCGGTACGGAATATCGGGTTTATTTTTGTAGCGGGACTGGCGCTGATGTCGATGTTCCTGATCTCGAATACCATCCGGGTAACGATTCTGGCCCGCCGCAAGGAAATCGGCATTATGAAGCTCGTGGGCGCTACGAATTATTTCATCCGCTGGCCCTTCTTTATCGAAGGTGCTCTGATTGGATTGATTGGTTCAGTGGTAACCTCGGGTGCCCTCTACGCCGGTTATAGCAGTCTGGTGTCTTCCGTGAAGGGAGATCCGATGCTGGGGCTGCAACTCATTCCATTTGAGAATATCTGGTTGCTGCTATGCGGGCTGCTGGTGGGCCTCGGGGTACTGATTGGCGTATGGGGCAGCACGGTGTCGATCCGCAAGTTCTTGAAGGTATAACCTGTATGATTCTTATATTTGAACAAAGGACGGAGAGTGCAAGTTGAAGAAGATTGCTGCCGGAATGGCCGTAATATTGCTGGCTGTCACAATGTTCGGGCCCTCTGACGGATATGCGAAGAAAACAAGTGTTGCCGAAATCGATAAGCAGCTGAAGCAGCTGCAGCAGGAGGTCCAGGCGGCCAAGGCGGCGCAGGATAAGGCGGACTCCCGTAACCAGGAGGCTAAGCATTATAGGAATAAGACCACGCTGAACCTGGACTACGTACTGGGGCAGATTACACAGGTGAAGGGCGAGATGACCACAATATCCGGCAAAATTGCCAGCACGGAGAAGTCGCTTACCGTGACGGCAACAGAGCTGGATGAGGCGGAGGCGCGCGTTGCCTCCCGCGAAAAACTGCTGGAATCCCGCGTCCGTCTGATGTACACGGATGGCGCAGTCTCCTATCTGGATGTGCTGCTGTCCTCGACCAGCTTCTCCGACTTCCTGGACCGGGCCGATTCCCTGAAGATGATCGTGGATCAGGATCAGGATCTGCTGGTGCAGCATAAGCTGGACAAGCAGACGGTGATTGCCAAGAAGCAGGAGCTGGAAGGGCAATATGCCACGGCGAAGCAGCTGTATACCGACCTGGAAGCCCAGCGCAGTATGCTGAAGGAGAAGGAAGCGGAGAAGCAGGAGCTTATCGCTTATTATGATGAGGAGATTCAGAATTCGGAGGTTATCTCTGCTGAACAGGATGCCAAGCTGGTAGAACTGGCCAGCAGCCGCTCCGTGCTGGAAGCGCAGAAGGACAAGATTAAGGCGGAGGAAGCGGCGCGCAGAGCGGCTGCAGCGAAGGCTGAGGCGCAGCGCCGGGCGGCGTTAGCCGCAGCCAAGGCGGCGGAGAAGGCGAAAGCCGCGAAGTCTTCCGGCGGCGACAGCTCCTCCTTTGCGAGCGTAGAGGAATATTCCGGTGGAGATGGTCCTTATCTGCGGCCGGTGGGCTACGCGCGGATCTCCTCTCCTTTTGGCTACCGGACCCATCCGGTGACGCATGAAGTCGGCAAGCTGCATACCGGTGTGGACTTTGCCGTGCCGCAGGGTACGAGTATTCACGCAGCGGATTCCGGTACAGTGCTGGTTGCGCAGTGGTACAGCGGTTATGGTTATTGTGTCATTATCGATCATGGCGGCGGGGTATGGACGCTGTACGGACATATCCGCGAGGGCGGTATCAAGGTGAGCCAGGGACAACGGGTGGAGCGCGGGCAGAAGATTGCCGAATCCGGGTCTACCGGACGTTCGACCGGCCCGCATCTGCATTTTGAAGTGCGGATCAATGGGACAGCGGTGAATCCTATGCCTTATCTGTAAGCAGACTGAGCCTGAAAAATCCAATTTTTGCTGAACTGATAAATATATTTTCGTGCTGCGGCATATACTGGAAGAGATGCCGTTTCTCATGGAACGGGCCCATGCTGGTGTTAAGATGGACAAGAAGGGACGGTGGGAACATCATGTTAAAGAAAAGCACTGCGGCCTTTATGATCGTCGCGGCACTGCTGTGCGGCAGTCTGCTGACCCTGGGCGTGACCGGTTATGTGCAGGTATTCGGACAAGCCGCAGGTGAAGGGCTGGCGACGGTCCTGCAGACTGCCGGACTACAGGAGAAGGAATCGAAGAAGCTGGGTACCGCTCTTAGCCTGATCGAGAGCAATTATTATGAGAAGGTCGACCGGGAGAAGCTGATTGACGGTGCGGTCAACGGAATGATGGAAGCACTGGGCGACCCGTATTCCAACTACATGGGCAAGGAGACGGCACAGCGGTTCGAGGAGAGCATCGAAGGCTCCTTCTCGGGGATTGGCGCTGAAGTCTCCTCTGACAACGGCAAGGTCGTTGTTGTCTCCCCGATCAAGGGCTCACCTGCAGAGAAGGCGGGCATACAAGCCAAGGATGTGATCCTCTCCGTGAACGGTGAATCGCTGGAAGGGCTGGAGCTGAATGCAGCTGTAGCCAAAATCCGCGGTCCCAAGGGCAGCAAGGCGACCCTGAAGGTTCAGCGGACCGGAACAGCAGAGCCGCTGCAATTCGCCATCACCCGTGATGATGTCAGACTGGAGACGGTCTATGCGAAGATGGAGAAGGAGCATGTTGGTGTGATCGAGGTTACGCAGTTCTCACAGAACACCTCGGAGCGGTTCAAGGAAGAATTGACGAAGCTGGAGAAGCAAGGCATGAAGGGACTTGTTATTGATGTCCGCAATGACCCGGGCGGTGTGCTGCCGGTCGTCATTGAGATGGTCGAGCAGTTCGTACCGTCCGGCAAAGCCATCGTGCAGGTGGAGGATAAGAACAAGCGGCGCGAGATCAGCACCTCGAAGGGGTCGAGCAAGAAGTATCCGGTAGTCGTGCTGATGAATAAAGGCAGCGCGAGCGCTTCGGAGATCATGGCCGGAGCCCTGCAGCAATCGGCCGGAGCCAAGCTGATCGGAGAGAATTCATTCGGCAAGGGAACCGTACAGACCAGCTTCGAGGAGCAACTCGGTGACGGAAGCCTGCTGAAGATTACGATTGCCAAGTGGCTGACGCCTGACGGCACCTGGATTCACGGCAAGGGCATTAAGCCCGATATCGCCGTAGCCCAACCGGATTACTTCTCGGTGGCGCCGATTAACAAGAGCGTTACGCTGCAATATAATATGAACAGTGCAGATGTCAAAAGTGCGCAGACTATGCTGGATGGACTAGGCTACAAGCCGGGCCGCAAGGACGGCTACTTCGATGCCGGGACCAAAGAAGCGGTCAAGAAATTCCAGAGCGCAGCCAAGCTGAAGTCGACAGGCTCGATTGACGCCAAGACCGCGGAAGCGCTGGAACTGGCGCTGATCAAGGTCATCCAAGATCCGGTGAATGACAATCAGCGGAATAAGGGGATCGAAGAGATTCAGAAGGAAATCAAGGCTGCAGCGTCGAAAAAGTAAGAAGGCTGATTTCAGCCTTCTTTTTTCTTTTAAAAGATAAGAATGTATATGCTTCGCGCTATAATTATCCTCTAGGCTATGAAAAGGAGTGTGCGAACCGTTGAATGTACTTCTGGAGCTGCTGACCAGCTTAGGTACAGCAGTCCTACATCTGCTGATTCAGCCCTATTACTATATCGCTATTCTATTTATTGCCCTATATTACCGCAGACAGGTAGCCCTCGAGCGGAAGCTTATTCATGTGAAGCTGCATAGCTGGGGACCGGAAACCTGGCGGACCGTCTGGACTGGCGGCCTCATGGGGCTGCTTGTCTCCCTTTCCGCAGTTGCACTGGGAGTCTCGGTGACCTATACGGCTGTAGCCTGTATCTGGGTGGTCAGCCTTGTCTTAATGCTGTTTCGGGTGCGTTACTTATGCTTTGCGTATGCCATAGGCGCGCTTGGAATTGTGCAGTTTGTACTGTCGTTCTTCCCGGAGACGCTGCAGAGCGGAGCCGCCGGAACGGTTGCCGGTGCCGTGAGGGAGATGGATATCCCCGCACTGCTGGCGCTGGCCGCGCTGCTTCACGTGGCCGAGGCGCTGCTGGCTCGCTGGCAGGGGCCCCGGCTGGCGACGCCGCTGTTCCTTGCCGGCAAGCGCGGCAAGGTGGTGGGCGGCTACCAGCTGCAGGCCTTCTGGCCGCTGCCGCTGTTCGTGCTGATTCCCGCGGGCAGCGGAATCGGTGAACTGCCGTGGCATCCGCTGCTGGGCGGGGGCCTCGGCCTGGTCTCGCTGCCGGTCATCATCGGCTTCAGCGAGATGACCCAGGGCATGCTGCCCGGACGCAAGGCGGCCCGGACGTTCGGACGGCTGCTGATCTACAGCGCCGTCCTGCTCGGCCTCAGCCTGCTTGCGGACCTATGGAGCCCGCTGACGGTTGTCGCGGCGCTCGCGGCCATTCTGCTGCACGAAGGGTTAAGCTGGTACAGCGCTCTGGAGGAGCGCAGCCTTAGCCCCGTCTTCGTGCATCCCCCGGCCGGCCGTAAGGTGCTGGCCGTGCTGCAGGGCAGCCCCGCGCAGGAACTGGGCATCCTGCCCGGCGAGATCCTGCTGAAGGTCAACGGGGTCCTGTTGACCAGCGCGGCGCAGCTGCATGAGGCGCTGCGCATGAACCCCGCGTTCTGCAAGCTGGAGGTGCAGAACCGCGAAGGCGAGAGCAAATATCTGCAGCGTGCGATCTATGCCGGGGACCATCATCAGCTCGGCATCATTCTGGTGCCGGACCCGGACGGGGGTATCACCGCAGAGATGAAGCCGTCCAGCATCTTCAGCATCATCGGGATGCGCACAGGCATCCGGCAGCGGGGAGTGCAGGCGGATCGGCTAGGCCGGGCGAAGAAGACGCCGCCGGCAGAGGCCAAGCAGGAATCTGCTGGTGTCTGAAGGTGTCTGACTGTAGATTACCAACGTAATTGGTTTCCCCAGTGACTGCTGGCGCGGAAGGTTAAAGAGGCCCGTTCTTTCTGAACTAAGTTCAGGTGGAACGGGCCTCTTATATTTATAGTTGTTAAGGGAGTGGTGTGAGGTACCTGGAATGTAATCGAAAAACCGACCACATTTGGACGGGGTGAATCGCACTAAGCACCGGAATTCCTGCAAATGATGCAACAATGTACCATAGCCAGTAACATTTATAGAGGAATCCTGTAAAATGTGTAACAATGCGGCTCCAGACAAGAGGTCCGTGAGAGGAAACGCTCAGAATTGGCGAGAGATAGCATTTCCGTGGCTTAATGATTCCCCTGCGTACTCTTCAGGTACAGAATCGCAATCTGTGTCCGGTCGCGTACGCCGAGCTTGCTGAGGATGTCGGTGATATAGTTTTTGACGGTGCCTTCGCTCAGGAACAGCTTGGCGGCGATTTCCTTGTTGGTGAGTCCCTCTGCGATGGAGGTGACCACTGCCTGCTCAGACTTGGTCAGTCCATAGGAAGCAAATGGCTGAGCCACTGGAGCTTCCTGACGCGCCGACGGTTGGAGGAAGCCCGCCAGCTTGCGGGCGATCTCGGGATGAATGAGCATATTGCCCTCATGTACAGTCTTGATGCCTTGAATGATCCGGTCCGGCGGGATGTTCTTGAGCAGATATCCGCTGGCTCCGGCGCGCAGAGCCTCAATAATATACTCGTCATCATCGAAGGTGGTCAGCATCAGTACAGCCACGGATGGATAAGCTTCTTTGATCAGCCGTGTACCTTCCACTCCGTCACAGCCCGGCATACGGATGTCCATGAGTACAACATCCGCTCCGCCGGGCTCCCCCAGCAAGGAGAGAGCCTCCCGGCCATCCCCTGCGGTTCCCGCGACCTCGATACCGGCATCCAGCCCGATTAAGACCTTCAGGCTCTCGCGGATAAAAGAATCGTCGTCAACAATCAATACTCTAATCATGCTTCGGCACCTCTTATCTTTGAGTATATCTCCATTCAGCGCGGCGCTTCCTCCGGCTGCCGATACACCGGCAGCCGGGTAATAACCGTGAACTGCGGCTGCAGCCGAAGCTCCAGCGTTCCGCCCAACATGGCGCAGCGCTCGCTCATGCCCGTCAGGCCCATCCCGCTGCTGCCCGGCAGACGGCCCAGCGGGTCTGCTTCCGGCAGCTTCCCGTTATTGCCGGTCTCCATCCGCACCTCATGCTCCGTATAGGTGACCTCCACCCATACGGAGCTGGCTTGACCGTGCCGCAGTGCATTGGTGATGGCCTCCCGGGCATTGGTGTACAGCACAACCTGCAGGCTCGGATAGAGCGGATAAGGAATCCCTTGCACCGTATAGGTGGTGGCAATCCCGGTATCGCGGCCCACCTCTTCCAGCAGCCGGTCCAGCGCATGCGCCCCTTCAAGCTGGGGAGTATGGTTAATCCGCTTCAGCGCAGTACGCATATCGTCCATACTGCCCGAGAGCTGGTCCCGGATCTGGTTCATCATCTGCAGTCCCGATTCCGGTGCGGCAGGAAGGGTGTGAATGGCCGCTTCAGTCATCATCTTGACCCGGATCAGCCGGTGACCGATGTCGTCATGCAGCTGGCGGGCAATCCGCACCCGTTCATCGGCCTGCGCGGCCACCTCTATGTGTGAGGTGAACTGGAGCAGCCTAGCGCGGGCCTCTTCCAGCTCGAAATGCTTTTTGCGCAGCTCATCATAGAGGAATAAGGTATCGGTACGCACGCGCCCTGCCCGGAGCAGCAGCAGATTCAAGCCGGCACACAGCAGAAAGGTAAGATTCGTGAACACGAGCACTGCCGGAGCAGTATGAAGCAGCGCGGCATTCAACAGGGCCAGATGAATACAGAAGAAGGTAAGAGCCGTATTCTTGGGCTGCCGCCGGGTATAGGAGATCACCGCAGACAAGGCCGGAAAAACCATCAGCGGACCGTATTCATAACAAAGCCAGGCGGTGAGGATCAGTTCCATGCCTTCGGTCAGTGTGGCGAGAGATCTGGATGGCCTTGCACCCAGTATGACCAGCAGCATCAGCAGCATGAAATGCAGAGTGAACCCGTCATAGTCGGCGAATTCATAGACTTGAATCGAGAGGATCGCCGGGATTATAAGCAGGCTGTAGCGCAGCAGTATCAGTTCTCTGGTCAAGTAAGCTCATCCTTTTAAATAAAATATCCCTAATCCGTGTCGACATTCTTCTCAGGTATATCCATCTTAGCATAAGAGTGCTGCTCTTCAGGAGATGACTTTCGTCACCTCCGGATCATGACCTTTAGTACCTTCGCTTATCCCAGCCCTGCAGTACAATGAGAGTATGAGATTGAAGGAACAAGGGGGCGCAGCAATGGTACTTGCGGTACTTAGCGATGTTGTGAAGAGATATGACGGTAAGCTGATTGTGGATCACGTGAATTTCAATATACAGGAGGGTGAAATCTTTGGCCTGCTCGGCCCGAACGGTGCCGGGAAAAGCACGACCATCAGCATGATCTGCGGGCTGCTTCAAGCCGACAGCGGCGATATTATTATCGACGGGCTGTCCGTAAGGGAGCGGCCGCTTGAGGTGAAGAAACGTATCGGGCTTGTGCCCCAGGAGCTGGCGTTATACGAGAACATGACGGCAAGTGATAATGTAAGCTTTTTCGGCAGACTCTATGGGCTGCGCGGACAGCTGCTGAAGGAGCGGACGTGGGAAGCGCTGGAGTTCACCGGCCTAAGCGACCGGGCGAAGGATAAACCGTCCACCTTCTCGGGAGGGATGAAAAGACGGCTGAATATCGCCTGTGCGATCATGCACCGGCCGCGCTTGATTATTATGGATGAACCCACAGTCGGCATTGATCCGCAGTCACGCAATCATATTCTGGAATCCGTGAAGGCTTTGAATAAGATGGGGTCGTCGGTGATCTACACCAGCCATTATATGGAGGAGGTAGCTGCGATCTGTGACCGGGTGGCCATTATGGACCAGGGGCATATCATTGCCTGCGGTACGGAGAACGAGCTGCGCGAACGGGTGGCCCACGAGGAGAAAATCGTTGTGAAGGCAGCGGGCATCACCCCTGCTTTAGTGAACGAGCTGGGGCAGCATCCCCGGATCAACCGGGTAGAAGCTGTGCAGGATGCGATCGAGCTGTATCTTCCCTCCTCGCAAAGTGCGCTGCAGGATGTTCTGTTTATTTTCTCCAAGCACGAAGGGGTTATTGCCTCCCTGAATATAGAAGAGCCGGATCTGGAGACCTTGTTCCTTAGTCTGACCGGCCGGACCTTGCGGGACTAGAGAGGGGGGATAGGTGTGAATATCTGGATCATTATGGGGTTTGAGCTGCGCAGACAGCTCCGTTCACGCACATTGCTGCTTAATATGTTCCTGCTGCCGCTGGTGCTGATCTTCCTCTTGGGCGCGTCCCTCTCCGGGGTGGTTGGGGTGCAGGGGGCAGATGAGATCAAGCCTGTACGTGTAGCTATTGTGAATACCGGAGGCGGAGGGGCAGAAGCATCTGCGATCCTTACGGATTTTCTGGAGACGCCTGAGGTGAAGGGGCTCATTATTCCTGTCAAAACAGAGAGCCGTGAAGCCGCAGAGAGCGGGCTGCGTACCAGTAAATATGCCTATGGGGTTATTGTTCCTCCGGGCTTTGATCAGGAGGTGCAGAGCGGTAAGAAGGCGAGTCTGGAGTTCATTCTGGGCAGGAGCCATGACGATAACCGGGTAGCCGGAACCGCCTTCGACAATCTGCTCATGGAGCTGAATTATAAGCAGGCGGCAGCCGTTACCCTTGGACCGCAGGCGCTTACAGCGACTTCGGTACCTGCCAGTAAGCCGGGGGTGGTGCTGGGAGATCTGAACAATGGCGGGAAGACCTATTCGGCGGCCCAGTTCTATGCGGCGTCCATGCTGCTGATGTTCCTGATGTACAGCGGACTTACTGTGACAGCCTCACTTTTTAACGATAAAGAGAACCATACGCTGTTCAGAATCCAATCCATGCCGGTAAAAGACAATCATCTGTTCATCGGCAAAATGCTCGGCGTAGGCCTGATCAGCATCCTGCAGTGCCTTACGATTATTCTGCTGTCTGACTGGCTGTTCGGCGTCTACTGGGGGAACCGCCCGGGACTGCTGCTGCTGTTCTGCCTGCTGATGATTGCCGCCTCGATGACGCTGGGCGTACTGATCTGCCTCTTCAGCCGGACCTCGGCGGCTGCTGCGAACATCATTAGTGTCCTGACTATAGTGATGACCTTCGTCAGCGGAGGAATGGCGCCGCTTCCCGATTCCTGGGTGAACAGCGCAGGGGCATTCACGCTTAACCATTGGGTGCAGCAGGCGGTCATCCGGATGATGCTGCATTCCGGTCTGGAGCAGCTTTTGCCGAATCTGTGGGTGATGTGCTTCATCAGCGCGGCTTTGTTCGCGGCAGTGATTGTCTCATACCGGAAGGTGGGTTACCGTGGATAAAATATTAATCATTGCCTGGAATATGATCAGACGAAGCATTGGCACCTTCAGGGGGCTTATGGTATTCATTCTGCTTCCCGGTGTAGTGGTGGCAGCGATTATCTCCCTTACCGGAGGGATGGCGGAGGAGCCGGCAACTGTGCTATATGCCAACTCGGATACGGGGGCAGCCGGCAGACATTTGATTACGGAGCTGGAGCAGGCCGGAGAATATAAGTTCGAGCCGCGCAGCGACGAGGCCGCTTTGAAGGAGGCGACAATTAAGCAGGAGGGAACGGTGGGGGTGTTCATTCCTGCCGGGTACACTGCCGCCTTGCTGGCGGGGGAGCCGCCACAGATCAGTATCTATGAGCTGCGGGCAAGTGAAAGCTCAATCATGATGAAGCTGAAGATCACCGCCACTGCCGCTCAAATTGCCGAAGCGGCGCATACCGTTGCTGCCGCAGGCGGGGGAACAGGCGAAATGCAGGCGCAGCTCGCTGCTGTACTGAAGCAGTCGGAGCAGCACAACGTGGGCAGCACACGCACCGATTATGATCTCTATCCGCGGCAGACGCTGGGCGTAGTTACAGGGATGACGCTCATGTTCCTGATGGCGCTGGTGACCAGCTCCGTCTCCCAGATCACGGATGACCGCAGAGGGCGTACCATGATGCGCATGTTCAGCGCGCCGGTCCGTTCTTATGAAATTGCGCTTGGCAACTTCCTGGGCAGCTTTCTTGTAGGAATGATTCAGATCCTTGTCGTGCTGGTGCTGGGCAAATGGGTGCTCCGCTATGATTACGAGATGCCGCTCTTTCTCTACTTCCTGGTTCTGGCGGCCTTCATGCTGGTATCTATGGGCATCGCCAGCACCGTTGCAGGCCTGATCCGCAATCCGCGTAATGCGGGGATGCTGAATTCACTGATTCTTACACCGACCTGTATGCTGGGCGGCTGCTTCTGGCCCGTCTCCATCATGCCGGAATATATGCAGAAGCTGGCTAACTTTACACCGCAGAAATGGGCGATTCAGGCGGTGGACATTGCCGCAACCGGCGGCGGCTGGAATGAGCTGTGGCTGCCGTTTGCAATCCTAGGCCTGATGGCAGCAGTTCTGCTGGCGATTGGCTCTGCCATTCTCCGTCCGAATGAAGCGGGAATCAGCACCTGAGATCGAAGCGTATCCTTGCTGCCCTCCATGTCTAAAACGGACATATTCAAATTGTATAATTATGTGATATGATCGGATCAAAGGAATGCATGACAGGGGGATACGAGGATGGGCAGGAATAAGCTGGCTTGGACCTGGAAGGTGAAAGAGGAATACTTAGAGGAATACGTACAGATGCATCTGGAGCCGTGGCCGGAGATTCTGGAGGAGCACAGCAAAGCGGGCATCCGCAATTATTCGATTTTTCAGAACGGCAACCAGTTCTTCTATTGCTTTGAATGTGAGGATACGGAAGCTGCGTTCGCCTACATCGCCGGGAGTGAGGCCTGCAACCGCTGGAATGCGATCACCTCAAAGATGGTCGAGGGCTCCTTTGATTTCAATGATGCGGTTCCGATGGTGCCGCTGCGTGAGGTCTTTTATCTGAAGTAATCCGGTTTACAGCAATGTTCATTGGAGCGATTCTGGAGAGAATCGTTTGAAGTGAACTGAATAATTCAGTGTTATTAGGAGGAGCCTGTCACGCAGGCTTCTCCTTGTCGTTTTACGTGTTTTTTAGGATAAAAGGAGTGAAAATCGCAAGCTCGGCTGACCGGGTTCAATACGCGTTCCTCGCTCATTATCGGCGCAGGCATGATCTCCAGAGGCGAAGTCGCCCTGATTATAGCCGCCACCGGTCTTGCGAGCGGACTGCTGCTGCCGCAGTGTTTTACCAGCGTGATTATTGCTGTAATGGTAACCACACTCGCCACGCCGCCGCTGCTCAAGGGAATGTTCCGGTGACTATTTTTTAAAGAAAATAAGACAATCTCTAAATTTGTGGACCGTGATAATCTTATATAATGGGTTGTACTCCAAAAATGATTAGAGGGGAATGAGTCCTATCCGGTCTAAAACTACAACACTGGCAGCGGGCACAGTTCTGTCGCTTAGCCTGCTGCTGGGATGTAGCAGCCAAAATACATCCGCCACCGGTACTCCGGCGGCAGAACCGGCTTCGTCTGCCTTAGTGTCTGCTTCTGCGTCGCCATCTGCAACTCCTACTGCACAGACTATTTCATCTGCACCAACTGCTTCCGTAGTCGCCTCGGAAACTGCTTCCGCAGCGACCCCGGTAACTACAGCCGGCCTCACCAGCCAGTTCCCGCCGGAGGGTCTAGCCGGATCGGTCATTATCGATTCCGTGAATGCCGAAGGGACGGTTCGGGCGAGAACCTCAGCCGGACCAGGCGAACTGCTGATGATCGCAAGCGGCCCCGAGGAGCGGGGACATCTGAATGTGTCCAGCAATGACGGCCTCGAAGGGGAGCAGACCTATCAGGCTGATTACTCTATCGTGTACCAGACGGGGGACCAGGATGAGGTATTGCTGGAGCTGCCTGCTTTCTTGTTCGTGCAGCCGACCGACCGCGTGCTGAAATTTGCCGTGGTCTCCTTTGCGAAGGCAGAAGTCTATCTGCTTGCGCCCCAATACAAGTCAGGGCACGGACTGGTTGCTTATGCTTTTGCTAGGGAGAAGGAAAGCGGAAAAGTGTTTCCGTTATCCTTCAAGCTGGGAGAAATTGTGCATGATACGCTGGTGTACTCTGAGCTGCCGCCGTTCCCGGCCAACCAGAACGAACAGTTAGTGGTGTACTTGCCAGTAGGGGCCGGAGGCGACCCGGAACCGGGACCGCAGAGGTATGAGATGGACCTCGCTAAGCGGCAATTTGTCGCACAGTAGAACGAAGTAGAGTAAAGCCTTCCTTTTAGCCGGAATTTTCTTTCAGGTAACCAAAGGGAGGTTTTTTAGTATAGTAAGATACTGAAAATCAAAGGGAGTGATTCGGGAGGCTGGCGGAAGGATTCCGGATAGGCGGATGAAAGGGATAAATCTCTCAGATGATGCTGAAAGTGGGCGGATGGGTGGAATGAAAGGGATAAATCCCTCAGATGCGGGCAGAAGTGGGCGGATGAGTGGAAGGAGAGGGATAAATCCCTCAGATGTGGCCGAAAGCGGGCGGGTGAGTGGAATGAAAGGGATAAATCCCTCAGATGTGGCCGGAAGTGGGCGGATGGGTGGAATGAAAGGGATAAATCCCTCAGATGTGACCGGAAGTGGGCGGATGAGTGGAATGAGAGGGATAAATCCCTCAGATGCGGGCAGAAGTGGGCTGAAGGAGCCAATGAGGAGCATTAGTGCCACTGAATTCGTAGATAGTTGGCTAAATGGCTGAATGAGGAGCATTAGTGCCCCTGAATTCGTAGATAGTTGGCTAAATGACTGAATGAGGAGCACTAGTGCACCTGAAATCCTCAAATGTGAGTAAAACCAGTAAATGAAGTGCACTAATGCACCTGAAATCGCCAAATGCGCGCCAATCCAGCAAATAAGGTACACCTCTGCACCCTGAGCACCTCATTCACCCTACCCCCGGCTACCTTAAGCTCCCCCAGCACCCGCCGGAACCCGCCGCAAGTGAGCGGCGGACTGCCACACTACCACACCCGCCGCACTCCTCAGTTCCCCGTACTCTCATACCGGGACAACCCGTACCGGAAGACCCCGTAAGCCGCAGCCGCGCTTCCAATTGCCGCGACAGGGGCGAGCAGCCACCAGCCGGACCAGCCGCTTTTGCCGAAGATATAGGTTGCCGGGTAGAAGCTGATGAACGCATAGGGCAGCACCGTCGAAATGAAGATGCGGATCGCCTGCGGAAACAGGGTAATCGGGTATTTGGCCAGATCGGACAGATTATGCACCATCAGCGGAAACGCATTCCCGGCATTGCGAATCCAGAAGGCCGCTGAATTGCCCATGAGATTAATGGATACCCGGATAATGACCGCAGTGACGAACAGCAGGATAAGAATGGCGGCCTTGCCCGCAGTCCAGTGGATAGGGCTGTGCATGAGCGACTGCCAGATGATCACCCCGCCGATGAGCAAATTGCCGAGTCCGTTAATCCCAATCCCCGTGCAGAACACCTGAAGAACCACCGGCACCGGCCACAGCAGATAACGGTCCAGCTCCCCTGTGTTGACCAGCCTGCCCAGCCTCCAACTGCCCTCGAAGAAAAGCGAACCCGCTCCCTCCGTAAGGAAGATCATGGCGTACATGAAGGTGACCTCCCAGAACTGCCAGCCTTGAATATCCGGAATCCGGTCATAGATCACCCACAGGAACACAAATCCCAGAACCTGCGTCAAGGCCGCCGAGCACATTAGGATGTAAAAGTCTTTATTATACTCCAGAATCGCCTTAAGCTGCTGCACATATAGCCTTCTATAGAGATAGAGCATTTGCGATATTTTCATTCTGCGTCCTCCTTCAGCCTTAGCCTCCATGAATGGTCACCTGGCGGACCGCCCAGTTCCACATGGCTTTGCCCGCCATCCAGAGCGTTGCCCCCCAAAAGAGCTGAATCCCGATCAGCCTTAGGCTCTCCCACGTATCTGCCTGCTGCAGGAAGATCATCGTCGGCGTATGAATGATGGCCTGGAAGGGCAGCAGCAGCGCCAGCTTTTCCAGCCAGTCCGGGAAGAAGGCCAGCGGTACCAGTGCGCCTGACAGCAGGTTGGTAAGCGCAATCCGCGTCCAGACTATCCCCAGTGACCCCGTCGACCAGAAGCATAACAGGGCCGCCAGATAGACCACGCCGAATTTGACCACAACCGCGCAGAGCAGACTAACCGCAAACAGCAGATAGACGATAAGCGAGTGGGGGAAGGTCACTCCGGTAAGGAAGGTGGCGAAGACGATCAGCAGAACCGTGCTTATCGCCCCTTCCAGCAGACTCGTACCCAGGGTCTCAGCGAATCGGGCCGTCTGAAAATCAATCGGCTTCAGCAGGTCCATGGCGACGCTGCCGTCCAGGATTTTGCCGGAGATGGAGGTCTCGGAATACCAGGATAAGACGGAATTGGCCAGGAAGGTCACCAGCAGATAGGTCTTC
The DNA here is from genome assembly GCF_000517865.1 of Paenibacillus sp. FSL R7-269. NCBI lineage: Bacteria > Bacillati > Bacillota > Bacilli > Caryophanales > Paenibacillaceae > Paenibacillus > Paenibacillus sp. FSL R7-269. The sequence goes on from NZ_ASPS01000023.1 coordinate 64,332, forward strand.
ATCTGATCCCAGGAGTAGCCGCCCACCGCCTCGCGCCCGCCATAGATTCCCTGCCAGAGGAAGAAGATTGCGACCAGATTAATTGAGTTTGCTAGTATATTAATGATGTAGGAGTTCCGGTAGGCCATCACATTCTGCAAGGAGCGGTTGGCAATGCTTCTGTATTTGTTAAGCCGGGCTGCTGTCATCATGGTGCGTCTGCCCCCTTGCATCCCGGTGCTCGTTCAGGTCCAAATGGCCGTCATAGACAGCCTTAATGACCTGCTCAATATGGGTATCCTCCATGCGGAAATCGAGTACCTCCCCATGCTTCATCACCCGGCTGACCACTTCACTGGCGGTATACTCATACCGGTCAAAAGTGACGGAGAACTCCTGGCTGCTCTGCTGTTCCAGCTTCAGCCCGGGGCTCTGCTCCAGCAGCTCGTGCAATTCCGGCATAGGGGAGCGTACCTGGAAGAAGATCACACGGTTTTTGGCAAAACGGGCCTTGACCTCGCTCAGCGTACCGTCATAAATAATCGCGCCGTGATCGATAATGACCAGCCGCTTGCACAGGTCTTCAATGTCGCCCAAATCATGGGTCGTCAGCATCACGGTCGTCTGCTGCTCCTGGTTGATCTGCTTGATGAACCCGCGGATCTTCTCCTTCACGGATACATCAAGGCCAATCGTCGGCTCATCGAGATACAGAATCGGCGGGTTATGCAGCAGGGCAGCGGCCAGATCGGCACGCATGCGCTGACCCAGCGAGAGCTTCCGCGCGGAGAGGTGGATGAATTCGCTCATCCCTAGCATTTCGGTGAACAAGTCCATGTTCTTCCTGTAGAGGACATCCGGAATCTGATAGATATCCTTCAGCAGCGAAAAGGACTCGGCAATCGGAATATCCCACCACAGCTGGGTACGCTGCCCAAAGACTGCGCCGATCTGGGCGGCGTTTTCCATTCTTTTGCGGTACGGATTGATCCCGTTCACCGAGATACTCCCGGAGGAAGGCATCAGAATGCCGGTCAGCATCTTGATAGTGGTCGATTTACCGGCACCGTTCGGTCCTACGTAGGCCACCGTCTCCCCGGCTTCAATGCTCAGATTCAGCGGCTTGACCGCCACCTTCTCGATATGCCGGGGCAGGAACAGATGCTTCACCGCTCCCTTTAGGCCGGGCTCCTTCACCGCCTGCATAAAGGACTTACTCAGTCCTCTGGCTTCAATCATACTCAAGCTTAACCCTCCTGTTCATTGATTTGAAAGCGTTACCGCAGATGCATGCGGAGAAAATATCTGAATCCTCAGCGATCGAAAGACGTAAGAGTAAATATATCACTGAGCCGATGTCGAAAACTATCAGATTAGGTCGATTTTGCAAAAAAAAAATCGGCAACCCCGGATAGACTACACCAACCGGGATTTGCCGCTCCGCTTTAGGAGAGTCTGAACGGCGAACCCTACCAGCAGGGGAAACGCCAGCTGAACCTCAAGTCTCCAGTCTACAGCATACAGGTCTACGAGGTTAATCTGCTTCAATAATACATAGGTCACGTTGTATAAGAGGAATGAACAGCTGAAGGTGAGTAGAGGGATCAGATGCAGTGTCCTTTTATTCTGCAGCAGCCGGTATCCCGCAAGGGTTAAGAGTGTATAGCTGGCCATGATGAAGAGGGCATAATTACTGCCGAAGCGCAGGAAGGATACCATGGCGGTAGCCAGATTGAGGGCAGTCGATAGATAGCCGATGCGAAGCATGTCGAACCTCCTGGAATTATGTAGAAATATGAGATGAACAGATTTCTACATTTTACAGCGCTAACGCGGGGATTTACAGATCCAATACTGAATGTTCATTATTCCGTAATTGTATGTTATAATGCTTTCTTTTAAAATTGATGATATAGGAATTGGTAAATATGGAGGGATCGTTTGTGAGAGTCTTTAATCAATCAAGAGCATGGAGTATGCCTGGGGATTTAGAAGCTAGCGAACTTGAAGCCTTCCGGCCCCTGGAGGCAGCTAAGGCCCAAGTCCAGGGAGGGATGTCCGTGGCGGCGGGGGCTTCCGAAGAATCCAGGGAGCACATCTACCATAGAGCTATGATTTCTTCGATCCGCAGTGAAATGAACAAATTAAGCCAGCTGCTCTCGATTCCATATGTGGTATTCCTGACAGACAAGGCGGGGATCATTCTGGAGCTGGTCTATTCCTCTTCGGAGACGCAGGCGGAGATGGAGCAGGCGGAGCTGCGTCCGGGGGTCAGCTTAAGCAGGCAGCAGGCGGGAATGAATGCCGTATCGCTGGCGATGGAGATGAACTGCATCGGGGTGGTGCGGGGAACGGAGCATACGGATCAGACCTTCCGCGACTGGAACTGTGTATGCGCTCCGCTGCAGGATGATGATAGCGTTTACGGGTATGTTGATATTTCTTTTAATAGAGGAGAGCCTATTGAATTCGCCGTTCCCTTCGTGCAGCAGATTGCCGAGAATATCATGGAGAAGTGGATGGAGAAGAACCCGGAGATGCAGCAGTATCGGCTTGAGGCCATGCTTCTGGAATATAAACTGACTGCGCGGGAGCAAGAGGTAGCGAGGCTATGGCTGATGGAGAAGAGCGCGCTGCACATCGGGAGCGATCTGGGGATCAGTGAAGGCACGGTGCGCAATATGTTGAAGAGCATCTATAGTAAAATGCGGGTGAATGACCGCTTCCAGTTCGTGAAGCGCCTTACGCCTTAGCCGGGAGATCCGCTTCCGGGTACATACAAGACAGCCGGGCAGCGATACGAATGTATCCCTGACCCGGCTGTTTGATTTAGAAGCCTAGCTTCTCTGGCAGAAGGTTAACCGCAGGAGCAGTTAAGTACAGGCTTACGCGCGGCCTGCGTCTCATCGAGGCGGCTGATTTCAGTCGTATGCGGTGCGTTAATCACTATCTCCGGCGTTTCCTCAGCTTCCTTAACGATTCGGATCATCGTCTCAATGAAGCCGTCGAGCGTCTCCTTGCTCTCGGTCTCGGTCGGCTCAATCATCATACATTCCTCTACCGTCAGCGGGAAGTAGACGGTTGGCGGATGATAGCCGAAGTCAAGCAGCCGTTTGGCTACATCGAGGGTACGGACGCCGTATTGCTTAAGGTTCTTGCCGGACATGACGAATTCATGCTTGCAGATGCCCGGGAAGGGAATCTCGAAGTAAGGAGCCAGCCGGTGCATCATATAGTTGGCGTTCAGCACGGCGTTCTCGGACACCTCACGCAAGCCGTCAGGACCGTAGGTGCGGATATACGCATAAGCACGGACGAGAATCCCGAAGTTGCCGTAAAAGGCTTTGACGCGGCCGATTGATTCCGGCCCGCCGCAGTCCAGCGTGAAGCTGCCGTCTTCGTTCTGGGCCACAGTAGGCTGCGGCAGGAACGGGATCAGCTTCGCCTTTACACCGACTGGTCCGGCTCCCGGACCTCCGCCGCCATGCGGCGTACTCATCGTCTTGTGCAGATTGAGATGCACCACATCGAAGCCCATATCGCCCGGGCGGGTGATGCCCATAATCGCGTTGGAGTTCGCTCCGTCATAATAGAGCAGGCCACCCGCTTCATGGACAATCGCGGCGATCTCGACGATCTGCGTCTCGAAGAGTCCGAGGGTACTCGGGTTCGTGAGCATCAGCGCGGCGGTGTCGCTGCCGACAGCGGCCTTCAGTGCTTCGAGGTCCACCATTCCCTTGTCATTGGAGGGGATGGTCACGGTGTCGAGACCGGCTGCGGCGGCACTGGCCGGGTTGGTGCCGTGCGAGGAATCGGGCACGATCACTTTGGAGCGGACTTCGCCGCGGCTCTCATGGTAGGCGCGGATCATCATCAGGCCGGTCCACTCGCCGTGGGCGCCGGCAGCGGGCTGCAGGGATACGGCATCCATGCCGGTCAGGGCGGCGAGATCCTTTTGCAGCGTGTACATCAGTTCAAGCGCACCCTGGATGCTCTCTTCCGGCTGATACGGATGGATCTTGGAGAGTCCCGGGAAGCGGGCGACATCCTCGTTGATCTTGGGGTTGTATTTCATCGTGCAGGAGCCGAGCGGATAGAAGCCGTTGTCAACTCCGAAGTTGCGGCGGGACAGGGCGGTATAGTGGCGGATCACATCCACCTCGGATACCTCCGGCAGTACGACCGGCTCACTGCGCAGCAGCCCTTCAGGAATGAGTGAGCCAAGGCCCTCGTCCTGCGGCACATCACACAGAGGCAGGGAGTAGGCAGAGCGGCCTGGACGGCTTAATTCAAAAATCAGACTTTGTTCCGGTTTCATACACAGCCCTCCAGTGCGCTTGCGAATTCGTCAATTTCGGTCTTGCTTCGTTTCTCCGTTACGGCAACCAGCATATGTCCGGCCAGCTCGGGATAATCCCGGCTTAAGTCATAACCGCCCAGATAGCCTTCCTTCAGCAGCTTGGAGTTAACCGCACTCACACTGCTGCCCTCCGGGAGCTTCAGGACGAATTCATTGAAGAACGGGGCAGTGAAGACGCGCTCTGCGCCAGTGATTTCAGCCAGCCGCCCAACGGCATAGTGGCTCTTGCGGATGTTCAACTCACCAACCTCGCGCATGCCCTCCTTGCCCATCACGGACAAGTAGACGGAAGCGCACAGCGCCAAGAGCGCCTGATTGGAGCAGATATTCGAGGTCGCCTTCTCCCGGCGGATATGCTGTTCGCGGGCTTGCAGCGTCAGCACGAAGCCGCGCTTGCCATTCCGGTCAACCGTCTGGCCGACGATCCGGCCCGGCATCCGGCGCATGAGCGGCTCGGCAACGGCGAAGAATCCGCAGGTCGGACCGCCGAGCGAAGCGGCAATTCCCAGCGGCTGCGCGTCACCGACAACGATATCTGCGCCAAGCCGTCCGGGAGACTCCAATACGCCAAGTGCAATGGGATTCGCGCTGACGACAAGCAGTCCCTTAACCGCATGGATCAGCGGTTCGATCCCGCGCAGATCCTCAATCCCGCCGAAGAAGTTGGGGGACTGAACCAGAACGGCAGCGGTATCGCTGTCGATGGCTTCGGCCAGCTTGGCAAGATCCGTTACCCCGTCAGCATAGTCAATCTCTACAATTTGCAGACCCCAGGCGTTGGCGGAGGTACGCAGCACCTGACGCGCTTCCGGGTGAACTGTACGGGAGACAATCAGTTTCTTGCGTTTGGTGGCGCCTGCGGCCAACACAGCCGCTTCGGAGAAGGCGGTTGCGCCGTCATACATACTGGCATTGGCAACCTTCATGCCGGTCAGCTCACAGATATAGGATTGGAATTCAAAGATCGCCTGAAGCTCCCCCTGGCTGATCTCCGGCTGGTAAGGAGTGTAGGCAGTATAGAATTCCGAACGGGAAATCACATGGTTGATGACGACCGGAACGTGGTGGTCGTACAATCCGGCGCCCAGGAAGCTGGTGTGGGTATCGAAGTCGGCATTCTTGTCAGCCAGGCCCTTCATATGGCGAAGCAGTGCGTATTCGTCCAAGGCGCCGGACATCGGCAGGGTTCCCTGGTAACGGACAGACTGCGGAATATCGGCGAACAGCTCATCGATGGATTGTATGCCTACGGTCTCCATCATTTCTGCGCGGTCTTGCTCAGTCATTGGCAGATAGCGGTGCTTCATTGCGGCTTCACTCCTTGGCTTCTTTTGTAGAATGGGGCTTTGATGACGGCAGCCTTGAGCTGCTTGCCGCGAATCTCCACGTACACCTCTGTGCCGATCTCCGTATAGGCAGCGTCCAGCAGGGCGAGTCCGAGATTCCGCTTCAGGGTCGGGGACTGGGTGCCAGTCGTTACTTCACCGATCTTCACTCCGTCCGCGTACACAGGGTAGTGGGAACGGGGAATGCCGCGGTCGATCATCTCCAGGCCCACAAGACGCCGGGGCAGACCGGCTTCCTTCTGCTTCAGCAGGGCATCGCGGCCGATGAAATCGCCGGCGTCCAGCTTCACGAAGAACTGGACACCGGCTTCAAGCGGCGTAATCTCCGCCGACAGCTCCTGGCCGTACAGCGGCAGCTTGGCTTCGAAGCGGAGCGTATCGCGTGCGCCGAGTCCGGCAGGCGTCAGGCCATGCGGAGCGCCAGCGTCCAGCAGGCCGTTCCAGAGTGCTGCTGCTGTATCTGCGGGAGCATACAGCTCGAAGCCGTCCTCACCGGTATATCCGGTACGGGAGAGCAGGACGGTGACGCCGCAGACTTCAGCGTGTTCGAGGAAGTGGAACTGCTTAAGCTCTGTTAGAGACACCTGCGTGACCTTGGCCAGAATCGTCTCTGCCAGCGGACCCTGCAACGCGAGCAGCAGCGTCTCATCCGAGATATTCTTCAGACTGACGCCGCTGAATTCAGCGGTAAGATGCTCCTGCAGCCACTGGAAGTCCTTGTCGATATTGGACGCATTGACGACAAGCATGTAACGCTCCACGCCCAGCCGGTATACCAGCAGATCGTCCACCACTCCGCCGCTTGGGTAGAGCATCAGGGTGTACTGCGCTGCGCCGTCTTCCAGGCGGGTGACATCATTCGTGGTCATTCTCTGGAGGAAGGCTTCTGCACCGCTCCCGGTAACCATGAATTCCCCCATGTGGGAGACATCGAACAGTCCGGCCCGTTCACGGACGGCTTCATGCTCCTTCACGATGCCGGTGAACTGCACCGGCAGCTCCCAGCCGCCGAAATCAATACATCTGGACTCCGCATAAGCGGCATAGAGGTCATAAAAAGGCGTTCTTCTCAAAGACTCCATCTTGTCACTCCCTTGGTCTGATTACATACGAAAAAGGACAGGCGAAAGCCATTATGCACGCATGCATAAATGGACTTCCGCTCTGTCCTTGGTACCTGAGAGTTACCCTGCAATGAAGCGCAGGTTTCCCCGTTGGTGATCCGTGAAGCCTGCGGCGCAGGCACCCGGATGCTCTCCAGAGATGCGTCCGGCAAAGGTCCTTTTGCCTGAGAGATTCACCCATCCCGGGCTTACTCCTTCGGCGCTGTCTTCCTGTGAGACAGTCTCTCCCTATGCCATCATTCGCAAACCATATGTTTTTCTACTGACTCCATTAAACCGGGTAACCCTCTGCCCTGTCAATCAAAAAACGTCAAAAAGTTGACAAATTTAATTTTACTGTCAGTTATATTGACATTAGGCAAGCCGATAACTTAGGCTATAACTAAATTTAGAACTCCAATTACGGAAAAGAGGCGGCTTGGACATGAGTGAAGTGCTTGACAACCTGCTATACAGCGAAGAGCATGAGTGGGCGCAGCAGGGCGAGGGACGCGTAGTACGTGTAGGGATTACGGATCATGCGCAGCATCTGCTGGGCGATATCGTGTTTGTAGAATTTCCGGAAGTAGGCGCGGCGATCTCCGCAGGCGACAGCGTGGGCAGTATCGAATCCGTGAAGACCGTATCGGAGCTATATTCACCCGTATCAGGCAAGGTGACCAAGATCAACGATGCGCTGGAGGCCAGCCCGGAGCTGATCAACGATCACCCTTACGGGGACGGCTGGATTTTTGAGCTGGAGCTTGATGCAGAGTTCGGAGAGGCAGTAACCGGCCTGCTGGATGCGGCTGCGTACAAGGAACTGGTTGGGGAATAAAAGGTAGCTTATTTGCGGAAGCGGATGTTAATACGGCAGACCTCTCTTTATAACATTAGATGTTACTAATGTGAGAGGTCTGTCTTTTTGCGTCTGTATCTTACTCCTTCTCCTGAAGCTGGCGCAGCACAATCAGTTCAACCCGGCGGTTCCGCTGCTTTCCCTCAGTGGTTGTATTATCGTAAGCAGGCCGGGTATCGGCATAACCTGCGTACTGGAAGGTATCAGGGCTCAGCCCCTCTTTGTCCAGAAAAAAGCGCAGGACGGACAGCGCCCGGGCGCCCGATAACTCCCAGTTGTCTTTGTACACTGATCCTGGTGTCACGGGAACATTGTCGGTGTGGCCTTCGATGCTGATGGTAGCGCCGATACCGCGGAATAGGCCGGAGAGCTGGCGCAGTGCAGGGAAGGCAGGGGATTTCAACTCAGCCTTTCCCGCATCGAACAGGAACCGGTCACTCAGCGTGATGGCAATGCCCTGCGGCTTATCAGCAACAAAAATCTGTTCCCCAAGGTTATTCTCCTCCACATACTCCGTGATGACGCCCATAAGAGCAGCCAGCTTCGCTTCCTGTTCCCGAAAAGCAAGCTCGCGCGCTGACGGCTGGTGCCCCGCCCCATCTCCTGTTTGCCCGGTTCCATTCAGCCCGTCCGCATCCGCAGAGTCTGTGGCTGAAGGAGCGCCAGTGTCTCCACCGTCTTCATTATGACCCTTCGAAACGCCAGCCCCGGTGATTCCCTGATTGCCTTCCAGCACGCCGCTTCCGCCTTCCAGCACTGCACTTCCGCTCTTGAAGGTATCCGATAAGGAGCCGCTGACAATGGCATACTTCTGCGAATCCAAGCTGCTCATAGCATACAGAATCACGAAGAAAATAAGCAGAAGCGTGATCAGATCCGCGTAGGTAATCATCCAGCGGTCCCGGCTCTCCTTGCCGGCGGCGGCACGGGGCTGCCGGCGGTTTCTTTGTCTCATAGCGGTTCCTCCGGGCTGGTGCGGATGCTGCGTTTAGGAGCGTCTGTCAGGAAAGGGGCCAGCTTTTGCCGGACCAGATGCGGGTGATCCCCATTCTGCAGGGACAGAATGCCGACGAGCAGCATCTCCATGGTGCCCAGCTCACTTTGGCTGCGGGATTTGATTTTGGAGGCGATGGGTAAAAAGAGTAGATTGGCACTGGCTACGCCATAGAGTGTTGCTGTAAAAGCTACGGCAATCGACGCACCCAGATTGGAAGGGTCCGTTAAATTGCTTAGAACCCGGATTAGCCCCATAACGGTACCGATAATGCCCATGGTCGGTGCATAGCCGCCGGCGGCTTCGAATATTTTGGCATAGCCTTCATATTTCAGCTCCTTGGCATCCATCCCAAGCTCCAGGATCTGGCGGACCTGATCCGGGTCATTGCCGTCGACAATCAGAAACAGGCCTTCACGGGTGAAGGGATCGGGATGTTCTTCTGCCCGTTTCTCCAGGGCGAGAACACCGCCGCGCCGCGTGAGTGCAGCCATGGCAATCAGCTCTTCGGCTTGTTCCCGGCTGGTATCCCGTTGCCGGTCAAAAGCCAGGCGGAGCGCCGCCGGAATGCTGCGGAGCTTGGACCCCGGGAAGCTGATGAGCACCGCCGCAAGGGTGCCGCCGAACACGATCAGGGCAGCATTGGGCTGCAGCAGGCCGGACAGGCTGCCGCCTTCCCACAGAAAACCGCCGATCATAGCGGCAATTCCGGCCAGCAGGCCGAGTATTGTAATGAAATCCATAAATTCAGGCTCCTTAAATTTCTATATATTATGGTTTGCAACAGTCTGGGCAACGCTGTATAATAAACGGGAACGTGCATTCCTATCTTCCATATTTTTCAGTATGGTATGGATGAAGGATAATTAGGGTTAAAATTATAATATATTCATATATTCTAGACGATAGAGGGGAGACGGGCAAATGAGTGATATTGTCGTCAGTACGAAGACTTTTGAACTGGAGTCCGAGTATACACCCCAGGGCGATCAGCCTCATGCCATAGAAGAGTTAGTGGACGGCATCCGGCAGGGCAAGAAGCACCAGACGCTGCTGGGAGCGACAGGTACAGGCAAGACCTTTACCATCGCGCAAGTGATTTCCAAATTGAACCGCCCGACGCTGGTCATTGCGCACAACAAGACGCTTGCTGCACAGCTGGCGAGTGAGTTCAAAGAATTTTTTCCAAGCAATTCCGTGGATTACTTCGTCAGTTACTACGATTACTACCAGCCTGAGGCGTACATTCCTTCCTCTGATACCTACATTGAGAAAGACTCCAGCATAAATGAAGAAATCGACAAGCTCCGCCACTCTGCAACCAGCTCGTTGTTCGAACGCCGTGACGTTATTATTGTGGCGAGTGTGTCGTGTATTTATGGCCTCGGTTCGCCGAAGGAATATGGAAGCTTGCTGCTCTCGCTGCGGGTAGGGATGGAGAAGCCGCGTAATCAGATTCTGAGCCGGCTCGTAGATATCCAGTATCAGCGTAACGATATTAATTTTGTGCGCGGTACGTTCCGTGTACGCGGGGATGTCGTTGAGATCTTCCCGGCATCCCAGGGAGAACATGCGATCCGGGTTGAATTGTTCGGAGACGAGATCGAGCGGATCACGGAGATAGACGTTCTGACAGGCGAACTGATCGGCGAACGAGATCATATTGCGATCTTCCCTGCGTCCCACTTTGTCACCCAGGAAGAGACGATGCGTGTAGCCCTTGTTAATATTGAACGTGAGCTTGAGGAGCGGCTGGCTGTGCTTAATGGAGCAGGCAAGCTGCTGGAGGCTCAGCGCCTGGAGCAGCGGACCCGTTATGATATCGAGATGATGAAGGAAGTCGGCTTTTGTTCGGGAATCGAGAACTACTCCGGTCCGCTTACCTTCCGTGAGCCGGGAGCTACTCCTTATACGCTGATGGACTATTTCCCGGATGATATGCTGATTGTGATCGACGAGTCCCATGCTACGCTTCCGCAGATCCGGGCGATGTATAATGGTGACCGTGCGCGTAAGACCGTCCTGGTGGAGCATGGATTCCGCCTGCCGTCTGCGTTGGATAACCGTCCGCTGCAATTCGAGGAATTCGAAGACAAGGTAAGCCAGATTGTATATGTGTCCGCAACACCGGGCCCTTATGAGATGGAGCATTGCGATACTATGGTTCAGCAGATTATCCGTCCTACCGGTCTGCTTGACCCGATTATAGAAGTGCGTCCTACCGAAGGACAGATCGATGATCTGATTAGTGAAATCCGTGACCGGGTAGAACGCGATGAACGTGTACTCGTTACCACCCTTACGAAGAAGATGTCTGAGGACCTGACGGACTACTTCAAGGAGATTGGCATCAAGGTACGTTATATGCACTCTGATATCAAGACGCTGGAGCGGATGGCAATCCTGCGTGATCTCCGTCTGGGTACCTTCCACGTGCTGGTCGGTATTAACCTGCTTAGAGAGGGTCTTGACCTGCCGGAGGTCTCGCTTGTCGCCATCCTGGATGCCGATAAGGAAGGGTTCCTCCGTTCCGAGCGTTCGCTGATCCAGACGATCGGGCGGGCCGCGCGTAACTCTGACGGGCGTGTTATTTTGTATGGGGACCGCATAACAGATTCCATGGAGAAGGCAATGAGCGAAACCCAGCGCCGCCGTGAGATTCAAATGGCTCATAATGAGAAGCACGGGATTACCCCGACAACCATCAACAAGAAGGTCCGCGACATCATCGAGGCGACCAAGGTGGCCGAGTCCAAGGCCGATTACCTCACCGGTGTCGGCGGCAAGCTGAACAAGAAAGACAAACAGAGCCTGATGCAGCGCCTGGAGGCCGAGATGAAGGACGCCGCCAAGAACCTGCAATTCGAACGCGCCGCCGAGCTGCGCGATGCCTTGCTTGAACTGCGGGCAGAGTAACCCGGCGCTGAAGTTAACGATCCAGGGAACGGTGCTATTCAGGCCGTTCCTTTTGAAGATAAAGGGGCCACGTCCTTGCGTATCCCGAAGGGACAGCCCGCTGTTAAGCCCTTAGCGCGTATCCCGGAGGGACAGCGTTGTCGGCAAGCCACAGCGAGCCGAATCGCTCTAATCGTAGGAGCGGCCCCGTAGGGGTTAGCGGGCCCATTGCCCCAGTAGTCGTCCATTCACCAACCTAATTCCTTCCGCCGAGCTTGCGGGTGTCCAGAGGGTGCAACCCTTGGGGCCCTCCCTTGGAAGGGAGGGTTTGGGAGGGATCGAAAGGTAATGTTTTTCCATTTTAAATTCCCCTTAAAGGAGAGGTACCGTTGGCACATGAAAGTATAGTAATCAAGGGCGCAAGGGCCCATAATCTCAAGAACATCGACGTAACGATTCCGCGTGACCGCTTCGTCGTGCTAACGGGGCTGAGCGGTTCGGGTAAATCCTCCCTGGCCTTCGACACCATCTACGCCGAGGGACAACGCCGGTATGTGGAGTCTTTGTCTGCGTATGCCCGCCAGTTCCTGGGCCAGATGGAGAAGCCGGATGTAGATTCCATCGACGGACTCTCTCCGGCCATATCGATTGATCAGAAGACTACTAGCCGTAACCCGCGTTCCACGGTAGGGACGGTTACGGAAATCTATGACTATCTGCGGCTGCTTTTTGCCCGGGTTGGCCATCCGCATTGTCCGGATCATGGCATAGAGATCACTTCGCAGACCGTCGAACAGATGGTGGACCGGATTATGCAATACCCGGAGAAGACTCGCCTGCAGATTCTGGCCCCAGTCATTTCCGGCCGTAAGGGTGAGCATAAGGGTCTCTTCACAGATATCTCGAAGCAAGGCTTCGTCCGTGTACGTGTGGATGGTGAACTACGCGAAGTGACGGAAGATATTGTACTGGAGAAGAATAAAAAGCATACGATTGAGGTTGTTGTTGACCGGATTGTGATTAAGGATGATATCGAGACCCGGCTTACCGATTCTTTGGAGACTGCGCTGAAGCTGTCCGGCGGTCAGATTCTCGTTGATGTGATGGGCCAGGAAGAGCTGTTGTTCAGTGCCAGCTTTGCTTGTCCAGTCTGCGGATTCAGCATAGAAGAGCTGGCGCCGCGCATGTTCTCCTTCAACAGCCCATTTGGGGCCTGCCCTGAGTGTGACGGGCTGGGGATGAATATGGTAGTCGATCCCGATCTGCTGATCCCGGATATGGAGAAGTCCATTGAAGAAGGAGCTTTCCTGGCCTGGACAGGCAGTACGTCGAACTACTATCCACAGTTCCTGAAATCTGTATGCGAGCATTTCAAAATACCGCAGAATGTACCGGTCAGCAGCCTGTCGCCAGAGCATATGAACAAGCTGCTGCACGGAACGGGCAGCGAGAAGATCCGCTTCCGGTATGAGAACGACTTCGGCCAGCGCAAAGACGCTCTCGTTGCGTTTGAGGGAATAATTCCTAATCTGGAGCGCCGGTACCGTGATACAGCCTCTGAGGGTATCCGTGAGTTCATTGAAGGCTTCATGAGCGCCAAGCCCTGCCATTCGTGTAAGGGAAAGCGGCTCAAGAAAGAGATTCTGGCGGTGACCATCAATGAGCGGAATGTTGCCGATGTGACGGATCTTTCCATTGGGGATTGCCTGGACTTTTTCGCAGATCTGAAGCTTAGTGAGAAAGAAACAGCGATTGCCAATCTGATCCTCAAGGAAATCAGCAGCCGGCTAGGCTTCCTGGTGAATGTGGGGCTGAATTATCTGACCCTTAGCCGGGCAGCAGGTTCTCTATCCGGCGGGGAAGCCCAGCGCATCAGGCTGGCTACCCAGATCGGCTCCAGTCTGATGGGAGTCCTCTACATTCTGGATGAGCCAAGTATCGGCCTGCATCAGCGGGATAATGACCGCCTGATTGCTACACTGGCCCATATGCGTGACCTCGGCAATACGCTCATTGTTGTTGAGCATGATGAGGATACCATGATGGCGGCTGACTATATTATCGACATTGGACCGGGAGCTGGCAAACACGGCGGCCAAATCATTGCCCAAGGGACCCCGGAGGAGATTATGAAGGACCCCGGTTCCCTGACCGGTGAATACTTGAGCGGACGCAAGTTCATCCCGGTGACTGCTAAGCGGCGGCCAACCGATAATGAACGCTGGATCGAGATCCGTGGAGCGAAGGAGAATAACCTGAAGAATGTGAATGTAAAGATTCCGCTCGGTGTGTTCACAGCGGTAACCGGCGTATCCGGGTCAGGCAAATCTTCGCTCATTAACGAGATTCTCTACAAGAGTCTGGCCCGCCAGCTTAACAAGGCGGTCAAGGTTCGCCCAGGCTTGCACAAAGAAATCCGCGGCCTGGAGAATCTGGACAAGGTCATCGAAATTGACCAGTCCCCTATTGGACGTACTCCGCGCTCCAATCCGGCTACGTACACAGGCGTGTTCGATGATATCCGTGATCTGTTCTCCAAGACGAATGAGGCCAAGGTACGCGGCTTCCAGAAGGGGCGCTTCAGCTTCAATGTGAAGGGCGGCCGCTGTGAGGCGTGCCGTGGAGACGGGATCATCAAGATTGAGATGCACTTCCTGCCGGATGTCTACGTGCCCTGTGAAGTTTGCAAAGGCAAACGGTATAACCGCGAGACGCTGGAAGTGAAATATAAAGGCAAAAATATCTCGGATGTGCTGGAAATGACAGTGGAGGATGCAACGGAGTTCTTTAAGAACATTCCGAAGATTCACCGCAAAATGCAGACCTTGCTGGATGTAGGTCTGGGCTATATTAACATCGGCCAGCCGGGAACCACCCTGTCCGGCGGTGAAGCTCAGCGTGTGAAGCTGGCTTCGGAGCTGTACCGCCGCAGCACCGGCAAGACCCTCTATATCCTGGATGAGCCGACAACCGGCCTGCATGTGGATGACATCGGCCGTCTGCTTGAGGTACTGCACCGTCTGGTCGATTCAGGCGAATCGGTTCTGGTTATCGAGCATAATCTCGATGTCATCAAGACGGCCGATTATATCGTCGATATGGGACCGGAAGGCGGCAGCGGCGGCGGTACGGTCCTAGCCACTGGAACACCGGAGAAGCTGATTACTGTTGAGGAATCCTACACTGGCCGCTACCTGAAGCCTGTCCTGATCCGTGATACGGAACGTACGTTGGCTATGGAACTACAGACTTCTGAGACGGTGTAGCTGATAACCCTAATACCCCATGTCCCTTCTTACAGGAGAGGCATGGGGTATTTTTAATCTATTGCGGCAGGTTTCACAAGTTTCATACATTTTGGGGAGACAGAACGCCCCCTTACTTATTCTCTAACTTGTAGAGTAGACGTAGTTGGAAATAAGGCACTTAATATTGCTGGAATGGCGTGGAGTACGAACGTAGTTGGAAAAACTCCACTTCTCTCCATGGAACTCTGCGGATTCAGCGAAAATCGGGCTGAACAAGTGTTGTTTTTCCAACTGTTTGTTATAAATGCAACGGTTGCACCAAACTAGATGTACTAATTCCACTTAAATATCCCTCACACTTGCACTCCAGCGGTAAGCAAAAAACACACGTAACAGCAATACTGCCCGATCAGCAATTTATAGTATCAGCTCCCCGCTACAACTCACTGCGGATGCCCAGGATGATTTTGAACCGGCGGGTAGCTTTAGCTCCCCGTTTGAACCCTTCCTGTGAGTCCGCAATCCAGACTGTTCTTCCGATCCAGACCCGGATGTAGAAGGAACGGAAGATGACTGGCCGGACGATCCCCTGTACTTCGACCTCTGTGCCATCCGGCTGTTCAATCTCTGTTCGCACCCACCATGTGTTTCCGATTCCAAATTCGATATATTTCAAGCAGGGATCACCGTTCCTTCTACTGGCCTATATTCTGAATTCAGGATTGATTGTAACACTATATTATAAGAAAATTAAACGGACAGTAGACAAGCAGTTTAGGCATATCTACAGCATGTCCGCCGTAAGATTCAATGAGAAGCTTTTACGTTGAATGGATAGCAGCAGCTGTAGGCTGGTTTGAAGTGGATTGGCTCCTTGAAAAATGAATAAAACAACAACGGTCAATGATAAATATCGCT
Organism: Paenibacillus sp. FSL R7-269; assembly: GCF_000517865.1. Classification (NCBI taxonomy): domain Bacteria; kingdom Bacillati; phylum Bacillota; class Bacilli; order Caryophanales; family Paenibacillaceae; genus Paenibacillus; species Paenibacillus sp. FSL R7-269. The sequence continues at coordinate 80,034 of NZ_ASPS01000023.1, forward strand.
AATTTGAGGTGCGTTTTAGTCATAAGGGATATTTTTTTGTGACAAATACACCGTTTTTAAAATATTTCTATTGCGTGACTGAAATGGTAACGATAACATAGAAGGTGATATGGATTAGAGAAACTTGCTTGACAACACTCTCAGGGAGGGATTGCCATGCTGCTTGCAGAAGCTGCCGCGCAAGAACCGTCTAAATTTCATACCTTCGATGCGTTTATGATTGTATTCACGATCCTGATACTTATCGGTGTGGTCCGGCTGCTTAGAGCTCCACAGAAGAACAAATTTGCTATCGGTTTTGCAGTGGTAAGTCTGCTGGTGTTTGTGGTATCCGATTATGCAATGATTATCAACTGGTTTAGCTAGAGTAAGGCACACATAACCTCAGATGCAAGCTCATCTTAAAGACACCTTTACCGCCAGCGGCGATCCTAAAGGCGTCTTTTTTTGAAGATAAGAATTCATATGCTTCGCGCGCAGGAAAGAAGGGGAGAGCATGGGGATGGGGAGGAGCGGGATTGCCCGAGGCAAGGTGGTACTGCCGGGTATTCTGCTGATATCATTGTCGGGATTCATAGGTCCAGCCGGTGTTGTTCATGGGGTGGGCTACGGAGAGGCAGGAGCATTAGCGGCTGAGAGAAGCCCGGCTGTCAACGTAATGAAGGCCGGACAAGCAGGTATTGTGCAAAAGGAGAGTAAGGGACAATGGAGCCAGCCCGCAGCAGCAGATCCGGTTCCGCAAATCATAAGCAGTGTCTCGCCGTCTGTAGTCGGCATTATCGGCAAAGCGGGCGGAGAAACCGGCGGGCCGGATGACCGCTACAATCTGACTCACGGCTCCGGGATTATCGTCAGGGCTGACGGATGGATCATTACCAATGCCCATGTGATGGCAGGGCTGGAGAAGGCAGTAGTGGTCACCTCAGACGGGACGAGCTATAACATCACAGATACATACTCGGACGAATTCAGTGATCTTGCATTGGTCAAAATCAAAGCCAAAGCCTTAAAGCCTGCAACCTTCGCAGGCAGCGTCACCAAGCTTCAGGTAGGCGAAAAAGTTATAGCGATTGGTACGCCGATCTCCTTTTCCCTGAGAAATTCGGCGACTGTAGGCGTAATCAGCGGTCTCAACCGTTCGGTGGATGCGGCGTACCGGCTGATCCAGAGCGATACGGCGATCAATCCCGGCAACAGCGGAGGGCCGCTGGTCAATATGAAGGGGGAGGTACTCGGGGTCAACAGTATGAAGTTCGCAGCAGTGGGTGTGGAAAATATGGGCTTCTCGATTCCCGCAGATACGGTGAAGTACATCATGAATCAGCTGCTCCAATATGGAGAGGTCCGGCGTCCGAGCCTTGGAGTGGAGCTTGAGGAGAGCTGGCCTGTGATTGTCGGACTGCCGGGGCAGGAGCCATTGACGGTGACGAAGGTGCTTACGGCTGAAGCGCGCAAGGCAGGGATCACGCCAGGAGATGCCCTCTATGCGATAGACGGACACCGGGTAACTTCACTTGTCGATGTTAATGAGTTATTCAGACAGTACAAGCCGGGGGCAGTGGTCAAGCTGCTGATGCAAAGTGACGGCGATATCGTGGCCAGAAGCCTTGTTCTTGGACAAGGTGACCCTTTGGTGAGCGCCGCTAAGACGGAGGGGGAGACCGATGATCAGACGACAGAGTGAGGAGGCGGCAGGTACAGCCAGACCTTGTAGCAGGGCGGGACATCTACGGCGCGGAGTGTCTGTTATTGTAGTCCTATTGTTGCTGCTCAGCCTATTTCCTGTGGGAAAGGCCCAGGCGGCGGAGGGGGCATTGCTACAGCTTAGTCTTCAAGCGGGCAGTGCTTCTGCAACGGTTAACGGGAAGCCGGTCACGATTCCGAAGCCTTTTTCGGAGAATGGAACGCTGCTGGTCCCGTTGGGGATTTTCAAAAAAGCCTTCGGCAGCACCGTCTCCCTGCAAGGCGATGATGTGGTGAAGGTTATGTACGGGCCGCATACCGGTGCGATGACGATAGGCAGTACGACTGCCTGGAAGGATGGCGTCAATATCAAGCTCGCCGCGCCCCCGCGGATGGTATCCGGTGTGCTGATGGTGCCGCTGAGGTTCGTGGCTGGAGTGCTCGGTGCACGGATAAATCCGGCGGAGGGCGGAGGGGTACTAGTTACGCTAACTCCACCGGTGGCAGCAGTAGGCGTTGAAGCGCAGAGCGGGATTGATAGTGACGCCGGCAAAACCCGGATCGGCAACAGCTATCTGGAGTGGAGCATGAACTATCCGCCAGGGCTGGTGGTAGGCGACAGCGGAGGGAATGAGAGCGTAGCGACTTTTACGAGTGCAGAGAACGGGTATTATCTGGAGGTGCATGCTTCGCCGCTTGCCGTTCCGCTTGATCCCGAAGGGCTGCTGGAGAATCTGGTCCGCTCCTCGGAGGAGGGCGGGGAGACTGTGCTGGACCGGGAGGCTGTGTCTAAGGCCAAGGTTCCTTACGCCCGGACTGTGAGCAAGGATTCGAGCGGCGCGCTCTGGGAGGGCAGGCAATATTATGCCGGAGGCAGGCTGTATGAGATCTATCTGACAGATGACAATGCAGCGAATTATAAGGATCTGGGCAAATATGCGGCGCTGCTGAATTCTTTCCAGCCCTCTTTTGACGCATCCGACGGAAAGCTCCGCGACCTCTCTACTATCCGCAACGGGCTGCGCGAAGGCTACAACGATGACTACGGGATTGCGCTCAAGGTTCCTGCCGACTGGAGTGCGGATGACCAGCAGCTCTACTATGCGGGCAAGCAGGGGAGTTATCTGCGTGTAAAAGTAAGCTCCGCCCCTGCAGGCTCTACGCTGGCAAGCTGGAACCAGGAACTGTTGTCTCAGCTCCGTGACACCTATGTGGCTGAGGCCTACACCTTGAAGGACAGCGTAGCAAGCAAGGTCTCCGGTGAGCCGGTGCTGATTAACGAGATCGGGCTTAATCCGGGCAGCGGGTGGAGTACCGAATATCAGATTTTGCTGCTGAAGAACGGGTACCGTTATTATTTTGAATATGTTGCGGCTTCCGGGCCAGGGCAGAGTGGGGATCAGGCGCGCTTCACAGAGGTGCTGAATTCGATCGATATTGATTTTGCCCAAACGAAGAGTAACTTCGGACGCCTGGCGTCAGAGGATTATACACAGCTCAGCCAGAAGTCGGTCACCAAGACCTCCAAGACCTACGGCTACAAGCTCGATATTCCGCGGCTGTGGAGCCCGGTTCAGGATCTGTTTGAGAGCCAGAGCGTGGAATACCGCTTCACTGGCGGCCGGTTCCAGCTCTATGCCAGCCCCGAGGTTACGCCGGAATATGCCGTCAGCCAGCTGCAGAGCTATTACCAGAACACCAAGCAAGATCCTAAGGGCCCGCAGGTAAAAAGCATCACAGAAACCACTTTCGCCGGTATGCCAGCCACGATACTCATAATAGAGCAGACCAAAAACAGCATCCCGGTGGGCACGAAGATCATCATCTTCAGCCGCAACGATGTGGTCTATACGCTCACCGTCACACTGAACACCGCCAATGCCACGGCGAGCCAGCAGGCGGTGCTGGAGCGGGTGCTGGGGTCGTTTGGGTGGGTGGGGGAGTAGGGGGGTATACGAAGAATGCCTGAATTGCCATTATTGGCAGGAGGCATTCTTTTTTTGTATGGTGCTAACGAATGAAGTGTTCATATAATTCTTGCCATTTAGATGGCGCGGAGGTGTGATATTTGATACAATTAATAAGTTAAAAAGCTGTAAATGACCCGCCGAACAGGCGGTTTGGGAGGATATAAATGAAAGAGCAAGGAATACGCAGAGAAGACGTAGAGCTACTGGCTCCGGCGGGAGATTGGGACTGCATGCGTGCAGCGGTGGCGAACGGGGCGGATGCTGTCTTTTTTGGCGTAGAGAAATTCAATGCACGGGCCAGAGCGAACAACTTCCGGATGGACGAGCTGCCGGAGATTATGGCGTTTCTGCACAGCTATGGAGTGAAGGGGTTCCTGACCTTTAATATACTGGTGTTCGAGAATGAGCTGCCGGATGCCAAGGGACTGATTGATGCCTGCGTGGATGCGGGTGTGGATGCCGTTATTGTTCAGGACCTGGGGCTGGTGCATATGATCCGCGAGATCTCGCCGGACTTCCCGATTCACGGTTCTACGCAGATGACGATTACCTCACCGGAAGCGGTGGAATTCACGAAGCCATGGGGGCTGGAACGTGTAGTCCTCGGCCGTGAAAATAATCTGAAGCAAATCCGCACGATTGGCGAGCAAGCCCGCCTGCCGATGGAGGTATTCGTGCATGGTGCGCTCTGCGTGTCTTATTCCGGCCAGTGTCTGACCTCCGAAATGTGGGGCGGACGTTCGGCGAACCGCGGGGAATGCGCCCAGGCCTGCCGTCTGCCGTATGATCTGATGATTGACGGTGAAGTGAAGCCGATGGGCGATGTGACTTACCTGCTGTCGCCGAAAGATCTTGCCGCCATCGACCTGATGCCGGAGCTGATTGAAGCCGGAGTGACTTCGTTCAAAATCGAAGGCCGGCTCAAAACCCCGGAGTATGTCGCTAATGTGGTCAGTAAATACCGTAAGGCGATCGATAAGTATTTTGAAGGGAACTGGACGCCTACCTCGAAGGAGGATATGCGGGAGCTGCAGCAGAGCTTCTCGCGCGGGTTCACGAACGGTTTCCTTGAAGGCACCAATAATAAAAAATTAGTCGATGGCACCTTCCCGAAAAGCCGCGGGGTGTACCTGGGCACCGTGGAGCAGATCCTGCGCGATGGGGTGGTCTGCCGCATTCATGCTCCGCTTAAGCGCGGAGACGGCATTGTGTTCGATGCGGGTGATCCGACGAAGAAGGAAGAAGGCGGCCGCGTCTATGATCTGCGCCGCAAGGGCGTCAAGCTGGAAGGCGAAGCCGGTGAGGGCTGGATCATTGATATCGTTCCTGGCCGCAGTGACGTAGACCTGCGCCGTCTGCATGTGGGGGACCGCATCTGGAAGACGAATGACCCGGCGCTAGATAAGGCGCTACGCCAGTCCTACGAGACCGAGAAGCCATACCGGGTATTCCCGGTTCATGTGCGGGTGCAGGGCTGCGTAGGCGAGAAGCTGACGACCTGGTGGACAGACGTTCAGAAGAACGTCACTGTCCGTGTGGATTCGGAGCTGGCGCTGGAGACAGCGCAGAAGCGTCCGATGGATACCGCGCTGCTGGAAGAACAATTTGGCCGCCTGGGCGGGACCCTGTTCCAGCTTGAAGCGCTGGAGTCGCATCTGCAAGGCGACGTGATCGTGCCCATGCGCGAGCTGAACAGCATCCGCCGCCAGGCGGTAGAGCTGCTTGCGGGCGAGCGCCCTAAGCCTCCCGTGTATGTGAAACGGGAGGTCGAGGTCTACGGCGGTGCCTCCCGCAGGGGCGCCGCAGTTGGCAGCGGTGAAGCGGAGCTCACCGCGCTGTGCCGCAGCCTGCCGCAGGTACAGGCTGCGCTCGAAGTCGGCGTAACGAATATATACGCCGATTTCGAGTTCATCAAGCAGTTCCCAGCGGCAGTAGACGCTGTGCGGGCTGCAGGGGCCAGTATTGCACTGGCCACCCCGCGCATCCATATGCCGAACGAGAACGGCTACCATGCCAACATCCTGCGGCTGCAGCCGGATGCTGTGCTGGTGCGCAACACCGGCGCGCTGTATTATTACCTGCGCCACCGCATGGAGCACCCGGAGGCTGCGCATCCCCGGCTGATCGGTGATTTCTCGCTGAATATCGCCAATCACAGAGCTGTGGATCTGTTCTTGGACGCTGGCTGTGACATGGTGACACCGTCGTATGACCTGAACATTCAGCAGATGGTTGATCTGCTAGGGCACAGCGACACCTCCCGCATGGAGGTTGTCATCCACCAGCATCTGCCGATGTTCCATACAGAACACTGCGTCTACTGTACGTTCATGAGTGAAGGCACAGACTACACCAACTGTGGCCGTCCTTGTGAGGAGCAGCGGGCCTCGCTGCAGGACCGGATTGGCATGTCCCATCCCGTCCGAGTGGACGAAGGCTGCCGCAACACGGTTTATAACGCGGTGGAGCAGTCGGGCGCTGAATACCTCAATAACTTCCGTGAGCTAGGCGTCGCTTCTTTCCGTGTAGAGTTCCTAGAGGAGACTCCAGAGCAGGTAGCAGAGGTTATCAGCCTTTACAGCCGCGCACTGCGTGGTGAAATCTCCGGAACCCAGGTCTGGAAAAGCCTGAAGGCCACTAACCAGCTTGGCGTTACACGCGGACAACTGGTGAATGCGAAGTAAATAATATTAAACGCATAATAGGCCCGGGCGAAGCCGGGACCATCCATTCGGGTGGTCCCGAGGTTCTCCCGGGCCTATCTTTATATCCTCCACGCTATCCAGGTCAACCAATCCTTTTACCCACCTGCTATCTCTTACAAAGGCAATAGCTCCGGCCAGATGTCCAGAGCTCCACCACAGGTTGGACAGTACACATGGCCAGAGAGGTAAGGGAGTTGCTCCAGGAGTTGACTGTTCTTTATAGTATGAGCTGCTTGCCATAGCCGGACTAGAGGACTGTCCTCCTGTCTGGTGCTGCCAAGCTCGGAAGGCGTAACGGCTTGACCATTCTCCTTGCCGTTGAATACCGGGTCGTCAGAATAGGCGGTCATCCCGGGGCTGTTCTCATTCGGCCAAATATACATTTCCTCATAACAGCTCGGGCATCCGACCATGTATTCATCGCCTTCCGAATAGGTCAACAATATACCCGCTACTGCCCGATCTCCCCGGTAAGCAGCATCCGCAGCGAGGATGTATCGCTTCTCCTGGTCATCCTTTTGAGCCGCTTCTGCATAGCGGAAGATCTCTTCCGACAGGTTGCCCAGATGCTTAACAGCAGTGAGGTAGGCCGTATAAATCTCTTGGACAAGCTCCTCAACAAGCGGCGGATTCTGATGATCAAATTCAGCAGGAAGATTTCCGCTGTGCACTGTCAACTGATTCGTCACGAAGATCCCGCAGGTCGCGTAGATATCTAATTTTACTTCGGGATTATCCGACTGCCTGGCAAGCTGCGACAAATAAGGCAATGCGGCAAAAGTGATGCTGTAAATTGTGTCCTGATGGAACAGGTGCTCCCAATACAGCTCATCTTTAACCTCTGAGGTATAGTCCTCCTGCAATTGCTGCAGCAAGACAGGGACCGCCTTAGCTGAACCGAAAGGGCCGTGAAGCTCTTCCCATACTGGACTGGATAAGTCTAACATGGCTATTCTCCTCTACCAAGTACTTGTTATAGTGTTGTTATATCAACATCCAATGAGACCGTCAACGCCGGGTGTTCACCCAGAACGCTCCGTCCCTATTTGTCCCTGCCTTAGTGTACTGCCCAAAAGCAGCAGGAACTGTTATAATTGAGATTATGAGTATATCTGTTAAAGGAGCCATGAGATGAAGATCCGTAAAGCGATTATTCCCGCTGCCGGTCTGGGAACCCGCTTCCTGCCCGCGACCAAAGCGATGCCCAAGGAAATGCTGCCCATCGTAGACAAACCAACGATCCAATATATTGTTGAAGAAGCAGTTGCTTCCGGGATTGAAGATATTATTATTGTGACGGGTAAAGGCAAGCGAGCTATCGAAGACCATTTCGATAATTCATTTGAACTGGAATTCAATCTGGCAGAGAAGCAGAAGTGGGAACTGTTGGAGTCGGTACGCAAATCCTCCGAGATGGCTGACATTCACTACATTCGTCAAAAAGAACCGCGCGGCCTCGGACATGCCATCTGGTGCGCCCGGAAGTTCATCGGTAACGAGCCATTTGCAGTCTTGCTGGGGGATGACATCGTGGAGTCTAACAAACCCTGCCTTAAGCAGATGATCGAAGTATACGATCAATACAGATCCTCTATCGTCGGCGTTCAACCCGTACCTTGGGAGGATGTTTCCCGTTACGGGGTGGTAGACGGATCTGAATTAGCAGAACGTGTCTATAAAGCTAACCGGCTTGTAGAAAAGCCGAAGCGTGAGGACGCTCCATCCAACCTTGCGATCCTGGGACGGTATATCCTGACTCCACGTATCTTCGATATGCTTGGTGAACAGCAGGTAGGTGTAGGCGGCGAGATTCAGCTTACAGATGCGATTTCCCGTTTAAGTGAAGTGGAGCGGATTATAGCTTATGATTTCGAAGGCAGACGACATGACGTCGGCGAGAAGATGGGTTTTATCCAGACCAGCATCCACTACGCACTTCAGCATGAAGAGCTTAAGGAAGGGCTGTTGGAGTATTTGAAGCAGGTTATCGAGAATGAGGAGAGACTGTTTAGTAGGTAAGGATACTTATAGCGTATCTTCATACGTATTCTTATCCAATCTCCCTTAAATCATCATGAAAAAGCGGCCCACTGTACAGACAGGAAGCCGCTTTTTTGTATATCTGTTCTGTTATTGCGATCAGTACTGCGTATTCACAACAGCCTCAATGGCTGCGGCCTCAGCCGGATCAGCGGCAACCAGCTTGTCATAGACTGGCTGATCGACTGCTGCTCCTGCCTTCTTCAGTGCCGCCAAGTACCAGCGGGCAATTTCGCGGTTGGTTGTATCATTGTAATCTTCACTTAACCCAAGCTTCAACGTAGCAGCAGCTACATCATTTTGTCCTGAGATGACCTGTAGCTTCCCCACATTTAGTGCAATGGTAGGAGTAACCGAGAACGGACGTCCTTGCATTTGTTCTGGTGGAAGAGTCTTCAGATGCTCCACGCCATCCACCACATGCTTGTATGCATCCAGTCCGGCGGTGAGGTATTCTTGTTTCTTGGCCTCATCTTTCTGCTCATTAGCTGCAGCAGCAAGCGTCTGAGCACGGTTAATCAATGACTCATACCACGTGATATCCCATTTGAACTTGTAGGCATTGTCACCGTATACTGCTAACGCCATGTCAGGTTGACCCTTCAGATCGTAATAGCTGGCCAATTGAGCCAATAGATTTTTGTTGTAAGGCTCATCTTTCAGAGCACGCGTCAACACATTGGAGGCTTCAGACAGATACTGCTCATCTTGAATTTGCTTGAATACCTGCATGTCAAGAGAAGACAAGTATAATGCTGCTTCCGGATGGTATGGACGGGCATCTAATGCTTTGACCAACGGAGTTTTGATCTCCTCATAGGAGGTACTCACGGAAACTAAGTTTTTGCCCTTGAGCGCAGCATCGCTGGACCCGATGTAGTTGATCGACAGGAACAGCAGGAATATTGTCCCGATGGTCAGTACAGCCATGTATCCCATCCGAATGCCGGCTTTATTCCAGCTCTGGCGGAGCGGTTTGTTATCCATTTCAGCGCCCATACCAGCCAAACCGATGAACACCAGAATACCCATGAACGCATAACTCATATTAAAGTCCAGCAGACTGTGTACAAGGATAGACAGCGCAATAATGTAGAAGAAGAACCCGTTATGGAATTCATCCTTCTCACGCTTCAGATAGGTACGGATGTATTTGTAGAAAATAAAACCGATAAAGCCCATAAATACAATGAACCCGACAATTCCGACTTCGATTAAATACTGCAGGAAGAAGTTATGAACCTGACGGCTTAAATATGGGTTGTTCTGGTACTCTTCATATAAGGCAGACCAGCCGCCCCCGCCTGATCCGAGAATCGGATAATCCTTCACAACCTTCATAGCATCTTTATAGAAAGTAAAACGTTCTAACACACTATGCTGCTTGAAGTTAATGTTCTCCAGGCGCGTCTCAATGTTATCCGGCAATAAACTGCGGACGCTAGTCCCAATCAACAGAAAAGCAACGACAGCTACAGCCATGACTGATCCGAGTGGAATCCATAGCCCTGTGAATTTGCGGGTTTTTGAGCCCCCCAGCTTCTCATGCAGCCATGGTGCCACAAATCTTTGGATCACCCAGCCCAAAGCAGCAACGACTGCCGAGGCCCCAATTAGATAGGCCCAGGCCTTAAGTGCTGCTGATGAGGAATAAGTAGTATTTAGCTCTGTTCCAAGTGTAGTCAGCGGGTTAGTGACTAGCAGAGCGGCAAGGCCAGACAGCGCAAGATGAATAATCCAGAGAATCTGCTGCGCAGGCTTCAGGAAAAGCAAGAGCAGAATGAATACTACAGGCAGCATGACAAGTCCCCCACGGGACAAGGTCAGCAGCAGAGATACAATAATCGGCACCAACATGAAGCTGTGCGTGAGCGTACCATACCACTTTTTGGAGCGGACCAGGGCATACACAGCCACGAACAGGAAGGCCATAAGGAAGGCTGCATAAGTATTGGCATACTGGAAAATGGAGGTCAGACGCAGCCCGTTAGAGTCCGTCATGACTGCATCCAAATATTTATCACCACGCACCGTATCGGAGAACCAGCCTACAAGCCCACCAGCGAATTTCCAACTGCCAAGCCAGTTCAGCAGACCGAAACCGACGATGAAATAAGCAATAGCCAGAATAGCATTTTGAATGACAACATTTAGTTGCTTTTGCTGGAGCAAATATAACGCTATAATGAATATTGCGACATACATGCTCTGTACAAACAGCAGGTTCATCGCCATATAATGCGAAGCAGCGCCAATAAGCGACAACGCGTAGGTAGCAGGTAATAACAACGAGGCCACGGCAAGCGCATCACGCTGTCCCTCCAGCCTGAACTTGGTGAAGTATAGGCCTATCCACACCAGCAGCAATAGGCTGCTAAGCAGTGAGGACATATAAATTGGCTTCTCAAAGTCAATCTGCTGTCCATTAAATAATCCCACTTGAAACGGGGCCCAGACCAAAAAAACAATGAACCCTATCGCTAACGCCCATATGTAACTGGATATCTTTTCAACATTTCTCGACTGAACCGCATTTTTACCGTATACTGGTTTCGACACGTTTTTAATCTCCTTTATCTGTAGGTACGAGGATATTTTAGCATAAATATAGGGGGACTAAAAATAAATAAATAATTTTTAAATGAGTATTCATACTATAATGATTTATTAGGAAAATTGTAATGACTATTAGGAGGTTCGTATTTGATGAGAATTGTTGTTACTGGTGGAGCCGGCTTTATAGGCTCTAACATTGTAGATGAGCTGATCGATTTAGGGCACCGCGTATTAATAGTAGATAATCTTTCAACTGGTAAGAAGGAGAATATTAACAAGTCGGCGGACTTTTCTTTGATTGATATTAACTCATTAAAGCTTGTTGAATTGTTCACTGAGTTTCAGCCAGAGATAGTGATTCATCATGCTGCGCAAGTAAGTGTTAGTAAATCATTAATTGATCCTTTATTAGATCAGGAGTTAAACATAAGAGGTACAATTAATTTGTTGCAAGCTTGTGTAAATTCCAAAGTGAAAAAAATTATTTACGCATCTTCGGCAGCAGTGTACGGCACACCTAAGTATTTACCAATAAACGAAGATCATAGTACATTACCAACTTCATTTTATGGGATTTCGAAATTTGTACCAGAATCGTATATTAAAGTTTTTTCTGAGCTTTATGGAATGGATTATACGATTTTAAGATATGCCAATGTGTATGGCCCGAGACAGGATCATCTAGGTGAGGGTGGAGTTGTTTCAATCTTTATCAATAACGTTTTAGAAGAAAATTCACTTAGCATTTTTGGTGATGGACTTCAGACAAGAGACTTTATATTTGTCAGAGATGTAGTTTCTGCAAATGTAGCTGCCCTTAGTAAAGGGAGTGAAGGTCTTTTTAATATTGGAACCAATACCAGAGTATCTTTGAAAGAATTGGTGGATATAATTTCAGAGGTTACTAAGAAAGATATCGTTTGCAGAAATTTAGAACCAAAGATCGGTGATATCAAGGATAGTTGCCTGGATAATGGAAAAGCAAATTTAGAGCTTCAATGGATGCCTGAATATTCACTAGAAAAGGGATTGAGAAAGACATTTGATTTCTATGAATTATTAAAGAATTATAATGAACTAGAGGGGGCTCGCTAGGTGAAGTTGTTTAGCACTCCTATTCAAAATTTCATGAAATATAGATATTTGCTTATACAATTAGTTAGCAGAGATTTTAAAGTGAAGTATAAACGATCCTTACTTGGTGTACTGTGGTCACTGTTAAATCCACTTATGACAATGTTAATACTTACAATGGTGTTTTCTACTCTGTTTAAGTCGAATATCCCGAACTTCCCAGTCTATTTTCTTTGTGGCTCTGTAATGTTTAATTTTTTTGCAGAATCCACAAATTTAGCACTAGGTTCAATATACTCGAATGCTTCACTGATAAAGAAAGTGTACTTTCCGAAATATATGTTCCCATTCTCTAAAAACATATTTAGTCTGATAAATCTATTTACTTCTTTCATTGCAGTTATAATTGTGATGATTGCTACTAGAACTGGATTCCATGTCACCATGCTTTTATCATTCATTCCCATAATTTATTTGTTTATTTTTAGTTTAGGAATAAGTTTGATATTATCCTGTGCTGCAGTGTTTTTTAGAGATTTAGCTCATTTATACGGAATTTTTATTACAGCATTAAATTTTCTAACACCAGTATTTTATCCCATTGATATTTTGCCTGAGCGCATTCGTCCGCTGGTTGAGATGAACCCGCTCACTCAAGCGATCCAAATGCTTCGCCAATTAATATTATATAGTGAAGTTCCCGATTTTTATCATCATTTGGTACTATTTCTTACAGCTGTAGTTACCTTTCTTCTTGGGGTGTTTGTTTTTTACAAAAAACAAGATAGGTTCATTATGTATATATAGAAGGAGACGAATATGGAGAATATAGCCGTCTCAATAGAAGACGTATCTATCCGTTTTAATATGCAAATTGAAAAAATTGATAATTTAAAAGAGTACTTTGTAAAAATGCTTAAGGGAAAAGTGAATTATAAGGAATTTTGGGCACTGAACGATGTCTCTTTTCAAGTTCAAAAGGGCGAGGTATTTGGTCTAGTTGGTCTCAATGGAGCAGGTAAAAGTACTTTACTTAAGGTAATAGCAGGAGTACTGAAACCAACCAAAGGAAAAGTTGCAGTAAACGGTTCTATTGTGCCATTAATTGAACTCGGTGCAGGATTCGATATGGAGTTAAGCGCGCGAGAAAATATATATTTAAATGGTGCTATATTAGGATATGATAAAAAATTTATAGCAGGGAAATTTGAAGAAATTGTTGATTTTGCTGAAACAAGAGAATTTTTGGATGTCCCACTTAAAAATTACTCTTCCGGGATGCTAGCCAGAATTGCATTTGCTATCTCAACGGTTGTAGAGCCTGACATCTTAATTGTAGATGAAATTCTTGCAGTTGGTGACTATAAGTTTCAGGAAAAATGCATGCAACGTATTGAGCAAATGCTAGCAAATGGTGTTACTGTTCTTTTTGTTTCTCATAGTACATCACAAGTTGAGCAATTATGTAGCAGGGTCGCGTATTTAGAAAAGGGAAGAGTTGTTGAGGTTGGTCCTACTGCAGAAGTATTGGAAAAGTATCTGAAATAAGAGGGTGAATCCTATGGAATTTATAGAGAGATTGGAATTTGGAGAGAAAACAGAATATAGCGCTTTAGAATCTTCTATTCATCTTGGTAGATATTTGATGGCGAAACAATACTGTCAGGATAAAAAGGTTTTGGATATTGCTTGTGGTGAGGGCTATGGCTCATTTGCTATGACTGAAAAATGGGGAGCTAAAGAAGTTCATGGCGTTGATATATCGAGTGATGCTATAAAAAAAGCAAAGGAAAATTTCGGTCATGATAAAATTCACTTCAATACATTAAACGCTGAGAAAGATACAGATTTTTTTGAAGAGGGATATTTTGATCTTATAGTTTCATTTGAGACGATTGAGCATTTAGTTAATCCTGTTTCCTATCTTGAAAATTTGAAAAAATGGCTTAAAAAGGACGGAATCATCCTGATATCATGTCCTAATGATAATTGGTACTACAGTGAACCGGAGCAATCCAATCCATTCCACGAAAATAAATACAGTTTTTTGGGATTTTGTGAGCTATGTGAGGGTGTACTTGGGACTGCTAGGAATTTTATGTTTGGTATGCCTGTTAGCGGATTCGCCAATATTAGCTACAGAGATTCATTAATAGATAATAATAGACAGTCGAGCATGGAGACCATGCTGTCCTATAAGCAGGCTGAAACAATTAACCTACCTTCTTTTCACAATATTGACCAAAACAACGTCAGTTATTTTTTAGGAGTATGGGGGCCGCCCGAAATTGGAGTCCAAAATACTTCTACATACTATGGCACTTCAATGGATGAGGCGAGAGTAGTGTCTTACTCTGATTACATGCACTCAAAAGAAAAAATTACAACATACCAAGGCGAAGTTCATAAGTTAACTTCTGAGATCAATATGTTAAAGTTAGAACTTGAGCATATGAAAGAAAATGAGATAAAGATTCTTAAAGATGACTTGAATAGCTGCAGAATTGAAAACAAAAAACTATCTATTGCAGTAAAAGGCACAAATAGAGAAAATGAATTTCTTAGAACTAATTTGACAGCAGCACAAAAGTGGAATCATCAAAATGACAGCATTCAAAGAGTGAACGAACTGGAAGCAGAGTTGCAGTCTTTATTTAATTCGAAAAGCTGGAAAATTACTGCTCCCTTGCGTAGTTTTTTTAATAGGATGAGGTAGTGGGGGGATTAGATGACTTACTTAAACTATGGGGTACAGAAAACATCATATTATTACACGGGATATGGTGAATTGTTAGAAAGTGATAATTATGTTTTGCATGGTAGCAATATTGGCTTAAATGGCGAAAATTTGACGATAACATTTCTTTCTCTTAACCGATCAGAGTTATCAATCCGTTTGCTTACATCTATAGAGAACTGCCTTATTGGTTTCAAGGGAGAGGTCTTGATAGTTGATAATGGCTCTCTGAGCACCGAACTAGACCAAATAGAAGCATTTTGTGCTAAGTGTTCATTTAAATATAGAATTGTTAGCTTAGGAGAAAATTATGGTGTTGCGGGCGGTAGAAACAAAACATTGAGTCATGTTGCTACAGAATGGGTTCTCTGTTTGGATAATGACATATATTTCTTAAATAATCCTATTGCTCAAATATGTAAAGAAATTTCAATGCTTGGTTGTCATTTCATGAACATTCCTCTGCTTGATCCCGATCAAGAGCGTGTTTTTGCTTTGGGAGGTCATTTATATGTGGATTCTACAAACGGAGAGATTAATGTAGGTGGAGGTTCTTGCTACAAACAGGGAAACTATAAAGAATATGAACAAAATTTAAATGCACCTTTTCTTTCGAATTTCCTCTTTGGTGGAGCCTCTCTTTTAAAGAAAGAGACGTTTTTAAGATTAGGTGGCTATGATGAGAAGATGTTTATTGGCTTTGAAGATACTGATTTATCAATCAGGATCTTCAGGGAAGGATATAAAATAGGGAACACTTGTTCTTTATCTCTGGTTCATGATCACCCTAAGCCAGTGGAACAAACTGATATAGAATACGAGAAGAAGCGTTTCTCAGTAAATATAATTCAGCAGTCAGCCAAACATCTTGAGGACAAGTACGGTTATAAAATATGGGATTCTAATCTTGTTAAATGGTTGGAGGAAAAAAACAAGGGGTTAGGGGAAACTGTTTCTCTTTCTACCCCAACAAACGTTGTTACGAATCCACTACCTAAAATTGCATTGATTACCGATGTTGATTATTGGGCTTTTGGTAATATCGCTAGACAAATTGAGAAGAATCTGAGTGATAGATATGAAATTAAATTGATTAGTTTTGAGGATTGTAACTGGGACCCTGTTAAGCTTTTATTTCGTGCTGCAGATTGTGACATCCTCCACTTCTTCTGGAGAGAAATGATAGCAATTGTTTCAAATGAAAATAGTTATTATGAATATCTTAAACCATTGAACATTTCACCTAATGAATTCTTAGATAAATATTTCTACAAAAAAATATTATCTACAAGTGTATATGATCATCTCTTTTTAGAAACTGAAGAAATTGAAAAAAGAGAAAACTTATTTAATACATTTAACTACTATGTATCATCTGAAAAGCTTGATAGAATTTACAAGAGTATTCCCCTTTACCCAGAACCAGTAATGGTAATAGAAGATGGTATTGATGAAAAGTTATTTTATCCCAAAAACTTAAAACGTTTTGATATAAAAAAGCGTCCACTCATCATAGGATGGGTTGGTAATAGTAAATGGGCTGCTGAAGAAATGGATTTTAAAGGTTTTGCTACAATTGTCAAACCAGTAATTGAAGAATTGAAAAATGAAGGTTACTTAATTGATGCACAGTACTGCGATAGAGTAGATGGCTTTGTTCCTCATGAGCAGATGGTTCATTATTATGAGAAAATTGATGTATTAGTATGTATGTCTTTAATTGAGGGAACTCCTAACCCTGTATTAGAGGCAATGGCCTGTGGTGTTCCTGTGATTTCGACAGACGTAGGCATAGTCCCTCAAGTATTTGGGGTTAAACAAAACAAATATATTATTGATCGTACAAAAAAGGCATTGAAAGAAACCCTAATATCATTAGAGAAAAATAGAAATGAGCTTGTCGAGATGTCAAACGAAAATCTTCATTTGATAAAAAAATGGTATTGGACAAATCAATGTAAGAAATTCGATTCCTATTTTAGTCTTCTACAACTTAAAAATAAACCAAAAGGTGAAAATAAGTGAATATTTGGATGTTAACTAGTGAATATCCTCCAGATTTCGGCGGGGGAATTGGAATGTATGTAAACCAAGCAGCTGTAATGATGGCAAGAGGTGGGCATGAAGTAACGGTTTTAGTAAGAGACCCACACCAAAACACCATAACATATGAAGAACCTAATCTGAGAATCGTACGGTTTCAGCATATGCAAGGGGAATTCTATAACTATCTAGGGTATTGGACCGCCCTCTCCTATCAGTATGCGGAAGAGGTTTCATCTCTATTAAAATCTGATGAAAATAAACCAGATGTGATAGAAGTTCAGGATTACAATGGTATTGGGTATTACCTACTTATGAGGAAATGGCAGTTTGATACAGAGATTTCTCAAATTCCTATTATACTTCATCTGCATACGCCAACATTTGAACTGGATAAGGTAAATCAAGCCCCAAGATATAAGTTTCCTAATTATTGGATCGGACATATGGAGAAGTTCTGCATGAAGGCAGCCGATGCATTATTGAGTCCTAGTCAGTTTTTAGCAGACCAAATTCAGAATGTGGCTCCAGAAAACCCTATTCAAGTTATAAATCTTCCCTATCAATTAGAGGAATATGATAACGAGGAATATGTTAGGAACCATGAATCGGATACACTTTTATATTTTGGTCGGGCTGAGTATAGAAAAGGTGTCCAGCAGATGATTAGCGGCGCTGAAAAATTATGGCTGAAAGGCCACCGGTTTAAGTTGAAAATTATTGGTGGAGATACTTATTTTCATCCGCGTGGAATGAAATTGGGCGAATTTTTAAAAAATAAATACAGCCGCTGGATAAATGAAGGACTGCTGCTTTTTAAGGATGCCATTCCACCTGCAGATTTAAATCCTGAGATATTAAATGCGAAAGCTGTAATTGTTCCTTCTTTATATGAAAACTTTCCTTATACGTGCCTAACTTCAATGTGGTTAGGCTCTCCAATGTTGGTCTCTAAATCAGGTGGTCAAGCTGAAATGGTAGGAAATGATGGTGCTGCTGGACTGATATTTGATTGGAACAAAGAAGATGACTTCGAGAATAAATTGCTGCAAATGATTAATTTTACAAAAGAAGAATTGAAAGCAATGAGTATTATATCGCATCAAAGAATTCGGAGTTTGTGTAATATTGAGAAGAACCTGAAATTACGTATAGAGTACTTTCAACAAATAATTGAAAAAACAAAAATTAATACTAAAATCTCATTTCCCTCACTTTTAGATACAAGTCTAAAAGTTAAAGCAGATTCTTTTCCTACAAACTGTATAAAAGGTAAACTTTCAATAATTATACCTTATTATAATCTGGGGACGCATATTGAGGAAACAATGCAAAGTGCATTAAAAACAGAATATGATAATTTTGAAATTATTATTGTCAATGATGGTTCGAATGATCCTCTAAGTATTGATGTGCTTGAGAAATACAGAAGTAAAGTACCTAAAATAAAGGTCGTAGATATAAGCAATAAAGGCTTGGCTAATGCCAGAAATGTTGGGGCGATAAACGCAGAAGGCGAATATATTGCTTTTCTTGATGCGGATGATCTTATAGAGCCACATTTTTATCCTAAGGCAATCAAGATATTAGATTCCTATGCCAACGTGTCATTTGTTTATTCTTGGTTAGAGTATTTCGGGAACGCTAGTAACACTTGGCCTACATTTAATACTGAATTTCCATACTTACTAGCCTCAAATATGTTGTCAGCTTTTGTGGTGGTTCGTAGGCAGGATTTCATTGAATATGGTCTGAATAAGGATGAAATGGAATATGGCATGGAGGATTATGAAGGTTGGATCTCTATGTGTGCTAAAGGATGTTTAGGTGTGAGTATTCCTGAAGCACTCGTGAAATACAGAGTTAGAACGAACTCCATGTCTCGGCAGTTTAATCGTGATATGATTATATATTTACGTGAGCGAATGGCTAGTATTAATAGTCCAGTATATGAAAAGTATGGTGCTGAACTATTTAAACTAGTGGACGCCAATGGCCCCGGATACTTGTGGGATAACCCAACTATGACATATCCAACTGTAGGGTATGGGAATAATAATACTGATGATTTTAGTGATATAAATGCTCAAAAATATGAATTGATGAGATTGGCAAATTCAAAATGGGGGGCTCGTTTAATTAAATTGGCTTTTAAATTAAAAATCAATAAATTTTTCCGTTGATAAATCTAAAAACCAAAAACGAGTGGAGATAATGATGTGAGATCATACTTGAAAAAAGAAGAGAGTCGAGTTGATTTATACGCCGTTATAACGGCCGTATTATTATTAATAATTTCTTTTTTTACAGAAAAAGTGTTTTCGGATAATATAGCTAGTTATAAAGGTTATATTTCATCAAAAATTGTTTACTTTTTTATTTGTTATTTCAGCGCTCGATTTTTAATTTTCTTTTTTAGAGGTATTAAAAATCCATTCAAGAAGGCTTGGACGATCAATTTACTTTGTATATTTATACCTTTATTTGTTTGGTTGCTTCTTTCATGGCCAGGGATTTTTACGTGGGATGAGTTTTGGGTCTTTGAAGCTGCAACTTATTTTAATATTGAAAATTGGCAGTCATATATTACTTCTTATTTTTATATAATTTCTATGTATTTTTTCCCTTCTGCTGGAGCGATTGTATTTATTGAAATCATTGTTATGTCGTTTGCTGCCTCTTGGATAATTACAAAATTACAATATCAATTCAATATTAAACTTATTAGATTTTTTTTGTTGTTTTTTTTAGCAGTATGGCCTCCAATTATTTTTAGTACTTTAATTACTTTCCGGAGTACAATGCTGGCTATCTTTGAACTTTGGTTAATTGGTTATATCTACTTCGCTCTCTCTGAAAAAACAGTAGAAAAAAGCAAATTGTTCCTCCTTGCCTTTTTAACAATAATATTATCTACATGGAGAATAGAGGGAATATATCATAGTGTGATAATACCTCTATTTCTTTTTATTAAATATGGAATTAATAAAGGGATGAGAAAGAGGCTAGTATACTTCTCTGTCTTTGTAATTTTGGGGACACTATTAGTTAACAAAGGTTATGATCTGATAAAGAGAGATAACTATGTGAAAATGAAATATGAATTAACCGCATTTATGAATCCCCTATCAATAATATTAACGGATAAAAGTGTTGATATTTCTAACACTAACATGGAAGTAATAGACAAAGTAATTGATGTTGAAAAGACCAAAGCTGAACCTGACTTCTATGAAACTCCATCATTTTGGAACGGAGCAGTAAGAGAGGGATTTACAAAAAAAGATTTTAATTCTTTTAAAAAGGAATACGTTAAGCTCGTGACTCTTAATGCAGATATTTTTTTGTCTGCAAGAACAAGAACATTTGTAGCTTCTTCGGGTTTCTCTCCACATGCTTACTATGTAAATGATTACATTAATAACTTTATAAATAATAAGCCTGAGAATAAAGCGGCCGAATTTTTTTTGGAAAAGCCATTGAATTATCCATTGAGTCTAAAGATTAGACAATCGGTAATTGATTATCTAGACTTCTCAAAAAGTAAGTTGGCAACGTTAAATTTCACTATGATATTTTGGAATTTTATACCGATTATTTTGTTGTTGTTTATTATCATATTTAGAACGAAATCCTTTAAGGATCCGCTATTTTGGATGAATTTGATTTGTTTGGGAAGAATTCCAATTCTCTTTTTAACTGAACCAGGCAGTTATTTTATGTATTATTACCCAACTTATTTAGCAGGCATTTTTGTTATCATAATTTATGTATTAGACAGAACGAAAGCTAGAAAGGAAGGACTAAGTGGATAAAATTCTCCTGTTTATACCGAGTTACAACTGCGCGCAACAAATCCCCCGAGTGCTTAATCAATTAGATAAAGAATTAATGCAATATATCACAAAGATTATTGTTGTGAATAACCGTAGCACTGACAACACAGAGGATGTTGTGTTGAAATACGTGGCTAATAAAGAACTTCCCTTAACAATTCTTAGGAATGATGAAAATTATGGACTAGGTGGTTCCCATAAAGTTGCATTTGATTATGCCTTGAATAATAAATTTGACTATATAATTGTGCTTCATGGCGATGATCAGGGAGATATACAGGATATTTTACCATTGCTGAAATCGGGAGAATATCGATCTTTTGATTGCTGCCTAGGTGCCAGGTTTATGAAAGATTCTAAGTTAAAAGGATATTCCGGGTTTCGGACCTTTGGTAACAGAGTGTACAATTGGGTGTTCACTGTTTCTACTGGGAAAAGAATCTACGATCTTGGTTCCGGATTGAATTTGTATAAAACAGATATACTAACCAATAGATTTTTCTATCGTTTTTCTGACAACTTAATGTTCAATTGTTATATGCTTCTAGCTAACTCTGCTTACAAATTAAATGTTAAGTTCTTTCCTATTTCTTGGAGGGAAGATGATCAAGTTTCTAATGTTAGATTGTTTAGTCAAGCTATGAAAACATTGAAAATCGCAGGAGGGTATTTTTTCTCAGGAAACAAATCGGAATATTTAAAACGTGATTTTAGAAATAACAAAGTGTTAAAATATACAGCTAAATCTATTAAGAAATAAGCAGCACATTGTGATGAGAAAAGTAAATGATGAGAAGAGGAGAAAGTAAATGAATGAAGGTATACACTTAGTTATGCCAATGGCTGGTAATGGTTCGCGCTTCTTTAATCAGGGGTACAGTGTACCTAAACCACTGATTATGATTAATGATAAGCCATTTTTTTATTGGGCAACCCTTTCAATCGCTAAATTTATTACTTTAAGAAGTTTAACGTTTGTTGTTTTACGTGATCATATGGAATGTTACAAAATAGATAAAGAGATCTTGAAGTATTTTCCTGATGCCCGTATCAATGTGTTAGATGAGGTTTTAAATGGAGCGGTGCTTACCAGTATGGAAGGTGTTAGAGATATAAATGATGGATATCCCATCGTGTTCAATGACTGTGACCATATGTTTAAATGCAGTGCATTTAATGATTTCTGTAATGCCAAAGAATACGGTGCCTTGGACGGCGCTTTATTAACTTTTGAGTCTAATGATCCTAAATTTAGCTTTTTAGCTTACGATGAAAATGGGAATGTCATTAAAACGGTTGAAAAGCAAGCAATTAGTAGTGATGCTATTTGTGGAGCGTATTATTTTAAGAACCGTAAAGTTTTTGAAGAATCCGTTGAAGAGTATTTAAAAGTTTGCGATTACAAAGAGTTTTTTGTTAGTGGTGTTTATAATGTAATGGCAAAAAAAGGAATGCTTATAAGCAGTTTCAGAGTAGATATGCATGTGCCTTTTGGTACACCGGAAGAATATGAATTAGCTAAAGATTCAAATATATTTGAGGTGGCTAGATAATGGGTACACTCTTATTTGTTTCTGCAATCGTCTTATTGATGGTAGGCCATTATTTTAAGATGCTAAGATGGAAACAGTTCATTGAAATATATGAAAAACCAAATGAGAAAGTATTGTTGCGTTCTCTTTCCATCGGGTATTTAATCAATTTTTGCCTACCATTTCGGTTGGGAGATTTATTAAGAGTATTTATATCAGGCCGGAATATGAAGAATGGCATTTCTTTTTCATTTTCAACTGTTTTAGTCGATCGCTACTTGGATGTTATTGTTGTCAGTATTCTCTTTTCCTCCTTTACGCTTAGCGGAATGGATAACGATTTGTTCAGAAGTTCAACTATATTCTATGCCTTATTTGCATGTGCTTTAATTGTAATGTCTCTAATTGCCGTAAGATATAGTAGGATAATTAAGAAAAGTTTGAAAAAGATTTGTTCTATTTTCAACTCTCGGATCGAACTAAGTATGCTTTTCATTTGCTGGTCTATTATCACAGCATTTAAAGATATCTTCCATAAAGTAAATAAGCCTAAATTACTAATGTATACAGTTTTTATTTGGGGATCTTATTTGGCTTCTTATTTTACTTTAGGTTTATTTTTGTCAAATCAAATGCACTTTTCTAGTTTTTTGAATATTTTTGCGACTTTATTTTCACGGGGGAGTTTGGATGCAGGTACAGTAAATTTAACATATAGTATTGAGTCTCTGTCACTAAGGCCTCAAATTTTATTTGCTGTATATCTTATTTTACCGTTATTAGCATTATGGGTACTCTCCTATTTACCAAGTAAGTTTAAAGATGCAGTATTTCCAACTAAGTTAACAAGCAGTAAAGTATTGAATTTATTGCCTCAAGTCAACGAAGATGATCGTCTGAATTTCCTTGAAGCTTATTTTTCTGGAGATGGCCGAGAATACCTAGCTAAATATATTGAACTCAATCAGAATATTAGTATTATCCAGGATTTTTCTGCTGGATCAAATGCGACAGTAATGCTATGCATGGATGAAAACAAATCTTTTTACCGGAAATATGCTTTTGGGGAAGACGGAAATAAGTTGTCTCAGCAGCTTGACTGGTTACGCCAATATGAAAAGCAGATACCGCTACCTCAAATATTAAATGAACAGTATGGAAATGGATATTGCAGCTATGATATGGAGTATACTACCACTGCTGTAGGGTTATTTAACTACATTCATTCCCGTCCACTGGAGAAGAGCAGAAGAATTATTCGTAACACCTTAGATACGCTTGCAGATAATTTGTATAAACACAATCAACGGCCAGCGGAGCCCAAGCTTATTTCTGAATATATTTCAAGTAAAGTAAGAGGTAACCTAGAAAAAATTAAAGCTGCAAGAGAAATAAGAGGTTTGTATGAATATGAGACGATTATAATAAACGGTCAGCAATATAAAAACCTTTACGCTCTCGAGGATTTTCTGCAAGAAGATTATTTGACCGATGTTTTTAAAGATGATATTTACACAGAAATTCATGGTGATCTAACAATAGAAAATATAATATGTGTTGAGGATACAAATTTCAAACCGAATTTTTATCTAATTGACCCTAATACAGGAAATGTACATGATTCCCCTAACTTAGACTACGCTAAACTAATGCAGTCTTTACATGGCGGATATGAATTTCTAATGAAGACACAAAGTATAACGGTATCAAAAAATGAGATTAATTTTTTATTTACACGTTCTCAGGCATACAACTCCATGTTTTCTTTTTACTTCAATTATTTAAATGAGAAGTTTACAAAAAGACAAATTAGGAGTATTTTCTTCCATGAGATTGTCCACTGGTTAAGGTTAATGCCATACAAAATCGAGAAGAACGGGAAGAGAGCATTACTGTTTTATGCTGGACTAATAATCGTTATGAACGATGTTGTTGACTGGTTTGGCGATATGAGTACTGAAACCTTAGAGGTGGCTGCTACACTGGAGGGTAGGCAAAGTTTTTTGGCATAATTGATGAGAGGAAGGATTGGGAATTTGAAGAATAAATTAGCTATATTTGACCTTGATGGAACTTTATTTGATACTAATGAAGTAAACTATTTATCCTATAAACAAGCACTCCAACAACACGAATATACTTTGGATTACGAATTTTATGTTAAAGAGTGCAATGGGAAATACTACAAAGAATATCTTCCTAAAATTATAGATAGTCCTTCAATAGAGTTAATGGAAGCTATTCATAACTCGAAAAAAGACTTGTATAATTCAAATCTAAGTGCTGCCAGAGTGAATGAACATTTATTTAGCATCATTGAGGGTTTAAATGAAAGTTATTATGTAGCTGTTGTTACTACTGCATCAAATAAGAATTGCTATGATATTTTAAAGCATTTTGAGAAGAAGGAACTTTTTGATCTAATCATTACACATAATGATGTTAAGAAAGTGAAACCAGATCCAGAAGGATTTCTTAAAGCTATGAGTTTTTTTAATATTTCTGCGGAAAATACTATTATTTTTGAAGACTCAGAAGTCGGCATAGAAGCAGCATTGCGTAGTGGTGCGGTAGTATTTACCGTAGCTCAATTTTGAAGGTCGTGGTATAAACTATTGATCGCAGGTGAGTGTCATAATGTTTGAGCAAATTATTGAATCTTTTCACAAAAACAAAAAAGGTATTATTTATATACTATGTTCAGCTGTTTGTACCTCTCTTGGACAGGCGCTCTGGAAATTATTTAGTGAAAACCAATGGATATTTTTAATTTCAGGTTTTATATTATATTTTTTTGGAGCAGTATTGATGATTGTGGCATTTCGCCACGGATCTTTGTCCGTCCTTCATCCCTTACTTAGCGTAGGTTATCTATTCGCTCTTGTTATTGGTTATTTTTTGTTGAATGAAGCAGTTAGTCCTAAAGAACTTCTAGGTATCGTTATTATCCTCATAGGGGTGTTACTTATTGGGGGTGGCGATCATTAAACAGGATGTAGTACTAATAGTTCTGTTTATCCTTATGACCTTATTTGGGGCATTTGGTGGATATGCATTTAAGCGACTCTCAGCATATAAACCAGGAATTAATAAGGGTTTTTTACTTTTTTTCTTGTCTGGGGGAATGTTATATTTTTTAGGAGCTATAAGTAATATTATTCTATTAAGAAATTTACCGTATACTATTTTGTACCCTTTATCATCAGTAACATATATATGGACGATACTGATTTCTTATTTTTTGTTATCAGAAAAAGTTTCTCGTAAGAAGATTCTGGGCATAACCCTTATTATTGTCGGAGCGGCATTTTTAATAAAATGATTTTCTTGTTGTTTATAAGTAGCTCAAAGGAGGTACCAAGTGAAAGGCATAATCCTAGCCGGAGGTACAGGCTCCCGCCTGTATCCCTTAACCAAAGTAACCAATAAGCACCTGCTTCCTGTTGGTAAATATCCTATGATCTTTCACTCCATCTATAAGCTCAAGCAGGCTGGTATACATGACATCCTGATTGTAACTGGTAAGGAGCACATGGGTGATGTGGTGAACTTGTTAGGGAGCGGTACCAGTATGAATGTCTCCTTTACGTACAAAGTCCAAGACGAAGCAGGCGGCATCGCACAGGCACTTGGGTTGGCGGAGCAGTTCGTCGGGCAGGAGCAGTGTGTTGTTATTCTTGGTGATAATGTATTTGAAGAGGACATCACCCCATACATCCAGAATTTCCGTGAACAAGGCAATGGGGCGAAAATTCTTATTCAAAAGGTTACAGATCCTCAGCGTTTTGGTGTTCCTGAGCTTCAAGAGGGTAAGATTCTTTCGATCGAAGAGAAGCCGCAGACTCCAAAGAGCAGTTATGCGGTAACCGGCATATACATGTTTGATAGTCAGGTTTTTCAAATTATTAAAACGCTCACTCCTTCTGGTCGCGGAGAACTTGAAATAACTGATGTAAATAATGCATACATTATGAAGAATCAACTTACCTATGATGTTCTGAATGGCTGGTGGACTGACGCAGGTACACATGCATCGCTGGCTAGGGCGAATGAGCTGGCGCAGAATATTATTTTTGATGAAGCGTTTGGTAAGCTGAAACTTTAGATATGAGGAGGAGCTCCATTATGAATGTCACTCCTTTAAAACTTCAAGGCGCTAGCCTACTCGAACCGGTTGTCCATGGCGACAACCGGGGTTTTTTTATGGAGAGCTATAACGAAGAAATCATGCATAAAGCTGGGGTTAACTATAACTTCATTCAAGACAATCAATCTCTCTCGGCTGAAGTTGGCGTACTCCGAGGACTGCACTACCAGCTGAGACCCAAGGCACAGACGAAGCTCATACGTGTGCTCAGCGGTGCAATCTATGATGTTATCCTGGATGTACGCCGCAATTCTCCCACCTTCGGACAATGGGTCGGGGTCATTCTCAGCGAATACAACAAGCGTCAGCTACTCGTACCTAGGGGCTTCGCCCACGGATTCTGCACGCTCGTACCCAACACCCAAGTCTTATACAAAGTGGACGAATATTATTCCCCAGAGTATGACCGTGGCATATTATGGAATGATCCGGCGCTGGGGATTGACTGGCCGGCCACGAATCCGGTATTGTCTGATAAAGATCAGCGTCATCCGCTGTTAAAGGATGCAGAACTGAACTTTGAAGTGTAAGCTATAGCATCTCAATCATCATTATTAGTAAAAGGTGGGTACACAAATGAAACTCCTTATCACAGGCGGAGCCGGCTTCATCGGCAGCAACTTCGTAATCTACATGCAGCAGCAACACCCTGATTACCAGATCGTCAATGTAGATGCCTTGACGTATGCAGGTAATCTGGAGAACTTGAAGTCTGTTGAGAATCACCCTAACTATACGTTTGTGAAGGCGGATATTACCGATGTAGCGGCGATGGATAAGCTGATCGGTGACGGTGTAGATGTAGTGGTTAACTTTGCTGCCGAGTCTCACGTAGACCGGAGTATTCTGGAGCCTGAAGTGTTCGTGAAGACGAATGTGCTGGGTACTCAAGTGCTACTGGATGCGGCTAAGAAATATAGTGTGACTAAGTTCGTTCAAGTGTCTACGGATGAGGTCTATGGATCGCTTGGTGCTACAGGTCTGTTCACGGAAGAGACTCCGCTGACGCCGAACAGCCCGTATTCTGCAAGTAAAGCAGGCGGAGACTTGCTGGTGCGTGCTTATCATGAAACCTTTGGGTTGCCGGTTAACATTACCCGGTGCTCGAATAACTATGGTCCTTATCAGTTTCCGGAGAAGCTGATTCCGCTGATGATCTCGCGTGCGCTGGCAGATCAGGCTTTGCCTGTGTATGGGGACGGAATGAATATCCGTGATTGGCTGTATGTTGAGGATCACTGCAGCGCAATTGATCTGGTTATTCATGAAGGCGTGAATGGTGAAGTGTACAACATCGGCGGCAACAATGAGCGGACGAATGTGCATATCGTGAATACTGTGCTTCAAGAGCTCGGCAAGCCGGATTCGCTGATTTCGTATGTTCAGGATCGTCCCGGGCATGATCGCCGTTATGGCATTGATCCAACAAAGATTACGAACGAGCTGGGCTGGAAGCCTAAGCACACGTTCGAAACCGGTATTAAGGAAACTATTCAGTGGTATCTGAATAATAAGGAATGGTGGACCCGCATTCAGTCTGGCGAATACCAGAAATATGCCGCACTCCAGTACGGTACCCGTCTGGGGGATTCTCTGTAATGGCGAAGATGAAGGTGTTTGTCACAGGCTCTGGCGGGCAACTGGGGCAGGATCTTATGCTTTTGCTTCAAGGGCAGGGGTATGAAGTGCTGGGCTGTGACCGTCAGGAGATGGATATTACCGATCTGGACCAGTGCCAACAGACTATTGGTGCGTTCGCTCCCGATGCGGTCATTCATTGTGCGGCTCATACGGCGGTGGATGCAGCTGAGACTGATGTGGATGCAGCGTACCTGATTAATGCTACTGGAAGCCGCAATGTGGCGCTCGCTGCTGAGAAGGCAGGGGCTAAGCTGGTCTATATCAGCACGGATTATGTGTTCGACGGCATGGGGGAACAGCCTTACCATGAATATGATAACACTGATCCTAAGAGTATCTATGGTAAGTCCAAACGGGCAGGAGAAATCCTGGTCCAGTCCTTATCTTCTAAATTCTTTATCGTACGCACCTCATGGGTCTACGGCAAATACGGCAATAATTTTGTGAAAACGATGCTGAAGCTGGGGCAGGAAAAGCCGTTGCTGCAGGTTGTCGATGACCAGAAGGGCTCACCTACTTATACGGTGGACCTGGCAAGATTCTTGCTTGAGCTTATCCAGACTGAAAAGTATGGAGTGTACCACGCCTCGAACACAGAGTCTTGCACATGGTATGAATTCACCCAGGCCATCTTTGCGGAAGCCGAGGAACTTCTGGGGCTGAAGTTTACAGCGAAGCTTGAACCTTGTGCTACGGAGCAATTCCCCCGTCCGGCGCCTCGTCCACGCAACTCGGTGATGGAGCATCTGGCGATCCGTACCAACGGGTTCCAGGATATCCGTCCATGGCGTGAAGGGCTGAGAGACTTTTTGCTGGAGCTGAAGTAGTTCCAGGATATGTTGAAGAACCCCTAATCCATCTTAATGGTTAGGGGTTTCTTATTGTAATTCGATAGTATTGGTGGGGTCAATTCAACAACCTTCCATAGCCCGGCACCTCTGTTTTCGTTATAATGGGGAGTAACAGGTTCGAACAATGAATATATGGAACTCGAGGTACCCCATGAAACTTAAAACAGTCAGTGTGCATATTGTTACTTATAACAGCGCAGATGATATTGCGGAATGCTTGTCGGCTGTGCTCACTCAGGATTATCCGGTTAAAAAGATTGTAGTAGTGGATAATGCATCCACAGACGGATCGGCGGAGAAGGTGAGGGCGTTCTATCATGAGCGCAATAAGGGTGCAGCGCTGCACACCGCAAAGCCAGCACATTCTGTGGACGCAGCAACAATTACAGCAGCAACCAGCTCAGGGGATGCTATCAACTGTATTCCTAGTCCATCTCTTGTCCTCCTGGAAAATGAACATAACACAGGCTTTGCCCCCGCGCACAATCAGGCGATTGCCGGGACTACGACCGATTATGTGCTGGTGCTGAACCCGGACCTTACGTTGGCCCCAGACTATATCTCCAAGCTGGTCGCCCGGATGGAGGCCGACTCCCGGATCGGGAGTGCCACAGGTAAACTGCTGCTGAAGGCGGACCATTCGCTGGTGGACAGCACCGGTCTGCGGATGAATAAGGCGCGGAGAGCGTTTGACCGTGGAGCGGGAGAGCCTGCTGACCAGTGGAATGAGTCTGGTGAAGTATTCGGTGTCTCCGGTGCAGCGGCGATGTACTCGCGGCGGATGATTGAGGATATCAGCGTGGACGGGGAGTTTTTCGACGCTGATTTTTTTGCGTATAAGGAAGATGTGGATGTGGCCTGGCGTGCGGGATTGTTCGGCTGGAAGGCCTACTATGATGCGGAAGCGATAGGCTATCATGAGCGGGGCTGGAAGACGTCGGGCCGGAGCGGCAAGGCGATGTTCATTAAGCGGATCTCCTATATTAATCGGTATAAAATGATATACAAGAACGAGTCCTCCCATACCCTGCTGATTACTCTGCTAAATTCTCTTCCTTATGAGATTGCCGCACACGGCTACTCCCTATTGAAGGAGCCTAAGCTGCTGGGAGCCTGGACCTCCTTTTTCGCACAGAGAGCTGCCCTTAAGCGCAAGCGCCGGTATATTCAGGAGAGGGTCAAGCGCAACATGGTTAATATAAATCATACTAAGTATGTAAAAAAAACCTAAACAGGCTCCGCCTATCGATGCGCCTTTCATGTTATAATAATTGTCGATAGATTATAAACTTTTTTGAAATATTACGTCGAACACTACATGATGGGGGGAGAGAACCTTGCAGTCAGTCACCATAAAGATTAGATTCTTTCCAAATAACTCCATCGAATTGAAATCCTTGAGTAAAGAATATATTCGAGTTATAAATTTATTAACAGAACAAGCAGAACAAGAAGGGGCATTCCCAAAGCTCACCACAAAACATGTAGAAGCTACACTTCCTTCTGCTGTAATTAATCAAGCTATTCGTGATGCTAAGAGCATATTCAAGAAAGTAAAGAAAGACAGGAAGCGTCCAATTTTAAAGAAGCCAACCTATTATATCAACAATCAAAACTATTCCATTAGGGATTCTTCCATTGCTTTTCCTATAATTACAAACAATATAGTGAAGAAGACGGTTTTTCCTGCTGTTTTGACAGAAAGACATAAGAAGTATCTTCAACATGCAAAATGTGGTCTAATGCGAATTGTTGAAAAATCAGGGAAGTGGTTTGCGCAGGTTTCACTTGAAGTTCCCACAGAGATAGCAACAGGCGAACATGTAATGGGTGTTGATCTAGGGTTGAAGGTCCCTGCCGTGGCGGTTACTAGCGGAGGAAAGACAGGTTTTTTTGGGAATGGTAGAGAGAATAAATATAGGAAACGCAAGTTTCGTAGTGAAAGAAAAGTATTAGGAAAGAAGAAAAAACTACATGCAATTCGTAGACTTGATAATAAAGAACAAAGATGGATGAAAGATAAAGACCACAAAGCAAGTAGGCAAATTATCAATTTTGCCACCAAGAATCAAGTGTCTGTCATCCACTTAGAGAAGTTAACGAATATCAGGAAAACGACAAGAACAAGTCGTAAAAACGAAAAAAACTTGCACACATGGTCATTCTATCGCTTATCACAATTTATTGAGTACAAAGCAAATATAGCTGGAATAAAAGTGGAATACGTAGATCCTGCGTATACATCCCAAAAATGTCCTTCTTGCTCTGCACTAAATAAAGCAACAGATAGAAAGTATTCATGCCTATGCGGGTTTCAAACACATCGTGATAAAGTCGGTGCAGTGAATATCATTCACGCACCTGTGATTGGTGGTAGTAGCCAATCAGCCTAAGATGCTATATGCACTGTCTTAGGAGGGCTAACGGCATAGCCTCACCTTAAGGTCATACTCCGATGGTAGAAATACACTTCGGTTTAATCACTTAAGAATCCCAACATGTAAACTTCGGGAATGTCAATATATTTGTCAGGAGAGTATAGCAGTGAATGTAGATGTTAGTATATTGATTCTAAATTACAACACATGCCGCCTGACGATGGATTGTCTGAGGTCGGTATATGATTCAGAGACAAGCTATTCCTATGAAATTATTCTAGTAGATAATAACTCCGAGGATGACTCGGTGGAGACGATAAGCAAGGAGTTCCCGGAGGTGCTGTTAATCGCCAATTCAGAGAATGTAGGCTTTGCCAAGGGGAATAACCAGGGGATGGAGGTCGCCTCCGGGCGTTATGTGCTGCTGCTCAATTCAGATACTGTGATCCGTAAGGATACGCTGGAGACGATGCTGGCGTTCATGGACAGCCGCCTTGATCTTGGCGCGTCCGGGTGTAAGGTGATTTTGCCGGATGGGTCGCTCGATAAGGCTTGCCGGAGAGGGTTCCCGACCCCGTCTGCGTCCTTCTATTATGCCTTTGGCTTCAGTAAGCTGTTCCCGGACCGTCCGAAGTTCAACGGCTATCAGCTCGGCTATCTGGACCCGGATGATGAATATCCGGTAGATTGTCTGGTTGGAGCGTTCATGCTGCTGCGCCGGGAGACGATTGAGCAGGTGGGCGGGCTGGATGAGACCTTTTTCATGTATGGAGAGGATCTGGATTGGTGTTACCGGATCAAGGAAGCGGGCTGGGGGATTTATTATTATCCGCAGACGTCCATCGTACATCTGAAGGGTGGCAGCGCGCGCCGCAGACCGTTCAAGATTGTGTATGAGTTTCACCGGGCGATGATTTTATTTCATAAGAAGCATTATAGCAGCCGTTACAATAGTATGATAAATGGAGCGGTCTATGCTGGCGTCGGCGTTAAGTTCACTCTGTCGCTGCTGCGTAACGCATTGATTGCCCCGCGTAAGGTACCTACTCCCGCACAGAGTCTGAATGTTCCCGGGGAAGCTGGTATCCGCAATGAATCGAAGGCTGAGGTGAGATTATGATTCGCCGGAATCAAAAATTTTTGACCCAACTCTATATGGTAGCTGACTTCCTCGTGATTCAGATGTCCTTCCTTGCAGCCTGGTGGCTGAAGTTCAAGAGCGGCTTGCTGGAATCCTACCGGACGCTGCCTATAGAATCTTATGCTTACTGGAGCGTCATCTATGGGGCCATCGCCATACTGATTGGTATTGTGCTATCTCTATATTTGCCCAAGCGGAAGAAGCGGTTCATTGATGAATTTCTGAAGATTTTCCAGGTGCATGTCTTGGGGATCTTCATCTTACTAGGCCTGATGTTCTTCCTGAGGGAGATTGATGTCTCCCGGCAATATCTGGCGATCTACATGGGCTTCAATATTCTGTCCATTATGCTGTACCGATATGTGCTGAAGAAGATGCTGAAGTCGCTGCGTGAAAAAGGCTTCAACCGCCAGTTCGTTCTAATTCTTGGTGCAGGCACATTGGGTAAAAGATTCTATAACAACCTGGAGCAGTATCCGGAGCTGGGTTATGAGGCGATCGGGTTCCTGGATGACTTCCATCATTGGGATGGCATTGAGGAGCAGCGGTATAAGCCAATTCTGGGTACAGTGGATCAGCTGGAGGCGATGCTGGAGATGCTTCCTGTCGATGAGGTCATTCTGGCGCTGCCGCTGGATGCCCACTCGAAATACCCTGCTATTATTGCTACTTGTGAGAAAGCCGGGATGCGGACGCTGATTATCCCCGACTTCTTCGACTATCTGCCGGCCCGTCCGTATTTCGATAACTTTGCCGGGATGCCGATGATTAATGTGCGTGATATACCGCTGGATATGGCCGGGAACAAAATGGCGAAGCGTGCGTTTGATATTGTGTTCGCCTTGTTCGCCATTCTCATGCTGTCTCCGGTGATGCTGATTGTTGCGCTTGGAGTGCGTCTGACCTCTCCAGGACCGGTGATTTTCAAGCAGGAGCGGGTGGGGCTGAACCGCCGTAATTTCATGATGTACAAGTTCCGTTCCATGAAAATGCAGACGGACGGTGAAGTGGACACAGGCTGGAGCACGAAGGAAGATCCGCGCCGGACCCGCTTTGGCACGTTTATCCGCCGAACGAGTCTGGATGAGTTGCCGCAATTCTTCAATGTCCTGTTCGGGCAGATGAGTGTGGTCGGTCCGCGGCCAGAGCGTCCATTCTTTGTAGAACAGTTCCGTGGCGAGATTCCGAAGTATATGGTCAAGCATCATGTGCGGCCCGGAATTACCGGCTGGGCTCAGAGTAACGGTCTGCGCGGGGATACCTCGATTGAGGACCGGATCAAGCATGATATTTTCTATATCGAGAACTGGTCTCTATTGTTTGACATCCGGATTATTGTCAAGACGATTCGTAACGGGTTTAAGAACGCTTATTAATACACGGTCTTATCTAAATTATAGGTTTCGCTAAAAAACGGTTGCTGCCCCTTGAGGATGACACAGCCGTTTTTGCTTTTTTCAGCCGACTCTCTACTACTTGCAAAGGAGACTGCCATCATGAAGAGAACCAAGCTTATGGCTTCTATGATTATCATCGGGGCTGTTGCACTTCTGCTTGTACTGACGCTTGGAGGAAAAGACAAACAGCCGGCTACCGGCTTCGCAGCCCACCGGGTAATTGCCCATGCCATGGGCGGAATCAATGACAAGGCGTATACCAATACCAAGGACGCTTTTATTGCAAACTATGAGCAGGGGACCCGGATCTTTGAGGCAGACCTGCTGCTGACCAGTGATGAACAGCTCGTGGCCCGGCATGAATGGACTACAGGTATGAGTAAGAAGCTGGGCCAACAGGAGGTTCTTCCTCCTGACAAGCAGGGAGAGGTGCTGACTCACGATGAAGTGATGAACAGCCCGGTGCTGGAACTTTACTCTCCACTGGATATTGAGAAAATTGTCAATCTGATGGAGCTCTACCCGGACACGTATATTGTAACGGACACAAAGGAGCTGGAGCCCGAACAGGTAACGAAGCAATTTCAGCTCATTGTAGAAGCTGCCCGGAAGAAGGACCCTGCGCTGCTAGAGCGGATTGTTCCGCAGATTTACAGCCGGGAGATGCTGGAGGTTGTGAAGCAGGTGTACGCTTTTCCAGAAATCATCTATACCCTATACCAGACAGAGGACAGCGACGAGGTGGTTATTGAATTTGTCAAGCAGACTGGCGTAGACATCACGATGCCGACAACCAGGGCTACCAAGAGCTTCGTGCATAACTTGAAAAAAGCGGGCGCCAGAGTCTACGTGCATACCGTAAACGATGAACAGGAAATTGTGGAGCTGTCCCGGTTGGGTGTCAACGGTTTCTACACTGACTTTGTCCCGGAAAATGATTTGAACCGGATCAAGGGTCTCCGTTGATTGAGGAACAGACCAAAGCAAATATGCGAAAAAATGTTCGCATTTTGTTCTCTTTTAAATTGACACCCCCCTTCGTGCTGACTTAGACTAGAGATACGGATTTTGCGTGCGCAGGAGTGTGTATATTCACTTAGATGAACAATGAGGATGGACAAAGATGAACGAGATGCGGCAAATGATCAGGCCGTGGCGGCATGTATTCAAGCTGGACCCGGACCGTGTGCTTGGTGACAAGGAGCTGGCCGCTGTGTGCCAGTCGGGAACCGATGCGATTATAGTCGGCGGCTCTACCGGCGTGACTTATGAGAATACAGTGAGTCTGCTTGCGAGAATCCGGCAGTATGACCTGCCTTGCGCGCTGGAGATCTCGGATCTGGAGGCCGCTGTGCCCGGTTTTGACCTGTATATGATTCCCATGGTGCTCAACACTGACGATACTTCATGGATTCTCGGCCATCACCGCCGGGCGATTGAACGTTTCGGCAGTCTGATCCCATGGGAATTGCTGCTGACAGAGGGCTATATTGTGCTGAATAGCGATTCCTCGGTAGCACGCCTGACCGGTGCGGACTGCTCGCTGGATGTGGCTGGTGCGGGAGCCTATGCGCAGATTGCAGACAAGCTGATGAACCTCCCGGTGGTCTATCTTGAATATAGCGGGCGCTATGGAGATCTGGAGATTGTGCGCGAGGTTAGGGAAGTGGTTGAGCACAGCCAGCTTTTCTATGGAGGCGGAATTACAGGTGCAGAGGAAGCCATGCATGTAGCCGCGCTATGTGATACAGTAGTGGTCGGCAATATTATTTATAGTAATGTGGAACAAGCGCTGTTGACGGTCCAGGCTGTACGGGATACCCCGCAGATGGACTGGTAGAGTTTATAGATCATGATATAGCTTTTATTCAGAAAGGAGCATGTAACACATGCAACTTGTTAACATACAAGACGCCGTAAGCCGTCTGAATCCCCCGCAGCGTCAGGCTGTAGAAGCAACTGAAGGCCCCCTGCTCATCATGGCTGGCGCAGGCAGCGGTAAGACCCGCGTGCTGACCCACCGGATTGCCTGGCTGATCGCGAACCGCAAGGCACCGCCTTGGGCGATTCTGGCGATTACGTTTACGAATAAAGCCGCCCGGGAGATGCAGGACCGTGTCTCCAAGCTGGTAGGGCCGGAGGGCCGGGATATTTGGGTATCCACTTTTCACTCCATGTGTGTGCGGATTCTGCGGAAGGATATTGATCAGATCGGCTTCACCTCGAATTTCTCCATTCTGGATTCGACAGACCAGCTATCCGTTATCCGTAATTGTATGAAGGATCTGGATATCGATACCAAAAAGTTCGAGCCGAAGGCCATCCAGGCTGTTATTAGCACGAACAAGGATGAGTTGATCACACCGGCGCAGTATGAGCAGAAGGTCGGCGATTATTTTGAAGGCTTGGTTGCTAAAGTGTACACCAAATACCAGCACCGGCTGAGAAGCAACAACTCTCTGGATTTCGATGACCTGATTATGAAGACGATCGAGCTGTTCAAGGAGAAGCCGGATGTACTGGATTTCTATCAGAAGAAGTTCAAGTATATTCATGTCGATGAGTATCAGGATACGAACCGGGCGCAGTACATGCTCTGCCGGATGCTGGCTGAAGGCCATCACCGGATCTGCGTGGTAGGGGACAGTGACCAGTCCATCTACCGCTGGCGCGGGGCGGATATCTCGAACATTCTGAACTTCGAAGAGGATTACCCCGAAGCCCAGACGATTCTGCTGGAGCAGAATTACCGTTCCACCTCAAATATTCTGAATGCCGCCAACGGCGTGATTGCCCTCAATACGGGCCGCAAGCCCAAGAAGCTGTGGACCGACTCCGATGAAGGCGCGAAGATCAAGGTGTTCCGCGGTGACACTGAGCATGACGAAGGATATTTCGTCACCGGGGAGATCAGCAAGAATGTGAAGCAGGGACAGGCTTACCAGAATCATGCGATTCTGTACCGTACGAACGCCCAGTCCCGTGTAATAGAAGAAATTCTGATCAAATCGGATATTCCCTACCAGATCGTCGGGGGGATCAAGTTCTACGACCGTAAAGAAATTAAGGATCTGCTGGCGTACCTGCGCCTGTTATCCAATCCTGATGATGATATCAGCTTGACGCGGATTATCAATGTTCCGAAGCGCGGGCTGGGGGATACAACCGTTGGCAAGCTTGCGGCAGCGGCTGCTGCCCAGGGCGTGTCGATTTTCCGGGCGCTGCAGACGGTGGATGATCTCGGATTCGCCGGACGGACCCGCAACACGCTGGTGGAATTCTACGATATGATCGAAGCGTTGCACCGGATGGTGGAATTCCTCTCGGTGACAGAGCTGACTGAGAAGATTCTCGAGCTGTCGCAGTACCGCCTTGAATTGCAGAATGAGAATACGCTGGAGTCCCGTTCACGCCTGGAGAACATTGACGAGTTCCTGTCTGTTACGATGGAGTTCGAGAAGAACAATGAAGACAAGTCGCTGGTCTCCTTCCTGACCGATCTGGCACTGATCGCGGATATCGACAGTGTGAACGATGAAGAGGAACGCAGCGATGCGGTGGTGCTGATGACGATGCACAGCGCGAAGGGGCTGGAGTTCCCGACCGTCTTCATCATCGGGATGGAGGAAGGGGTGTTCCCGCACAGCCGTGCCTTCCAGGACAATGATGAACTGGAAGAAGAACGCCGGCTGGCGTATGTGGGCATAACCCGTGCGGAGAAGCAGCTGTTCCTCAGCTGCGCACGGATGCGCACGTTGTTCGGGCGGACGAACGCGAATGCGCCGTCCCGCTTTCTGGAGGAGATTCCGGAGGAGCTGAAGGAAGATACCGTCCGTGAATCGGACCGCTTCCGGCGCGGAGGCGCGGAGGCAGGCGGTGCCTATGGCGGCCGGGGCTTCAGCGGAAGCGGAGGCA
This sequence comes from Paenibacillus sp. FSL R7-269, assembly GCF_000517865.1. NCBI lineage: Bacteria > Bacillati > Bacillota > Bacilli > Caryophanales > Paenibacillaceae > Paenibacillus > Paenibacillus sp. FSL R7-269. The sequence goes on from NZ_ASPS01000023.1 coordinate 117,680, forward strand.
GCCGGGGGAACTTCGGCAGCCGCAGCGCTGCTGCCGGGAACGCGCCGGGAGGCGGCGGGTCCGCCAGCTTCGGCAGCGGCAGTTCGGCAAGCGCGGTGCCTGGCGCGGGCCGTGTTGTGGTAACGACCGGAGGCGCGCAGCGCACGACGGGCGGAGCCGGGGCGGCTGCGGAGGCCGGAGGCTTCAAGGCAGGCGACAAGGTCTCCCACGGCAAATGGGGCATCGGCACCATTGTAGCCGTGAAGGGCAGCGGCAACGATACGGAGCTGCAGATTGCCTTCCCGGCGCCGGTAGGCGTCAAGCGGCTGCTGGCCGGCTTTGCGCCGATCACCAAAGTTGAATAAATCAAGCTTGCGATTAACGGCAATGCTTTTGGATCACGCTAACCGTAGGAAACCCATTTGACGGAGGGATGTGCCGGATGGATATTATGTTCACGATGGAAGAACTTGTCGCCGAGCTGAATCAGTACAATTATCACTACTATACGCTGGATGCCCCGCAGATCAGCGACAAGGAATATGATGTGCTCTACGATAAGCTGGTAGCATTGGAAGCGGAGAGCGGAATGGTATTGCCGCATTCTCCGACCCAGCGGGTAGGCGGGGAGCTGCTCAAGGGCTTCACACCGCACCGCCATCTGGCACCGCTGTGGAGTCTGGATAAGGCGCAGAACATTGAACAGCTTCGTACCTGGAACACCCGTGTGCTGAAGCTGGTGAATGATTATAATACCAAGAACCCGGACAATCCGCTGCCGGATCCGTGTTATGCCGTGGAGCTGAAGTTCGACGGCTTGACACTGAACCTGACCTATCGTGATGGGGCACTTGTACAAGCAGCTACCCGCGGCAACGGGGTGACAGGTGAGGGGATTCTGGCTCAGGTGAAGACGATCAAGTCCGTTCCGCTGAATATCCCGTTCAAGGAAGGCGTTATTGAAGTGCAGGGCGAGGGGATTATGAACCTGTCTGTACTGGCGGATTATAATACCCGCGCAGCAGAGCCGCTGAAGAATGCACGCAATGGTGCGGCGGGCGCGCTGCGCAACCTGAATCCCAAGATGACTGCCGACCGCAGGCTGAATGCTTTCTTTTATAATGTGGGGTATGCAGAGGGCGTGAAGTTCGGCGATCATCAGGAGATGATGGATTTCCTGCGCAGCAACCGGTTCAAGGTTAACCCTTACCTCAACTACTTCAGCAATTTCGATGATGTGACTGAGCAGCTGGCAGAGATTGAAGAGAGCCGTTCCGGTCTGGATTATCTGATTGACGGAGCAGTGATTAAGGTCACGGACTTCCGCATCCGTGAGGCGCTGGGGTATACCGACAAGTTCCCGCGCTGGGCCGTTGCCTATAAATTTGAGGCGGAAGAGACCACAACTATTCTTGAATCTGTAAGCTGGAATGTCGGACGTACCGGCAAAGTGACTCCGCTCGCGCGGGTGGAAGCTGTAGAACTAGCCGGGGTTACGGTACAGAACTGCACCCTTAACAATGTGGGCGATATTGAGCGCAAGAATCTGAAGTTCGCACTGGGCACACGGGTGTTCATCCGCCGCTCCAATGATGTGATCCCGGAGATTCTGGGCAAGGTGACAGAAGAGAGTGACGGCGGGGAGATCCTGTTCCCTGAGGAGTGTCCGGCCTGCGGGTTCCCGCTGGAGATGCGCGGCGCTCATCTGTTCTGCAACAACAAGCTGGACTGCAAGCCGCAGATTGTCAGCCGGATTACCCATTTTGCGTCCAGAGATGCCATGGATATTGAGACGTTCAGTGAGAAGACTGCGGCTCAGCTGCATGAGGAGCTTAGTGTTCGGGAGCCTGCGGATCTGTATGAGCTAACCTTCGACCAGCTGGTGAAGCTGGAGCGGTTCGGAGAGAAGAAGGCGGCGAATCTGCTGAAGGCACTCGAAGACAGCAAAGGCAGAGATCTGGCATCCTTCCTCTATGCACTCGGCATTCCTAATACCGGCAAAGCCACGACAAGAATGCTGGCCGACCATTACCGCAGCCTGGAAGCCGTCATGTCTGCTACAGCGGAGGAGCTGGCCGGGCTGCCGGATATCGGTGGGATTGTGGCAGAGAGCATCGTGAACTATTTTGCCGATCCGTTCGTAGTGGTCAGTATTGACCGTATGCGGGCGCTGGGGGTAGAGGCCAAGGGTGCTGAAGCTCCGCGTGTAGTTGCTACCAACTCCTACTTCAGCGGTTTAACCGTTGTACTCACAGGTACGCTGCACAAAATGACCCGCGAAGAAGCGGCCGAACGCCTGGAAGCTCTGGGAGCCAAGGTATCCGGCAGCGTCTCCAAGAAGACTGACCTGGTCATCGCCGGGGAGAAGGCGGGCAGCAAGCTGGCCAAGGCTCAGCAGCTGGGGGTCAAGGTTATCGAAGACGAAGACGAGCTGATCCGCTTGCTGGAGTTGTAAGGCGAGAACGGATAGAGGTATACAGAGTCCTGTAATTCTTTTGCCTGACGGCGGAGAGGTACAGGGCTTTTTGTATATGTGAACACTTGATAATTTAATACAACTCCATACTTATTTTGACAGTTAGTTAATCTTTCCAAGGTAAGCTTGGGATTAGAACCGTCACAATGAGGAAGGGGTATATGATGAACAAGTTAATGAGGGGCATGATTGTTGGAGGATTGGCGGCAGCAGTAGTATCAGGAGCAACCCTTGCAGGTGCGGCCAAGAGCCCGGCGAATTCCGGGGGCGCTGCCAAGGCCCAGTCTAAGAATCTTATTGTTCTGATCGGCGACGGCATGGGCCCGGCCCAAGTGTCTGCGGCAAGATATTTTCAGCAATATACCAAGGGAGTCAAGCACCTGAACCTCGATCCATACTACGTGGGACAAGCTACTACATATGCAGACCGGGGAGAGGACAGCGGTAAAATCGTATCCGGGATCGTCACAGACTCCGCCTCTGCCGGTACTGCATTTGCTACAGGTCATAAAACCTATAACGCAGGCATCAGCGTCTCTAATGAGGATGTCTCGAGGCCCTTTGCTTCCATTATTGAAGCTGCCGAGAGCGCAGGCAAGGCCACAGGCCTTGTGACCACTGCCCGTATCACCCATGCCACACCAGCCGTGTATGCTTCCCATGTCCGTAACCGTGACAACGAATCGGCGATTGCCTCGCAGTATCTGGAGAGCGGAGTGGATGTGCTGATGGGCGGCGGGAAGCAGTTCTTCCTGACCAAGGAGGAGAAGGGCAAGCGTACAGATAAGAACCTGCTGCCTGACTTCAAAGCGAAAGGGTACACGGTAGTTGAGAATACCACCGCCTTAAATGCACTTACTTCCAAGAATACCAAGGTGTTAGGTTTGTTCGGTAACTCCCATGTGGCTTATACTCCAGACCGCACTCCTGAAATTCCGAGCCTGGCGGCGATGACCTCCAAGGCACTGAATATTCTGTCCGCCGATAAAGACGGCTTCGTTATGATGATTGAAGGCGGGCGTATCGACCATGCCGGTCATGCCAACGATCTGCCGACTATGGTGCAGGAAGCACTTGACTTCGACGCAGCCTTCAAGGCAGCTGTTGATTTTGCGAAGAAAAATGGCAACACCTCCGTAGTGGTTACGGCTGACCATGAGACAGGCGGCCTCTCACTCTCGCGTGACAATATCTATGAGATTAACATCGATCTGTGGAACAAGCAGAAGCACTCCTCCGAGAGTCTGGCAGCCGATCTTGAAGCAGCACAGACACCGGAAGAGATTCGCAAGATCGTAACCGCAAACACCTGGATTACAGATCTGACGGATGAGGAAGTTACCCAGATTATGAATGGCGACGGTTCTTCGTACAAACGGGAAGGCGCATATAATGCAGTAATTTCCAAGCGTCTGCTGGTCGGCTGGTCGGGTCATGGTCACTCTGCGGTGGATGTTGGGGTGTGGGCGTATGGCCCGATTGCTGACAAGGTGAAGGGACAGATTGACAATACGCAGATCGCAACGGCAGGAGCAGGCATACTGGGAATTGATCTGAACAAACGTTCCGCAGAGCTGCAAGCGAAATATGTCTATCCGAAATTCAAAATCAGCCGCGACAATGAGGTGCTCTACCCGGCACAGGCACTGGTGAAGGCGCTTGGAGGAACCTATACAGGGAACACCTCTGCTGCCAAGCTGGCTTTTGGAAAGAATACGATCGACGTCGATCTGACAGGTAAAACAGCGAAGCTGAACAGCAAAGCGGCCGCATATACGGTGGATGTGGATAACAATGTACTCTACCTTCCGCTTAGTGCATTCAACCAGTTGAAGGGCACGACCCTAACCTGGGATGCCTTGTCCGAACGCATTGTACTCAGATAGGAGTGGCTCTTATTGCTCCAGATTCAGAATGTAACCAAACAATTCAAAGTGGACGGCAGAGCTGTGCCGATTCTTGATATCCCGCTTTGGAACGTTGAACAAGGAGAGTGCGTAGCCATTACCGGACCCAGCGGGTCCGGTAAAAGCACGCTTTTGCACTTGATCAGCGGCATCATGAGTACAGACAGCGGCAGAATTACCGTAAATGGACAGCCGCTTCACGAGTTAACTGAGGCGAAGCGCGATGCCTTCCGTGCTTCTGCTATCGGCTATGTGCTGCAGGACTTCCATCTGATTCCCTCGCTGACCGCGCGGCAGAATGTCGAGATTGCCATGACGGCCCGGCTTCCGCAAAAGGAGCGACGGCGTATAGTGGACGGCTGGCTGGAACAGGTGGGCCTGGGGGGCCGCGGAAGGCATCTGCCTTCCCAGCTCTCACGCGGGCAGCAGCAGCGTGTTGCCATTGTAAGAGCCATGGTCAATCACCCGCCGCTTCTGCTGGCAGATGAACCGACAGGCAGCTTGGACTGGGAGACTGCCGATGAGATATCCTCTTTGCTCTTGGAGCTTAGTGCAGCGCATGGACACACCTTAATCGTGGTAACACATGACCTCAATATGGCTGAACGGTTTCCGCGCCGCTTGAACATTCAGGATATCAATGAAGTACGCCGGGAGGTATTAGCCCGGCAGCGGTCCTCGTTCAGCGGGATAGACAAGGAGGGGGTTTCACTATGAGCCTCTTCCAGCTCACCCTCCGCAATGTGTTGCACCGGCGGTTCCTGTCTCTGCTTACCGTGTGTGCTGTGGCGATTACAGTTGCCTTTATTGTCTTACTTGTTCTATCCCGGCAGAGTGTTGAGCAGGGGGCCAAGAAAGGCTATGGCCCTTTTGATCTTGTCATAGGGGCAGCGGGCAGTGAGACACAACTGGTGCTCAATACCTTTTATCATATTGGCGCACCAACCGGGAATATCCCGCTCACTGTACTGGATGAGGCACGGAGTGACCCGTCCGTGGAAGCTGCCTTTGCGATGACTACGGGCGACAACTACAAAGGCTATCCAATTGTTGGGATAGATTCCGGGTACTTCTTCAACCGTTACGGCGGCAGCAGGCTGCAGGAAGGCAAGATGTATGCCGATACTGGAGATACGATTGTAGGCTCTTACGTCGCCCGGTCGCTGGGACTGAAGATAGGCGATACCTTTGCGGGGGCGCATGGACTTGTGCAGGGAGAAGACCACGAATCCTCAGCTCCTGAGCATGAGGAGGGTCATGAGGAGGAGCATGCAGCGGGAGAATCAGGCGGGCATGCCCATGAGGATTTTCGGTATAGGGTAGCGGGGATTCTTCCAGAACTCCATACTCCGGATGACCGTGCGGTCTTTACAACGGTGGACTATGCCTGGGCTGTACATGGCCTGGCGCCTGAGGAGCGGGAGATTACGGCAGTGCTGGTTAAGCCGGCTAGTCTGCTGGGGGCCCATGATTTGAAGCAGGCGTTCGATGGCAGCGGCGGTGTTCAGGCGGTGTATACCAGCAAGGCTGTGTCCGATGTGTTGAATGCAGTGGATCAGGGCTCCCGGCTGCTGGGGATGCTGACGGCTATATGTGTGCTGCTCGCAGGTATTGCGATTCTATTATCTCTTGTTGCAGCAGCCTCAGAGCGGACCAAGGATGTCGGAATACTGCGTCTTCTCGGAAAATCACGGGCCTACGTATGGCTCTCCCTGACCACAGAAGGCCTGCTCGTAACGGCAACCGGACTTATCGCGGGGCTTGTGACCGGTCATCTCGGAGCTTATCTGCTGAGGGACATGCTGTTCTCGCAGGCGGGCATTCAAATCGAGCCCTACCACTGGACACCGGAGCATTGGCTTATTGTGCTTGGGGCGCTGGCTATAGGTCTGCTGTCCTCGCTTGGACCAGCCTTCCGGATGTACCGGATGCACCCGCTCGCCTTGTTCAAATCATAGGAGGTACGTTCAATTGATACGACTACAAGGAAGACTGATTCTGCTGTCGGGAGCTGTGATAGGTCTGCTGCTGCTTCAGGCATGTGGCCAGAATACTGCTACCGAAGGCAACGGGGAATCCTTTGCAGCGGTGGCGGAAGCCTCGCAGAGCACTGCGGAAGTCACGGTGGAAGCTGAGTCGTCAGCATCCCCTTCCCCGCAGGCCATTGCTCCAGTTACCAAGGGCGGAGCTGCTGCGTCTGCTGTTCCATCCAAAGGTACGGATGCCGGATCCAAGGTGACGGTTACGTTCAAGCCGTCTCCATCGCCTGCTGCTGCACCTGTTGAGACGGCTTCCCGGAAGACCCCTGGGAAGACCGTAACTACTACTCCGAGTCCGGCAGCCTCATCTTCTGTACAAAGCCCCCGCCCAGCAGCAGCGTCTAAGGGTACCGAGGGAAGCGGCACTGGAGCAGAATCCGTCAAGGCGAAATCTGCTCCGGTATTGAGCGTGCCACCGTCACTGTCTCCGTCTGCGGCACCAGCGGCAACGGCTACAGTGGTTGCTGCCTACACAGGGAATACAGCCATAGACTGGAACGGTTTTTTTGATGGAGACGATCAGACCCGGCCCTCAGAGCACTTCTGGGATCTTAGCGGTCAGCAGGTCACTATTAAGGGATTCATGGGCGAGGTCCTTTCTTTTGAGAAAAACTGGTTCCTGCTTATTCCCGAACCGGGTGCAGAGTGTCCGTTCGATAATGGGGATGAGACCTACTGGAACAAGATTATGATTGTGTTTGTTCCTGAAGGCAGTAAGCTCCGCCACACCTCAGGTCCGCTGGAAATATCGGGTCGCCTGGACGTTGGAATCAAGATTGACGAGTCCGGCTACAAAACCATGTTCCGCCTGTACGATGCTTCCTTCAAAAGCCTGTGATCCATTAAGCAAGAACAAAAAACCTCCAAATTCCCTAATTGGGAAAGGAGGTTTTTTAATTGGATAAAAGGCAGGAGCTGCAACTACACCCGCTTGGCACCCGGCAGCCAGGCATCTTTGTCATACCCCCGCTGTTCCCAATACCCGACATAATCTTCATTGATTAACTCAATGCGGTTCAGCCATTTAACCGATTTATAGGCATACATTTGCGGAGTAACGAGACGAACCGGTCCGCCGAGCTGATTGGGGATAGGTTTGCCATCGTGCATCACAGCCACCATGATATCGTCCATCCTTGCCTGATCCAGAGTGAGTGAGTCCGTATAGACACCGTCTCCCGAGTAGAACTTGACCATGACGGCCCCAGGCTGCACACCGGCCATATCGAGCAGCTTCGAGAGGGGTAGACCCTCCCATGTGTTTTTGTACACAGACCAGCCTGTCACGCAGTGGAAATCACTGACCTGCACCTCACGCTGCAGCTTAACGAACTCTTCCCAGTTCCAGCTCAGCTTCTTATCCACCAGGCCATCAATAGTAAAAGACCAGTTGGAGTTGTCGAACGCGGGAATGGCCGTGACCGTATATACCCGAAAGCTGCCCTCGGCTCCCCCGCCGATAGGAGGTGCAGATTCCGCCAGCGGAACAGGGTCAGGAATCAATGCATTGGCATTGGTTGCCGCATAGTCGGCTGTACCCGGAAACTGCAGGGATTTACCGATCCAGCGGACAAAAGTAGGGCCGAGCGTGACAGCAAGCCCGGCGCCTACCGCAACCTTAATGAACCCGCGGCGTGAATACATAGGCTGGGCTTCAGAAGGAGCCGCGCGCCGCGCCCGTTCTGCGTGAGAAGAGGTCTCTTTTACAGGTACAGCTTCTGCCACAATCGTGCGCTTCTTGGGCTCCTTCAGCCACTTCACCCGGGTAATGGAGTGATAGATGATTACGGGCAGGCCGACCCAGGTCAGCAGATCATGGATGAATAACGCAGTATTCGCTGCTCTCGGCCCGGCGAGCCTGAACTGCCAGAGTACAACCCCTGAGATCAGCCAGCCGATCAAAAGCGTCAGCACGAAGAGGACGTTGGCTTTTTGCGCAGGTTTACCCTTGAGCCGCTTCCAGTGCTTCGCTGCCAGTAGCAGATAATAGACTACAGGGATCAACAGCACCAGACCGAACACGATATGGCCCCACTTCAGCCACACTCTGCCTTCACCCAGCAGCTCTCTCCAGAAGCCGCCTACCAGCATCAGACCGCTAACGGCAAGGATTAAGACCAGCCAGGCATTCCACAAGTGAATCGAGACGAGCTTCTTGCCGTATCCTTTGCGGATGCCGGTCAATATTTTTTTCACCTGCAGTCCCTCCCTTGATGAATAAGTGTCCAATATCATATTAATTTAAGTTTTAACTAATTGTACCGCAAAAAAACACCGCTGAATAATATTATCCCGATCAAGCCTGACCGTATGGTTGCCTTCTCTGAACTTTTTCTTATAGACTAATGGAAAGAGCTAGGGAAAGGATTAAATGCCCATGAACCAAGAAACGATACTGCTGGTGGATGATGAAGTGGAGATTGTGGAACTGCTGGATATCTATTTTCGCAATGAGGGGTACCGGCTGCTTAAGGCATTTGATGGAAGAGAGGCGCTTGAATGCCTTGGCAAGGAAGAGGTGGATCTCATTATACTCGATGTGATGATGCCACACATGGATGGGATTGCCGCCTGCATGAAGATTCGTGAAGAGCGCAACATGCCGATTATTATGCTCTCCGCCAAGAATGCCGATATGGACAAAATCCTTGGACTCAGCATCGGTGCAGACGATTATGTGGGCAAGCCGTTTAATCCGCTGGAACTGGTGGCGCGGGCCAAATCGCAGCTGCGACGTTACCATAAATTGAATCGGGACACTTCTGCCAGAACGAATGAGCATGAACTGATCTTTGAAGATTTGCTGATAGATACACTTCGGCATGAGGTAAGTGTGGACAATCGCAAGGTGAAGCTGACACCCCGCGAGTTTTCTATCCTGGAACTTCTGGCGCGGCATCAGGGACAGGTGCTCAGCATGGAGCAGATTTATCTGAAAGTGTGGAATGAGCCTTTTCTGGATGGTGGCAATACCGTGATGGTGCATGTCCGCAATATCCGCGACAAAATTGAGCTGGACGCAAAGCAGCCCCGTTATGTGCAGACCGTATGGGGCATTGGCTACAAACTGGATCATCCATCCTGAAAGCTGAGGGGAACTGTAGTGAACACCAAATATATAAGCACTATCCGCTGGAAGTTTATCTGGGCCTTTGTGCTGAGCATTTTGTCGGGGGCAGCTCTGCTTTTGGCTGGCTATCGGCTGGTCAATTCCTTAGTTTATCTTGAGCCGGCGGAGCACTCCGCGCTGTACTCACTTACTTTGAAATGGATCATCAACCATATCGGTTCAGCGCCGCTGATGACTGCTGTCGGGATTGCCAGCTTTCTGATTTTCTTCTTCATCTATACGCGTAAAATCGTCTCGTACCTCGAAGAGATCACCAGCGGTATCCAGCAGATCACAAAGCTTGATGAATCGCACCGGATTGAGGTTCGAACGTCGGACGAGCTGGGGGTACTTGCAGAGAACATCAACATCATGTCTGAGCGGCTACAGCATTCGCTGCTGGAAGAACGCAAGGCTGTCGAGTCCAAAAACGAGCTGATTACCGGTGTATCGCATGATCTCCGCACTCCGTTGACCTCGGTGCTTGGGTTTTTAGAATATATTGAGCAGGACCGCTGCCGGGAAGAGACGGAGATACGTTACTATGTAGGGATTGCCTATCAGAAGTCATTGGTGCTGCGCAAGCTGATTGACGACTTGTTTGAATACACGCGGGTTAACAGCAGCAGACTGCCGTTAGTGCTGGAACGGCTCGATCTCAAGGCATTTATGCGCCAGCTTGCGGAGGAATCGGTTCCGGCACTGACCCGTGAAGGCATGACTTATGAACTGCAGGATGATACCGAATCGTTGTGGATTGAAGCGGCTCCTTATGAATTGGTACGTGCGTATGAGAATCTGATTGCCAATGCGATCCGGTACGGGAAGGACGGGAAACGGCTTGAGATTGGACTCAGCTGTGAAGGTAACGATGCAGTTGTGCGGATCAGCAATTTCGGCGAGATGATTGCGGAGGGGGATCTTCCACATATTTTTGAGCGGTTCTACCGGGCGGAGCGCTCCAGATCGCAGATTACCGGGGGATCGGGATTAGGTCTGGCGATTGCCAAGGGAATTGTGGAAAGGCACCATGGGGAGATTACGGCTCACAGCACCAGATCCCGGACTGACTTTGTTACCCGATTTCCGGTATCCTCCTGACAATCTTCAGTATTTCTTAAGAAGTGGCAATGGTGTTTCTTAAGATTTAGCCGATATCCTTGGGCTATGGGATGAGACCCGGGGAGGCAGGAGAAATTGGCTGATGTCAAAAATACACACGATCCGCACACTTTACCTCTACATATTCTGCGGTAGCGCTCTGCTTAGTGCAGGGCTGTTGCTGCTTATGCGGGGGATTTTTACTATGCTCTACTCCTGGTATACGCCGGAATCGGCTGCGCTGTTTGTCCGTTTCATGCATTGGATCATCAATCATATCGGCGCAAGACCGGCGGCTGTCATGATGTTCACCGTTGTATGTGCAGGGCTGTTCCTGCTCCGTTCACAAAAAGCAGCCAACGATACCACCGCGCTGCTGCGCGCCGCAGAACAACTGGCGGTTCACGGCTCCTGTGAGCTTACGGACCTTGAGGTACAATCGGGTGGGGAATTCAGACGGCTGGCTGCCAGTCTGCGCCGGATTCATCAGGCCGGATTGCGGCCGGCAGCGGCCCCTGCACCGCAAATACAAATGCCAGAGCCGGATGCACAAGAGTTCATAGCGCTTATTTTGCGGACACGGGCGTTGATCCGCACGCTGGAACAGACAGTGGCGGAGTCAGAGGAAGAGGTCTGTATTATCCCCGGTGCAGTTCTGCAGCATCTGGTGATGGCTAAGCACGAGGCGTTGGGACTGGAAAAGCTTCTGGAGAATTGGACTCGGCAGGTATGAGTATGGGAACAAGACGGAGATTCCTGCTACGTATTTGCTATACCGTTTTTGATCTGACAGTCATCCTTACCATTCTTATGCTAGCAGGAATTATATATATGAGTCAGTATGGAAAGCTGGTGCTGGACCGTTATCCGGAGAAAATGATTTTACCGGAGTCAAGCGTCATTATGGCCTCTGACGGAACAGTGTTGCGGAGAATACCGCTGCCTGAAACGGGCTATCGAATCAAAGCAGGACTAGGAGAAATGCCGCAGCTGCTCATAGATACTTTCATCGCTGTAGAGGACCGCCGTTTTTACAGCCATAAAGGTCTGGACTACCAGGGAATAGCCCGTGCATTAGTCAATAATACCGTACGGATGGGGGTATCTGAGGGTGGAAGCAGCATCACCCAGCAGCTGGCAAGAGGGTTGTATCTGAACCGGGGGCAGAATCTGCTGCGTAAGCTGAACGAAGCCTTAATAGCATTGGCCCTGGAGAAGCAGTTATCGAAGGATGAGATTCTGCAGTTGTATCTCAACCAAATTTATATGGGACAAGGGCAATATGGGGTGAAATCTGCAGCGGAGCGTTATTTTGGTATAACTGATCTGAAGCATTTGGAGATCGGGCAGATCGCGACGCTTGCGGCTATCCCCAAAGGGCCGTCTATTTACAATCCGGCAGACAACCTTGAACGGTCAGCAAGCAGACGGAATCTTGTCCTGCGGATTATGCAACAGCAACAGCTGATTACAACGGAACAGATGACGGCAGCAATGAAGAGCACCTACGTACCTCCGGTTAAGGATAAGACTGAGATTGTCGGGGCGTCCTATATGGGTGCGGCAATTCAGGAAGCGATGCGGCAGACAGGATTATCGCAAAAGGAGCTAAGCACAGGCGGATATACACTGGTGACGGGCATGAATATTGAGGCGCAGCGTGCTATGGAGCGGGCATTCTCACAGGAGGAGGCATTTCCGCCGGATGGCAAAAACCAGAGAGCAGAAGCAGCCATGGTCATCATGGACCAGCGGACCGGTGAAGTGGCTGCACTGTTGGGCGGGCGAAACCCGCGTACAGGCGGTCTGAACAGAGCCGTAACTCCCTCCCGGCAGCCAGGCTCCGCGCTCAAACCCATTATAGATTATGGGCCGGCGCTGGAGAGCGGGAAATATACGCCGGACAGTCTCCTGCCTGACATTAAAACAACCTATGGCAGCTACAGTCCGGCTAATCTGAACGGTGTATATCGTGGGCAGGTGAGCATGAGGGTTGCCCTGCAGCAGTCCATTAATGCCCCAGCGGTATGGTTACTGAAGCAGGTGGGGGTCAGCTATGCCCGTGGGTTTGCCGCCAGGCTGGGAATAGAACTCGCTGCAGAAGACAACCATCTGGCCATTGCCCTTGGAGGTCTGTATAGCGGGGTTTCTCCGCTCATGATGGCTCAAGCCTACACCGTCTTTGCGAATGGAGGCATTCTTAACAAGGCGTATCTGGTGCGTAGTATCAGGAATTCGCAGAACCAGGTGGTGTATTCACATGTCGCTGCGCCGCAGCAAGCCATTTCGGTACGTACCGCAGCGGATATGACTGCCATGCTCCGTCAGGCAGTGAGTGACGGGACGGGCAGACGGGCGCGAATGAATGTTACAGTCGCCGGTAAGACAGGAACCACGCAGTTGGATCTGCCGGGAGTCCCCGGCAAGGCCAACAGGGATTTATGGTTTGTAGGCTATACCCCTAGATGGACTGCAGCGGTATGGATGGGCTTCGACCACTCTGATCCGGACAACTACATGACTGCCGGCAGCGGGCTTGCGGCTGCTATGTTCGCCAAGGTTCTCTCCATGCTATGAATAGATTTGCTTATTCCGCTGCCCATTCCTCGAGCTTCTTGTCACCAGGCAGCAGCAGAGCCAACAGGCCGAGCAGCGGCAGGAAGCCGCAGGCCACGAACACCGTGGCGATTCCGATCGTGTCGATCAGATGCCCGATTACGACAGAGCCAATTCCGCCAAGCCCGAAGGCAAGGCCGGTAATTAGACCCGAGACCGTACCGATATTGCCTGGATACAGCATCTGCGCGTAGATAACCGTGACGGAGAAGCTGGATAGTAGAATGAACCCGGAGATAATCAGCAGGACGGCCGCCCAGAACTGGTTCACAAAAGGCAGGGCCAGCGCAAACGGCACCGTCCCGATCATCGAGACCAGAATAAGATTGCGGCGGCCGAAGCGGTCTGCGAGCGGGCCCCCGAAGAAAGTGCCGACAGCGCCGGCAGCGAGATAGATGAAGATATAGATCTGTGCCTTATCCAGCGTCATCCCGTATTTGTCCATTAAGTAGAAGGCATAATACCCGCCGATAGAGGCGCCGTACCAGGATCGCACGAATACGATGAAGACCAGAATAACCGTTGTAATCAGAATACGTTTGCTGCGGGCAGGGTCGATGGAGCGGGCAGCTGATTTTTTGCGGAAGGTGTATCCGGCATCCAGCATCTCACGGTACCAGCGGGCCACATAGGCTTGGATGGCTACTCCGGCAGCGGCGATAACGGTGAAGCCGAGAGCACCCATCTGACCGAAGGGAATGAATACCCACTTCATTAATAGAGGACCCAAAGCCTGGCCGGCGTTTCCGCCCACCTGGAATATGGATTGCGACAGCCCCTTGCGCTGACCGGCGGCCATATGAGCCACGCGCATGCCTTCCGGATGGAACGCAGCTGATCCGAAGCCCACCAGCATTACGGACACAATCACTAATACATAATTACCGGCAAAAGCCAGCAGGAACACTCCGGCAAAGGTACAGCACATCCCCAGCGGCAGCAGGATCGGACGCGGCTTACGGTCAGCGGCGAAGCCGATAATAGGCTGTATTACCGAAGAGGTAAGGTTCAGCGCGAACGCTATCCAGCCGATCTGGGCATAGGAGAGTACCAGGTTATCTTTCAGTACAGGGAACATCGCCGGAATCAATGCCTGAATGGAATCGTTGAATAAATGAACAAAGCTGACGGCGAGCAAAATGCGGTAGATGGTAGCCTGCTGCAGATTGCGTGATTCCCCCAGAGGGACGGGGGGAGCTTGAGGCAGGGTCTTGTTGGACATTTGAACTCCTTTCAGGAACAGCTAATAAGTTAGTTATCTTTGGATATGAAGATAAATTCTATTGTAGCGACAAATGAAGTATTATGGGAATCAATTTGTGCAGGGCAGTGGTCAACTATTCATTATTAACTCAAAAAAAGCAGAGTTTAATCCTATTGTAAAAAAAGACTTGCAAACGGTTAGAGAGCATGATATATTATCTCTTGTGCTTATGAGACATCGACGCTAAATTGAGCGGCGGAAGAAAAATAAGTTGACAACAAACGTAATAAAATGATATGATATAATTCCTGTGCAAGAGACATAACGTTGAAATGCCGGGGGCAAGTTCTTTGAAAACTGAACAAATGGAACGCTTTAATTTTTACAAGATTCATTCAATGAATCGTCAGTTTCAAAATGAGCAATCGCTCTTTCTAAATACCAATTTGGAGAGTTTGATCCTGGCTCAGGACGAACGCTGGCGGCGTGCCTAATAC
>NZ_ASPS01000024.1:0-20537 GCF_000517865.1 Paenibacillus sp. FSL R7-269
GAAGTGAAAATGAAGAGCACAAGTGCACCTGAATTAGCCGAAAGCGGGCGGGAAGCGTGAATGAAGAGCACAAGTGCACCTGAATTAGCCAAAAGTCGGCGGGGAGTCTGAATGAAGAGCACAAGTGCACCTGAATTAGCCGAAAGCGGGCGGGAAGCGTGAATGAAGAGCACAAGTACACCTGAATTAGCCGAAAGCGGGCGGGAAGCGTGAATGAAGAGCACAAGTGCACCTGAATTAGCCAAAAGTCGGCGATAGGCGAAAATGAAGAGCACAAGTGCCCCTGAATTTTACACGCCTGTTGTTTTTTGAACAACTGTTAAATATAATGAATGCAACTATAGTGCTCAGGCGAAGGAGAGGTAACAGGGATGGCGGTGGACAGGCGGATCGGGAAGACGCGGGAGGCTATTTTTAAGGCGTTTATTAGTCTGATGGAAGAGAAGGGCTTTGAGCAGATTACGGTACATGAGATTGCGGAGCGGGCTAATGTCAGCAGAGGGACTATCTATCTGCATTTTGTAGACAAATATGATCTGCTGGATCAGTGTGTTGAGAAGGAAATGACGGAGCTGCGTGACCGCTGTATGGGCGTCCAGGAGAATCTGGATTTCACCTCTTCCGGTCCTCTGCTGCGTACGGCTGAGTATGTGGAGCAGCATGCCACCGTCTTCATTACATTAATTAATAACAGCGGCATTCCTGCCTTAAGAAGCCGTCTGCATGCAATGCTGATGGAAGGACTGGCGGAGCAGATCGATATGGATGGTGTGAACCGGGGGATGAACAAGGAGATGTTGCTGCATTTTATGGCCTCTGCTGCTGTGGGAGTCATGGAATGGTGGATTACACACTCGCTGCCTATTTCGGCCAAAAAGCTGATAGAGGATATCACTATCCTCCTCGATCGCAATCAGATGGGACCGCAGCCGTTGGACGCTCTGCCTAGACAATGAGCTGCCGGTGTCGTCCAGCGGCCTGCGATTATTCCCATTCTTAAGAATCCGGCTGAATCACCTTCATCTTGGACGGGTTGTTGATTTTGTATTTGACCGGATGCTGGGAGAGCTTCTTGGCTACAATCTTCGCTTCAAAAGAAACGGGGTCGCCCTCCTTAAGCTCCAGCTTCTTCAGCGTGGCACTGTGGCTTGACCAGACTTCGTCAATGGCCAGCTCATGCCCTTCTATCACTACATTGTCATAGATAATTACTTCATCATCGTTATCTGAAAAGTGGTTGGGAACGGTCGTGAATTCTTTGACAACCGCTGTAACCTTGAGCTTGTCTTCCGGCAGCTGCAGGGCGGGCTTCTTTTTGGAGGCGGCCGGCTTACGCGGCTTCTCTGCAGGAGCCGCTGTCTCCGCAACACTCACGCCTTCCGCAGCATCAGCACTCCCACTCTCTAAACGCTCCGCAGCATCGCCCCCCGCAGCACCAACACTTCCCGTACCCTCCACATCAGCCTCACCGCGAACCTCGGCATCACCCTCAACCGGCTGGTTCTTCAGCAACCCGGCTTCTCCGGCAGCTTCTGCCGGGTCCTCGGACCGTGCATCCGCCGCCGCCTGCGCGCGCTGGCCGAAGCTGGCGGTCTGCATTTCTTTGAGATAGGCCGGGTGGATACAATGCTGCTGCTTATTCTCGAACTGGACCACCACCGTCTGATTATCCACGAACCCTACAATTTCACAAGGCAGGGTCAGGCCCTGCCGCTTGTACAGATAAGTCTTGACCCGGGTGGCTGACCCGGGCAGAAGATTCCATTCCTTGCACCGCTCAATCCGCTCATCCTCACTCTCGAACTCCTGGACAGCCAGCGGCTCCACTACGAACGAATAGGTCATGCACACTTCGCACCTTTCCTGTTATAAATAATTGCTCTCGGCTTATTCCGGCAACGTCTCCTCCAGCCGGCTGCGCCGTGCAGCCTCTTCCGCGTCCTCCGGGGCGTGGGGCAGACCCAGCTCCTGCTCACGTTCCGCCTGCTTGCGGTGGGCAATCCGGCTGCTCGCCGCTGCGGCTACAGCCCCTACGATATCATCCAGATAGGTATGGATCTGGCCGGTGGTTTTGTCATTCAGCCTCTCCAGTACACCCGGCTTGAGCTTGTCCACGTAACCATAGTTGGTGAAGCCGATACTGCCATATACATTAACGATCGAGAAGGCGAGAATCTCGTCTACCCCGTACAATCCTTCATCGTTCTCAATCATATCCTGCAGCGGCGAGAACAGTTTGCCCTCCTCCGCCAGTACATCGAGCTGGATGCCGGTCAGCACCGCATTTTGCACCTCACGCTTGCTGAGTACCATCTCAACGTTATGAATACATTCCTCCATGGTCAGGCCCGGATAGTATTTCTTTTGCAGCATCATGACAAGCTCGGCAATCTCCTCCAGGGTGACCCCGCGCTTGTGCAGCCAGTACCGGGTCGCTTCGGCAACGGCTTTGCTGTTGAGGCTGTAAGGAATTTTGGCATCAGTCATAGGAAGTCCTCCATTCGTGAGTCGGATGTGATTTGGGTATGTACTAAATTGTACGCAAGCGGCAGACCGATGTCCAGAAACGTCCGGATTTGTATCCCGCAGGCAGGCTGAGCTTGGATGAACACAGCAGTGTCCGCCCCCAAGCAAGGGGTCCGGCAGAACTTCTGTAATTTAGGATAAGCTGTTGTTATTTTTTGGAGACAGGGCTCGTATACATAGCAGTACAAACTGATCTTAACGCTTGAAAGGGGTAATGAAGATTGATGAAACCAGTGAAACACCTCCGCGGGGCATCTGCGGCTTGCCTGCTGGCCGTTCCGCTTGTGCTCTCCGGCTGCAGTCTGTTCGGTTCAGAATCCGCTGCTGTGGACCCGCCTCCCGCCGCCGTAGAAGCGCAAATGCTGCAAGTGAGCGGGGAAGATACGCTGGATACCGGGGTATTCGGACCGGCCTCCATGGATGAGACGGATCTGTCTGCCGGGGTGAAAGATACCGGTGCGCCTGCTGTAGCCGGTGAGCGGACCACTGTGTATCTGGAGGATCAGAACGGTCTGCTGGCTCCGGTGGCTCTGTCTTTTCCGAAAAGCGAGGACACAGTCATGCTGAAGAATTCCCTCACGGCACTGGTCAGCAAGGGGGATTACGCATCTGCACTGCCTAAGGGCTTCCAAGGCGTACTGCCCGCAGGGACGGAAGTGAAACAGGTGTCGGTCGGCCAGGACCATGTCGCCATTGTTGAATTCAACTCGGCTTTTAACGACTACGATCCTGCAGATGAACGCAAAATTCTCGAAGCACTGACCTGGACACTGACCGGGCAGGATGACATCAAGGGAGTACAGCTCTGGGTCGATGGCAAAAAACTGACTGAAATGCCGCTGCAAGGCACACCGCTGGACCGCCCGCTGGCCCGTACGATGGGCATTAACCTGCCGAAGCATAACGCACTGATGATGAATTCCAGCGCAGTTACAGTCTATTTCGCAGCAGCCTCACTGGATGGTGGCCATCAGTATTATGTTCCGGTTACCCGGTTTGTACCCGCTGGCGGGGATACGGTGAAGGCGGCGCTGAGCGAGCTGATTGCCGGACCGCAGTCCGAGAACGGTCTGGAGATGGTCATGACGCAGGGAACGGTGGTCGATTCCGTAAAAGCAGGGCAGAACGGAGTGGTTACCGTATCGCTGACCGATGATATGTTCGATGGCAGCACAAGCATTCCTGAGGAGATGCTGGAGTCGGTTGTGCTGACGGTGGCCCAGAATACAGATGATTCGCTGGTACAGATCCGCCTGAATGGCAAGGATACCGTTACGGGCACCAATAACGTCGATTACGGCCAGCCTGTCTCCGCGCCGGAATATGTCAACGAGCTGCCGCTTTAGAGCGAATCCCCCCGGCTTAAAAAGATGCTTTTGTGCCTACTCTTTGATAGAATAAAGTATTGTTCATCCGAATAACGGGTCAGGAGCAGCGGTGCCGTTCTCTTCCATAGGGGGCGGCACCCGTTTCTGCGTATAAGATACGGATGAATGTATACACAAACTTCGCGCTATACGATGTAGGAGGCAGAAAAGATGAGATCAAACGGACGCAACGAAGATCAGCTCCGGCCAATAACGATAACGACCCAGACCAACAAATATGCAGAAGGCTCCGTCATCATTGAGATGGGAGATACCAAGGTCATCTGTACGGCAACCGTGGATGAGAAGGTCCCGCCGTTTCTGAAAGGACAAGGCAAGGGCTGGGTAACCGCCGAATATTCGATGCTTCCCCGCGCGACCCAGACCCGCAACCAGCGTGAAGCCGCGCGCGGCAAGCTGACCGGGCGGACCATGGAGATCCAGCGTCTGATCGGACGGGCCTTGCGTTCGGTGGTGAATTTGCAGGCGCTCGGCGAACGCAGTATTACGCTGGACTGTGATGTGATTCAAGCGGACGGGGGAACGCGGACGGCTTCGATCACGGGCGCTTTTGTAGCGATGGCCTTCGCCATGAACAAGCTTGCCCTCCAGAATAAGCTGACGGTCTTCCCGATTACGGACTACCTGGCAGCCATCAGTGTGGGGGTTGTCGGCGACAAGACACTGCTCGATCTGAATTATGAAGAGGATTCCAAGGCGAAGGTGGATATGAACGTGGTTATGACGGGCGGCGGTGCTTTCGTTGAGGTTCAGGGCACAGGCGAAGAGCGGCCATTTACCCGACAGGAGCTTGACCAGCTGCTGGGTCTTGGAGAGAAGGGGATCTACGAGCTGATCGCTGTGCAAAAAGAAGTCCTTGGCGCCATCGCGCTCAAAATCCCTGCCGGCCAGACCGGCCAAGAGGTGTAGGATGAAATCCGGCAGCGGAATTCTGATTGTCGCAACGAAGAACAAAGGCAAGGTGCGGGAGTTCCAGCATGCCTTTGCTCCCCTGGGACTCACGGTCAAAAGCATGTATGACTACCCGGATCTGCCGGATGTAGTCGAGGACGGGGCCACTTTTGCCGAGAATGCCTTCAAGAAATCACGCGCAGTAGGGAATGCCCTTGGACTGCCGGTGCTGGCAGACGATTCCGGGCTCTGCGTAGAGGCGCTGGACGGAAGCCCCGGCGTGTATTCGGCCCGCTATGCTGGTGAAGCAGCGGATGATGAGGCGAATAATCTGAAGCTGATGAGCGAGCTGGAGCGGCTGAAGCAGGGGGAGGATACCGGACAGCCGCTGCTGAGTCCCGCCCGGTTTGTCTGTGCCCTGTCGCTCTATGATCCGGCGGACGGCCGGGAATGGACGGCTGAGGGTACGGTCGAAGGCTGGATTACCTCGGAGCCTGCGGGCGGCGGCGGTTTCGGCTATGACCCGCTGTTCTATCTTCCGGAATACGAGAAGACGATGGCTGAGCTGACGCTTGCGGAGAAGCAGGCGATCAGCCACCGCGGGACGGCGCTGCGGCGTCTGACCGAGAAGCTTGCTGCCGCGCAGAGCGGCGGTCAATAGAAGATTTGGATACTGTAGAAGCAGCCCGTAAGCAGAATATGCTTAGGGCTGCTTCTTTTTTTAGATAATAATCCCCCCTGATTATGGAAATTTATCCCTAGCATATCCTCCGGCTTTGTATGAGAATAAGAGTTGACTTCACCCCTTCGCAGATCCTGCATCCTCCCGCAAAATCGCCGCAAACTACCCACCCTGCCCTGTACCAGACAACAACGTAGGCCTCAGCGGAGCGAGTGATCCGTATGCTGATGAACTGCGCTTTTTTTGAGCTGTATAACTATTCTACCAGTCAGACTGCCAGGAATTTAATAGTTTCACAGGGTGAAGGTCAAGGCCAATCGGGTCCGGGAGGTGAACGCTGAGCTTTCTCATTCTCATTCGCGGCAAGGGAAGAACGGTCACTTAATATCCTTGATGGCAGAGGCGCATGTATGTCCATGAAGCAGGCTTACAGGTTATGCATTGAACCGGGGAGGTAATCACGAAATGGCCTTTATCAAAAGAAAATCCTTTGTGCTTGGCTTGGCGGCAGTTCTTTTCCTTACTCTTTTTTCGGCTTTTGGTGCAAATAGCAGAACTGTTCAGGCAGCCGGTGACTACAAGATTGTCGGCTACTATGCTTCATGGGCCGCCTACGGGCGGGCTTATAATGTAACGGATATCGATCCTGGCAAAATGAATGTCATCAACTATGCCTTTGCCGACATCTGCTGGAACGGAATACACGGCAATCCTGACCCGACCGGGCCGAATCCGGTCACCTGGTCCTGCCAGAACGAGCAGGGGCAGGCGATCAGCGTGCCCAATGGCACCGTAGTGCTGGGTGATCCCTGGATCGATGCCCAGAAAAGCTTCGGCGATGACAAATGGGATGACCCGATCAAGGGGAATCTGAAGCAGCTCTGGAAGCTGAAGGAGAAGAATCCGAGCCTGAAGACGATGATCTCCGTCGGGGGCTGGACCTGGTCCAACCGCTTCTCGGATGTGGCTGCCACGGCGGCAACCCGTGAGGTGTTCGCCAATTCCTCCGTGGATTTCATCCGCAAATACAAGATGGACGGTGTCGATCTGGACTGGGAATACCCGGTTAGCGGCGGACTTGCGGGCAATAGCTACCGTCCTGAGGATAAGCAGAACTACATCCTGCTGCTCCAAAAGATCCGGGAGAAGCTGAATGCCGCCGGAGCTGCTGACGGCAAAACGTATCTGCTGACCATTGCCTCCGGTGCAGGCCCCACTTACATCCAGAATAACAATCTCAGCGGAATCGCCGCTGTGGTCGACTGGATCAACATTATGACCTACGACTTTAACGGCAGTTGGAACCCCACTACGGGCCATAATGCGCCGCTGTATTATGACCCGGCAGCCGCATCTTCAGGGTTGACCGAGCCGGCGAATTATAACATCGACAAGGCGGTGACCAGCTATCTGAGTGCAGGCGTACCGGCTAATAAGCTGGTGCTCGGCATGCCGTTCTACGGCAGGGGCTGGGGAGGTGCCCCTGCTGCGGGGAACGGGCAATATCAGGTATCTGCCGGGATATCCTCCACCGGAACCTGGGAGAAGGGCAACTACGATTTCAATGATTTGGAAGCGAACTACATTAACAAGAACGGTTATACCCGTTACTGGAACAACACCTCCAAGGTTCCTTATCTCTACAACCCGTCCAACCAGACCTTCATCAGCTATGATGATGCCGAATCCATCGGGTACAAAGCGACCTACCTGAAATCCAAGGGTCTGGCCGGAGCGATGTTCTGGGAGACCAGCGGCGACCGCAACAAGACGCTGCAGACCAAGCTCAGTGCAGAGCTGAGTGGCGGGGTGGTGACCCCAACGGCTACGCCGGTCCCGACCGCTACAGTCGCACCGACCGCGACGGTGAAGCCATCAGCTACGCCGACTGCGACAGTGGCACCGACGGCCACGCCGGGGCAATGCTCTACGGCAGCCTGGAGTTCCACTGCTGTGTATACACAGGGCCAGCAAGTTTCCTATGGCGGGCTGATCTATCAGGCCCAGTGGTGGACGCAGGGAGACCGGCCGGATCTCAGCGGTGCTTTCGGGGTGTGGCGGGTGACCGGTACCTGCGGTAACGCTACTCCGCAGCCAACAGTTACGCCACTCCCGACAGGAAGCCCTTCGGCTACGCCGACAATAGCGCCAACGTCTACTCCTGTAGTTACGCCAGTCCCTTCGGCTACACCAGGCGCTGCTGCCTGGAAAGCGGGTACCGCTTATAGTGTTGGCAGTATCGTAACTTACAACGGGCAATCCTACACCTGCCTGCAGGCGCATACCGCCCTTGCCGGCTGGGAGCCGAATGTCACTCCTGCGCTCTGGAAGCTGAACTAAGGCGAGCGGACAGCAGCCCGGCAGGAGGAATACAGGAAGAGGCTGACAATAGCGCATGATTATGCCTAAGCATAGAAGAAGGAACGGTGCCGGCTTTAAGCTGGCGCCGTTTTTTAGAATGATACGTTGCTACAAGCGGTCCTGTTTGTTTAGTCTGCTTGTTATTATGAATAGTGAGCGGACACAGTTGGAAAAAAGGCATTTAATTTCGCTGAAACGTAGTCCTTGAAGGAAGCAGTTGGAAAAAGTACAGTTAAGCCGCCGAAATCTCTCGATTCACGAGAAAACGGACCGATTTAGTGTTGTTTTTCCAATTATCTTCTATATGTTTCATAATGAACCTTAATTAGGTGTACAATATCCACCTGCTTCATCCGCCGCGCTCGAAACCGAACAGATAAGTAACTTCAAGTTGTCGCAACAATCCGGTATTATTGTCCAGTGTAATTGTTCAATGTAATCATTCCGCCGAAACTATTCACCCACCCGTCAAGCCCCTCACCGCTTCACTCCCCGCAGAATCTCAGATTCCCGTCCCAGCATGGTGGTTTGCACCATATTTATAGCTGATTCCGTGCCTTGGAGGTTTTGGAAGCAGGATTTCCGGGTACGGAATTATGTTTAGTGAGTTTTTTAAGCTTCGATTGGATATATTTATGTTTAAATACAATTTAGCCGTCCTGTATCCTGCTTAAGGTTCATAAGCTTCCACAGGCTGAAATATAATGAACAGACAGGCGGCTGTCCCGGCCTCCAAAAATTTTGTGAAACGTGATGCCGATTATTTCGTTATAGTAGTATATAGCGGAAGGTGGTGGGTTCACCAATGAGTATGTGGGTATTATGGTTGATTGCCGCTGGCGTCTTGTTTGTTGTAGAGATGTTTACGTTTACATTCTATTTGTTATGGCTTAGCCTGGGAGCCTTGGCTGCCGGACTGGTTGCGCTTGTGCTGCCGGATGCATGGCTGCTGCAGGTCGTAGCGGGTTCACTGTTAGCCCTGGCCCTGACGTTCTTCACCAAACCATTGTCTGAGCGGCTGCGCAATGCGCGGGGCTTCAAGGATACGGGTACCGAGATTATCGGCAGGCAAGGTCTGGTCGTTGAACCGATTGAGCCTGGCCGTTATGGGCAGGTCAAGATTGGCGGCGATACATGGAGTGCAACCTCTACAGTGGCATTGGGCAAAGGCCAGCAGGTAATTGTAGTAAGAAGAAGCACGACCATTATTGAAGTAGAACGATGGGGGGATATGTACTAATGGAATTGATAATTATCGGAATTATTATTGTTGTTGTCGTAGTATTTATCGCAATGACGATCAAGATTGTCCCGCAGCAAAGAGTTGGAGTGGTAGAGCGTCTGGGTAAATTCCACCGCCTGCTCACACCAGGTCTGAATATTCTGATTCCGGTCATTGATCAAGTGCGGGTCTATCATGATCTGCGGATTCAACAGGCGAATGTACCGCCGCAGACGGTAATCACGAAGGATAACGTACAGGTGCAGATCGATACGATTATCTTCTATCAGGTAGTGGGTCCGGAAGAAGCAACGTACGGTATCTCCGATTATGTGTATGGGGTACGGAATATCTCCACAGCCACCATGCGTCAGATTATCGGTAAGCTGGAGCTGGATGAAACCTTGTCCGGCCGTGAAAAAATCTCCTCCGACATCCGTCTCGCGCTGGATGAAGCGACAGAGAAGTGGGGCGTGCGCATTGAGCGTGTCGAAGTTATTGACATCAAGCCGCCGCTTGATATCCAGGAAGCCATGGACAAACAGATGAAGGCCGAACGTAGCAAGCGTGCGATTGTCCTGGAGGCGGAAGCCGCCAAGCAGGATATGATCCTTCGTGCCGAAGGGGATAAGCAGAGTAAGATCCTGAAGGCGGAAGGGGATAAGGAAGCCCGCATCCGTCAGGCGGAAGGTCTCGGTCAGGCACAGGAGCTGGAAGCCCTCGGCCAGGCCAAGGCGATCGAAGCTGTGGCGATGGCCGAGAAGGCCCGGATTGCCATGATTGCCAGCGCTGGACTGGATGAAAGAGTGCTGGCTTATCAGTCTTTTGAAGCTTTGACTGACATCTCCAAGGGACCTGCGAACAAAATATTCCTGCCGACTAGTGCGGTGGAGACGCTGGGCAGCCTGGGAGCGATTGCAGAAGTATTCAAGGCTAGCAAAGAAGGCAAATAAGCGTAAGACAATTTACAATTGCTGCCGTATCCGTTACAGTTAATAACACAATCAGGCCGAGGCTTAGCAGGTACTCTTGTACCTCTTAAGCCTTTGCTTATGAAGACTGTTTTGCCGCTGTGCAAGACTTGAAGGAGAAGAACCCATGACGCAAAAAGAAATTTCCCCGCTCGTAGAAACCTTGGGGCTACAGCCCCACGTGGAAGGCGGATGGTACAAGAGACTGTGGAATTCTCCCTTTGAGATTCCTCAGGACACGCTGGGCGAGGCTTATTCGGGCCCGCGCGCGTCAGCTTCATCGATTTATTTCCTGCTTCATGCTGACGAGACTTCGGACTTTCATACTGTGCTGTCCTCCGAAATCTGGCTGTATCATTCCGGCAGCCCGATCGTGCTTAGTCTGGGAGGCAACGGCGCAGAGCCGGAGAACGTAACGGAGGTTATTCTGGGTCTGGATATCGCTGCGGGCCAGCAGCCGCAGGTAGTGATTCCTCCCGGTGTATGGCAGGCCGCACGTCCGCTAGGCGAAGAACCGTCACTCGTCTCCTGCATCGTGTCTCCAGAGTTCCATTTTGACGATTTCAAGCTGATTGACAAGAAATAAGTGGGTTATGTAATGGAGTGCGGCCGGGAAGGGGCTGTACTCCATTTTCGTACATAAGAGGCATACAATCTTCACGATTTGGCAACCTATTCGCTGTAACGGTGAACGGATTTCACAATCGGATGATTATGAGAGCGGTAATACGGTTAAGGAAGCTTGTTGAATTCAAATTAGGCTTGGAGGGTATCGATATGAGTGAAAAGAACGCACCATTTACAGGCGGGCCTACCCTGAACGATGGAGTGACCATGCCGTGGCTGGGTCTTGGCGTATGGCAGACCAAGGATGGCGAAGAGGTTATCCGCGCGGTGAAGTCTGCGGTGGAGACGGGGTATCGCAGTATTGATACGGCTGCCGGCTATAACAATGAAGAGGGTGTGGGGCAGGCGATCCGTGAATGCGGAGTCCCCCGGGAAGAGCTGTTTATTACCACCAAGGTCCACAACCCGGATCAGGGGTATGAATCGACACTGAAGGCTTTTGAAGTCAGCCGCAAGAAGCTGGGCCTGGAGCAGGTAGATTTGTATTTGATCCACTGGCCGGTAGCCGGCAAATATAAAGAAACCTGGAAAGCGCTGATTCATCTGCAAAAGGAAGGGCTGGTTAAGTCCATCGGGGTGAGCAACTTCCAGACGCATCATCTGGAGGACATCATCGAGGACAGCGGAGTGGTCCCGGTGGTGGACCAGGTGGAATTCCATCCGCTGCTGACCCAGCGTGAATTGCTGAAGTATGCACGGAAGCATGATATCCAGCTGGAAGCCTGGAGTCCGCTCATGCAGGGGAATCTGGACCTGCCGCTGCTGAAGGAACTGGCAGAGCGTTACGGCAAGACGGCAGCACAGATTGTTCTGCGCTGGGATCTGCAGCAGGGTGTCATCACCATTCCGAAGTCGGTCCATCAGGAGCGGATTATCGAGAACGCCGGATTCTTCGACTTCACACTCAGCGATGAGGATGTTAAGGCCATAGAGGAGCTGAATCAGAACCACCGCTTCGGCCCGGACCCGGATAATTTTAATTTCTAGGGTTCAGATAGATTGATGAAGATATTGCTATACAAGAGGTGCCCTCCAGAATGTGTGCTGTACATTCTGGGCGGGCACCTTTTTCAAAATATAAGGCGTGCCCAGAAAGCGCGTATCTTCTAACCGGTGAAAGTCCGGTCACGGGAGGGGCCAAGCCCCCGTGTAGCTAGGATGCCTGCGTACGGCGAAATCCGTGCGTAGAAGCGCATCGACAAAAGTCCGGTCAGAGACAGGGCGAGCAACCCGCCAGGCCGTAACATGAAGTGAATCCTGCCGCGTCGTCATAAAGGCCCCGCAAGGGGGAAGAGAGGAAGTCGAACCTCGCTTATATGGGTGAAGACCATGGAAGCTGCAGAGAACTTGGAACGGCAGTGAAGAATCCTCCGGCGTATGGGGATCGGCATGGAAGGAAAGAAGACATAGTGAACTGGGGAGACCCTCCCCCACACGGGAGGATTTTTTTTTTTAGAAACCCGTAAAAAGACGCTCTATAAGTCCAAAAGATGAAATGAACCGTCTGTGGGAAGGGAGTCCGAGGGGCTCATAGTACCGAGGAACCTAAGGACAACATAACCTTAGGGAGAGAAGGAGCCCTGCTTTGTTTATGCTTTTGGAGGAGGTACGAGTGAGTGAATGCCAGTAGGCTAACGACACCTAAGGAAAAAGTTCAAGAACTCCAAGAAAAGCTAGGTCATGCGGCCAAGGAGAACAACAAGCGTAAATTCCATGCACTGTACGACAAAGTCTACCGCTGGGATGTGCTGAGTGAAGCCTGGAAACGGGTGAAAGCGAACAAGGGGGCTGCCGGAGTAGATACGGTGACGCTCGCGGATATTGAGAAACAAGGAGAAGTGCAATTTCTCAAAGACTGCGAGCGAGCATTAAAGGATGGTAACTACCACCCACAGCCCGTACGGCGGCACTATATCCCAAAGAAAGACGGGAAACCAAGACCGCTGGGCATACCCAGCGTGCGCGACCGAGTGGTGCAGATGGCAACCAAACTCGTCATTGAACCGATCTTCGAAGCGGATTTCGAAGAAGTATCCTTCGGATTTCGCCCGAAGCGAAGTGCGAAAGGAGCACTGGATCGAATCCGGAAAGCCTGCAACCGCAAAGGAAATTGGGTAGTCGACGTCGACATCCAAGGTTACTTCGACAATATTAACCAGGAGAAACTGATGAAATTGGTACAAATGCGTATCAATGACAGACGAATCCTGAAGTTAATCCGGAAGTGGCTTCAGGCGGGAGTCATGGAAGAAGGAAACGTAAGACGTTCCGATTTAGGCACACCACAAGGTGGAGTGATCTCACCACTTTTGGCGAACATCTATCTGAACTATTTTGACCGACTGTGGGAAAAACACGGGAAAGGAGTAGGTGAACTCACGAGGTATGCAGACGATCTTGTGGTGGTCTGTAAAACTAAAAAGGACGCCGGACATGCGTATGAACTCATACGCAGAATCATGGAACGTCTGGAGCTGACGCTACACCCAACCAAAACCCGTATTGTCGGCTTATGGACAGGAGACGAAGGATTCGACTTCTTAGGAATGCACCACCGGAAAAAGAAGGCAGAAACATCCCAAGGCAAGGTGTATTACACCACGCAGCAGTGGCTAACGAAGAAGGCGGAGGAACGAATTCGAGGCGTGGTTAAAGAAAGATTAGCACCGCCCAGCATGCGTTCGAAATCGTTTGCGGAACACGTGGAATGGCTCAATCCCAAGATTCAAGGATGGAGAAACTACTATTACACAAAGTACAGCCAAAAGAGGTTAGCAAAACTGGATTGGTATATTCTGCAACGATTTACCCGGTGGTATGCGAAGAAGAGACAACGAGGAAGATGGATGAGATCCCGGTCAGAAGTTAGATATTTGACCATCCAATATGGACTAAAAACGCTATTGTAATCTGCATGCCGATGAATGACAAACATCGGAAAGCCGTATGAGGGAAAACCTCACGTACGGTTTGATGAGGAGGGGCTGGGTTGCACCAGCCCTTTACTCTAGAATTTATAAGTTTCACTCTATAAATTATCCTTCTATTTCTCGCTGAAACGGTACCGTCCTTTAAAAGGACGGCAAAGCCGTTTCCACTTGATTTGAACTCAGCCGATCGACACATTGTATGTCTTCAGCCACAGGTTGACCTGGGCCAGATAAGCGAATAATTGCGGGCCGGACATCAGCTGGCCGAACCACGGCAGATTGGTCGAGGACTCTGGCGATGCGGCGATTTCTCTGATTTTGGCCGGATCAACGAGCGGGAGGATGGGGGAGGAGGGATCGTCCAGAATTCTCAGCACCTGTGAGCGCACCTTGTTCAGATAAGCAGGGTTATGCGTTTTGGGGTAAGGGCTTTTTTTGCGGTAGAGCACATCGTCCGGCAGTACACCCTCCAGCGCCTTGCGCAGGATGCCTTTCTCCCGGTTGCCTACCATCTTAATCTCCCATGGAATGTTAAAAACATATTGCACCAGCCGGTGGTCACAATAAGGAACGCGTACCTCGAGTCCCACGCCCATGCTCATCCGGTCCTTGCGGTCCAGCAGGGTAGGCATGAAGCGGGTAATGTTGAGATAGGACATGACACGCATCTGTGCCTGTTTGCCGGTCTCACCTTCAAGCTTCGGTACCTCAGCCACCGCATCGCTGTAACGGTCACCTAAATATTCCAGCGGACGTATCCACTCATGGATTTCCGGCGATAATAATCCAGCACGCATATGGGGGGCCACTGACCAGGGGAAGGTACCTGAAGATAACATCTCCTCGCGGTGGAACCAGGGATAGCCGCCGAAGATTTCGTCTGCTGCTTCGCCTGAGATGGCTACGGTGGCCTTCTTTTTGATCTCCTGGCAGAACAAATAGAGTGAGGAATCCACGTCGGTCATCCCCGGCAAATCGCGGGAGTATAAGGCATTATCAAGTGCGGCCACCAGCTCCGGTGTGTCAAAAGCGATAAAGTGATGGTTCGTATCCAGCTCGTCGACCATCCGCTGAATCCAGGGACCATCGGCTCCGGGCTGGAAGGTATGGCTTTTGAAATGCTTATCGTTGTCTACATAATCGACCGAGAAGGTATCGACCCGGCCCTGGCCGGTCCGCTTGTAATAATCTACGGCAAGCGCGGTCAGGGCGCTGGAATCGAGTCCGCCGGAGAGCAGCGAGCATACCGGGACATCGGAGACCAGCTGGCGCTCCAGCGTATCCTGAAGCAATTCACGCACCCGTGCTGCCGTCTCATCCACGTTATCGGTATGCTGGACACTCTCCAGCTTCCAGTAGGCATAGCTGCGGATTCCGCTGCGGCTGTAAATCATGGCATGACCGGGGCGCAGCTCGAATATATCTTTATATACCCCTTGTCCCGGAGTCCGTGCCGGACCGATAATGAAAATCTCGGCCAGACCCTCCGGCCCGACCTTCGGCTGGACGAGGGGGTGCTGCAGCAGCGCCTTGGGCTCGGACCCGAAGACGAAGACGTCATCGACTTGGCTGTAGAACAGCGGCTTCACGCCCAGACGGTCGCGGGCCAGGAATACCTGATCGCGCAAGCTGTCCCAGACGGCAAAGGCGAAGATACCATTGAGCTTCTCCGTGCAATCCGGCCCCCATTCGATGTAGGCATGCAGCAGAACCTCGGTATCGCATTCCGTGAGAAAATGATGCCCGCGCTGCTTCAGCTCTTTTTTGAGCTCAGGGGCATTATATAGCTCGCCGTTATATACTATTGCGTACAACTTATCCTCATGGCGGGCAATCATCGGCTGTGCACCGTTCTCGGGATCGATGACGCTGAGTCGGCGGTGTCCGAAGGCAATGGGCCCTGAAATCCAGGTTCCGGCTGCATCCGGTCCGCGGTTGGCTAACGTTTCGGTCATTCTGACGAGCAGTTGCGAGTGCCCTGTAAGATCACCGCGCCACTGGACAAATCCGGTTATTCCGCACATGTCTGATTCATCCTCTCTTTTGTGCGATTGTTGTCTGTCCTTTCTTTTTTGCCAAGTAATACAGATATATGCCGATTGAAGGGATAAAATGTATGTCCTTATCCGAACACTAGGGGAGAGGGAAATTTGCCAGGAGGGATGATGACAAGTGTATTACATTAAAGACGCCAAAATCCGCAGAATGACTGATTACGACGGTGCGCCTTGCGCAGAGGTTGGCGTATTGCCCGGAGCTGTGGGCGATTCCGCGCTGCTGGTGTATATTGTTGAGGATCAGCGCGAGGAGGGCTTTGAAATTGTCCGGATTCTGACGAATGATGCGGATACGGCCACCGACTGGTTCGACAATAATCTGCATGATGCCTTCCAGGACGTTACGGTCAGCGGCTTCACCGGCAGCACGGTGATGACCCCGGAGGATGAACGTTCCAAATTCCAGCGCGAGCTATTGATCTTCGGCGATCTGAAGCGGCAGCTGGGCGAGCATTTCCGGCAGGTTCCCTGAGCCCACAGCTTCCGCAGGTCATGTCCAGGCTTGACTATAGAGCAGGAGCTTTCCGTATGAGATCACGGGAAGCTTCTTAACTGGAAGAGTTTGGTCTTGCTAATTCTGGTGAATCAGGTATAATAAATAACGTTGCGTTAATACATATCTCTTCAAAAGCTTCAAATGATACAATGTTATCCTACATGTCCCGGTAGCTCAGTTGGATAGAGCATGCGCCTTCTAAGCGCACGGTCGGGGGTTCGAATCCCTTCCGGGACGTCACAACAGCAGCCTTCCTTCGGGAAGGCTGTTTTGGCGTTCGGGGGATGAGAACCGAGTCGCGTCAGCGAGGGGACGTTGGAGCATAAGCTTCGATAGGATTACTTCGCAATCAGCCCGAAAGGGCTGTATCCCTTCCGGGACGTCACAACAGCAGCCTTCCTTCGGGAAGGCTGTTTTGGCGTTCGGTGGATGAGAACCCAGTCGCATCAGCGAGGGGACGTTGGAGCATAAGCTTCGATAGGATTACTTCGCAATCAGCCCGAATGGGCTGTATCCCTTCCGGGACGTCAAAATAGCAGCCTTCCTTCGGGGAGGCCACTGAAAAAGTCCCTATAGAGTTGGAAAGGTACGGCCACTTCAGACAAATGAGGAGAGGTTGTACCCTTTTCTTATATAATGAAAGTATCTCAAGAGAAAAGGTGAGCCCATTGATCCAACTACAGCAAACACTGGTGGTCAGTCCATATATTGAACTCTATACCTTGGT
The DNA here is from genome assembly GCF_000517865.1 of Paenibacillus sp. FSL R7-269. NCBI lineage: Bacteria > Bacillati > Bacillota > Bacilli > Caryophanales > Paenibacillaceae > Paenibacillus > Paenibacillus sp. FSL R7-269. Next base: position 16,879 of record NZ_ASPS01000024.1, read on the forward strand.
CGTTCCTAAAGACAATATGCTGCGGCAAATCAATGAGCTCGTTGACTTTTCCTTTGTGTATGAGAAGCTTAAACAGAACTACTGCCTGGATAACGGAAGAAACGCAATCGACCCGATTCGGATGTTCAAGTACTTGTTGCTCAAAGCCATTTTTGAGTTATCTGACGCTGATATTGTGGAGCGGTCCAAATACGACATGTCGTTCAAGTACTTCCTGGACATGGCGCCAGAGGATTCCGTGATTGAATCCAGTTCGTTAACGAAGTTCCGAAAACTGCGATTAAAGGATCTCAATCTACTCGACATGCTGATTAACAAGACGGTTGAAATCGCAATCGAGAAGGGTGTCATCCAATGCAAAGCAATCATCGTCGATGCGACACATACGAAAGCACGTTACAACCAGAAGTCCCCGAGGGAAATCCTGCAAGACCGTTCTCGCAAACTACGGAAGGCCAATTACAAAGTGGATGAATCTCTCAAGGCCAAATTTCCGACGAAAAATACCAGCGATGTACTGGAGGACGAAATCGCCTACTGCGAGAAACTCATCGCGGTTGTGGAAGCAAAAGGCGGTGTCTATGCGCTGCCTAAGATCAAAGAACCACTGAATCTGCTTAAAAAAACGGACTCAGATGATCTTGAACAGCTTCGGATCTCGGGAGATCAAGAGGCAGAGGTCGGGCATAAAAGTGCGGATTCCTCATTTTTTGGTTACAAAACGCATATTGCCATGATCGAAGAACGAATCATTACGGCGGCGATTGTCACAACGGGTGAAAAAAATGACGGCAAGCAACTACAGAACCTGATTGGAAAAAGCAAGGCAGCTGGCATGGATGTTAGCACCGTTATTGGAGACACGGCCTATTCGGAAAAAGATAATATCGCCTATGCAAAAACAAACGAATTTGAACTTGTGGCGAAGCTGAATCCACAAATTGCGCAAGGAAGCCGTAAGAAAGAAGACGAATTTCAGTTTAACAAAGACGCAGGCATGTATGTAAAGCCGGCCACATGGCGATTCGGAAAGCGCGGTAAGGCAAAAAAGGTCGCGGTAAAAACCAAAGCGATACGTATTACTTCAACGTCGAAGAGTGCAAGAGATGTCCATTTAAAGAGGGGGGCTATACCGAATGAGCTAAAAGCAAGACGTATTCGGTAAGTATTAAATCTAGCGAGCACACGGATCAAATGGCGTTCCAAAAGAGCGAGTATTTCAAAGAGAAGGCCAAAGAACGCTACAAAATTGAAGCGAAGAACAGCGAATTGAAACACCGGCACGGGTATGATGTAGCTTCGTCCTCGGGTCTAGTTAACATGGAATTACAAGGGGCTATGGCTATTTCTACCGTGAATGTGAAACGGATATTGAAATTAAGGAAGTAAGAAACATACCCAAAGACCGGACTAGATACCGAAAAGACGACCCTATACCCAGATATTGGGAGAGGGGTCATCTTTTTTTTCGAGCACGTTACACTTTTAAAAAAACCACAAGTTTTTCAGTGGCCTCTCAGAAAGGCGGCTTCTTTTATACCCGACACGTTATGAGGCTATCCTAAAAGCTTTCTATAAGCCGGGTAGAGTGATTTTATAGTAGCGCACCATATCAAAGAAGAACAACCGCAAGCGGTTGTTCTTCTTCGTTGATCGTCTACTACAATCGCCATCCTCCAGCATTCCCGTTGCTCTCGTTTTTATCAAAATTCCCACCGCAAACGGGAGTATCGATTACATACTGATAAAGGCGTCGATTGGAATCATTCTGGCCATTGCTCCAAGCAACAGTCTGCCAACGATAAATGCCCGGAATAGATGCTCCGACTGTTGTCGTTGTTCTATATCCCCCGTAAATTCCTAGTTGATAGCCGTAGCTGTCCGTATAGGTCTTTACAATGTTCAAGTAAGGAATAATAGAATTACTCAGATCACTTGCGCTTGCGTCGTAGTCCACAGTAAAATAAATGGCCGTGCCAGAGGGCTGACCGGCAGCCACTGCTTGGTTTACAGCAGTAGCACCGTCTGCATGAGCTTGGCTACTGGTAAAGTAAGACGCTGATCTCGAATTGTACTGAAAAATGGAAATGATATAAAGACCCGCATTGGAAATGGTACGTGCTTCAGCATTTTGCAAACGACTGCTGTAATAACTAGAAGCCGCCGGTCGATAGTAGCGACCTACAAAAGTTTGACCGTTGCTAACCAAGCAATTCGCCACTGATGAACTTACTACATTTAATGTATCCACACCTGCTGCCATAATAAATTACCTCCGTCTATTTGGTATAGCAAAAACCTGAACGGGGTATGGCCTTGTGGATGTGTACCCCACACATTCCAAAGGTCAATTGGTTTTGCTTAGTTGTTACAATATCATATAACGTAACGTTACGCAATATATTAAGATAAAAAAACTATCTCTTCATAGTGAGGAGATAGTTAGAAAACTTACTCTAATGGTTCAAGCGAAGCAGCCGCTCTTTCATAATCAGCCTGAGAAATGTCTTTAGCTGACTCCATACTGAAATGCAGTCTGTCCATTTCAAAGTATAAATACGTTGCTCCATTCTCTTGAGTAATCCATTCCCCAGATACATTTTTAGAAAGCTCAACTTTTTTAGTCGAAGCAATCTCTTTAGTTGGTTTAAGTTCTTCTTTGGATTGAGTGATTGAACCTCGAATAAATACAATACGGACTTGATTGTCTTTAGCTTCAACACGATCCAGATAATCATCGACACCTAATCCTACTGTAGGGATGTAGACTTTATCTAATCCAGCTTTCTTAGCAGCTTCACTAATTTCATTTTTTTGCTCTGCTGTATAAGATAGTGGCTCTGCTTCTGCCATTCCTTCACCTTCATTATTGGTGGAATTTACATCCTGATTTTGTTCTGTTCCAAGAGTGGTTGTATTATTTGAAGATGAATTTTCATTCTGACTGCATCCTGCTAATAAAGCCCCAAATAGCAGGCCGATAACCACGACTTTCCCTTTGTAGTCCATTTAATTATCCTCCTTGTTGATTTGTCACCTCATAATAATAGACTGAACTGCTCTTTCAAAAGTTGCATAATCTTCTCATATAAGTTTCTTTTTTGAAACTCTTCACAGATCCAGCGAACTAAATCAGCAGGTTTCCCGAATTGTTGGATAAACCTTCTTTGGTATCTGGCTAATAACGGGGTACATAACGCAGTATAAACTCCGTTCAATTGAATGGAGTTTATATGCTCATAAGATACAGATAACCTAATCTCAACCGTCTTCTTTTTTATCCTGGCGAATAGCTGATTTTGATGTACTTTGATGATACGTCTTAACCATCAGATTCATCGTCTTATCAAGCTGAGCCAAGCGTTTCTCTAATCCATCCATTTGTTTGGTGAATTTGATGAGTATCGTCTGGAGAAGAATCAGAGAAAGAGCAATGGGAAATCCTACGTTTCCGATTAGCTGAACAACAGCCTGGAGATCCATAAGTAAATACCTCCCTTCTTTGGCTTTATTATATTACATAACGAAACGTTACGCTATATTTTTTAAAATAACACTTATTATATGTTACTATGATATAAAATATATGCTAAAATAGAAATAAATAATAATAGGGTGATGCGAATGGAATCGAAAGAAAAGCCTCCTAGGCTCACTGT
>NZ_ASPS01000025.1:0-164026 GCF_000517865.1 Paenibacillus sp. FSL R7-269
TGATGTCATCAAAGCCATGGGGACACCAACTTCAGTTAACGGTAGTAATTGGAGTTATGATTTCTCAAGTGTCGATTTCAATAGAGAAGGTAAGGTAGAGGGCTATAGTGATATTAGTGATAATTTAAAAGTTTGGTTAGGAAACCAAGAGGCTAATAAAAGTTTCTCGATCGGTTCAACAAAAAGCGATGTTATCAAAGCCATGGGGACACCAACTTCAGTTAATGGTAGTAGTTGGAGTTATGATTTCTCATCTATTACGTTCAAAGACGGAGTTGTCGCTTCTTATTCAAACATTAGTAGTAACCTTCGTATACAATAGCTGATGCATTTCCAAGAAATCTATCGCTTCGATAAAGTGATGCTGTGAATGCCATACCATCAACCGGTATTGGCAGGCTTATAAAGCTTGAGTCCCACTAAGGATATTTTCTGGACCACCCACTTAACTCATAAAGGGACCGCGTCGTCCGTTAGACTCCATGCTAGAGCAGTAAAAACTTGCCGTTGTCTGTTTTGATACATGCTACCTTAGTTTTTTCGCTAGTGCCGAGTTTATCAAACAGGAGTTTGATTTAATGAAGAGCGTACGCGAAAATAGTGCCTTGTTGAGACTGGTGCCAGTTACTCCCTTGCTAATACGATCGAAGGACACAAAGCTCTTCTGCCAAAAATACTCCTTCGCCGAAAGTAGTACAGATGGACGACGTCAAATATTGGCTCTTTGAAGCTGAATCGATAATTCGCTCGTATTAAGCCTTGCAATACATTAGTTCCTCATGGTAACAGCCTTGAGCGGCGAGGTACGAAAAACATGAAGGAGATAAATTGTTCGGTGCTATTAACTTTGAAACCGGATATCTACTCAATAGAGAAGGAGCCCCTCAAGATATCACAGAGTTATTTGATTTCTTCAGGATCTTACGTTGGCATATTAAAGTGGGGGGGAACTTAATTCTGGATAACTGCTGAAACCTCAGAGGTGAAATTATTTTAAAGGAACATCTGCACCTTCAGTTGGTCTAATTACCCCGTACAGGGTCCAGGCTGTGCTGTTTAGTTCGGTGATATGCAGAAAACAAAAATATATTTTTTGTTTAATTGGAGGAAACTATGGATCGTGATTCACAAATCATAAGGGATCGACTCACATATTTGTATCCTAATAAAATCGTACAAGCGTTAAGCTTGAAGGATAGGCCTTTTTACAGTGTTATATATGGATATCTCAAGGAAAAGTATCCGGAGGTTAGTATAGGAGAGTATATTCGATCTCTTGGTTTTGAATACATAGGTAAGACTACAAGCTATAACGTGTTGGGGGAATTTGATTTTCGTTCGATGCATTATTTAATTGGACATTATGAGGATATAAACCAAACTGTAATCGCCCAGCTCTTAGGTATTTCTCGGCAACGAGTTTCCCAGCGTCTAAATGAAGCGACCCAGGGAGGAAGAGACTGGAGGGTATCTTTATTTACGGATGAAGAGCGTATCATTGTGAAGAGTATGGTTGATGAAGAACTTTTTGTCTTTGAATATGACGATAATAGCATTGCTATATTGACTGCGGCACAAATAGGCCCTGTATTTATACTTCGAAATACCGACTCTATCAGGATTCATTTTGATTTTGATTTAGAAACGCTACAATTGCTTGCTTCCAAAAATCGGGATCGTTTCAGTGAAGTGAATTATGTACATAGCCATACTTTTGAAAAAGTGAATGTCGGAGGCCAGATGGTTTTCCGGGAAAAATCAGGTAAAAGCAGTCTAAATATAAAACAATACTGTAGCGCCCGTGGACTTGATTATGGAGAGTATTTAAGAAACCTTGGTATCCATCCCACAATTGATGGAAGAGTATTAACAGATGAAGACTGGTTCGATAGACTTTTACCCTACGTAGAAAGCGACGGTGTACTTCGTGTGCCTCACCAGTCGGGTGTTCAATCAGGCTTGGCGTGGCGTGCCAAGGTGTTAGGCATGAGTGGGCAAGAATACGCTGAAATGCTTGGGTTTCAATGGAGACAGCGTGATTTTGCTTCCGAGCATGAAAAGCGTATGTTACGTTATGAGAGACTGGTAAAGGAGCAATCTTTTGAAGGATTTGTTTATTTGCCATCTGAGGAGGGACTATATCGTTCCTTATACTCCTTTTTACGAGGCAGAAATGAAACGCTTCATATATTTTTAGAAAGAATTGGCCTTGAACGACTGGATAAAGATGAATACCAATCTCGTTTTGGGATTACAGGCGCGATTTTAGATAAATTAAAAGAGTTGCAATCGACTCCCCAATATGAGATTAATCCAACTGCACGGATTATGAGAAATAAAAAAATGGTGACTTTACTCAAAAAATTGTATGACTATCATTGTCAGATTTGTGGAATGGATAATCCTCTGGTTCCTCGTATCGAAAAAGATGATGGCACATATTATTGCGAAGTCCATCACGTGACCCCGCTTGGAACTGCGGAGGCGGCTTCTGACATTGAGACGTTGGACCATTATTCAAATGCAATTTGTTTGTGCTCTTTCCATCATTCTTATGTTCATTATCATCAAGGAGGAGCCTTTCAAATCAGCTTGGATGGAAACCAGATTTTCCTTCTTTCGACTCTGGGGGAGAAGTTACCTATACAAATAAACAAGCACATAAGCTTTCATATAAAGGAAAATTAAGAATCTCATTGTAATATAGATACTATCTAAATGCTTTCTATTGAGCTGAGGTTTATAGTGATGGCTGTGTTTCCTATATTATATGATTTATTAATAGTACTCAAAAATATATGAGTCATTAAACGTACAACAGAAAGGGAAATTGAGGAGTTATTACCTCAGTAAGATGAGGAAAAAGAATCGGTTAATCATCCGCTAATCTCACTTGAGATTGCAGTATATGAAAATCAACTTGTTAAGATGGAAAATAAATTTAGGCATTATATTAACTGGACAGTGAAAAGTTCTACAACTCTAAGAAACCCACGAATCCTCGTCAATAGTAGACGTAGCCTGCTTGGATTTAATTATTTTGGTTATGGATAAGTGCGGATTTTGAGTAAACAGCCGAAAAATAGATTTGCGTAAATAGGCAGCAACCGTAGCCTCGGATACCACCGCGTGGGAAGGTGTCCGCAGATAGCGGAAAAAGAGTCCCGGTGTCCGGTCTGAAAAACGTAAAGCCATGAGCTGTAGCAGTCCCATGGCGATGCACTGGCACATGACAAAACCTTCGATCGCTTGAACCGTTTGTTCAATTCGCCGCCGGTCTTGTTCGTCCTGTACCGCTTCGAGCGGGTGGGCTTCCTCTTTCTTCAGAAAGCGGTTCAACTTCGGCATAGACTTGCTCCAAAATCGGTAGCAAACGCACCAATGACCTGCTTCATTTCCCGGAACATAGGCTCGTTCTTGAAGCGATAGCCGTACAAACGAATGATATCGGTGGCAGCCAGAGTAAGATCTGTACTGACCAGAATCGAGTGACGGCCCTCATGGACGACGAGTACAAACCGTAATTCCTGATACCACCCCTGCCCCCAAAGCAAATTCAGGCAGAAAAATTCAATCCTCTTCTCTTTACCGTACAGGGAAACGCTGGCCGTTTGAAAATCGGCAGCACGATTCGAGAAGAGCTCCTTCAGTTTGACGGATTCGCCTTTTTTCGGGGGAGGCTTCTTGGCAGGCGGACGTTCGTAGGCCACCACGTTAGATTTAGCTTTGGTCACCAGATACATCTGGACTTCGGAGTTCAGATGACACGCCTGCAACTGCTGCAAGGCCGGAACGGACAAGAAGTAGCGATCGAGGAGCAGCAGCGCTTGGCCAAAGGCTTTTGCCGCCTCAAACCCTTGTTCAATCATCTGAACGACATGGGAAGGCGTCTGTGTTTCGTCCTCTGTTTTCTTCCAGTTTAGGATGGTTTGGATGCCGTCTTGCAGATTAATGAATAGGGGCAAGCAGAACCATTTCCGGGGCGTACCGGCCAAAATGCCAATGGCTCCAAACAGATGGCCGAAAATATATTCGCCCTTGGAGACATTCTCGGATTCTTGATGCAGTTTCTTGACGCCTGGCATGCGCCGAGCTTCCTTCGTTTGTTTCATCCCGTCACCCACAAGAACCACCCGATGGTCAACGAGCAGTAGAGGCGCAGAGCGGCGAACGACACGAAGCCACGTTTGCTGCAAGGAGGACAACGACCAGGCCGAAGAACGGAAGAAGTGAATCAGAATCTCGTAACGTTGGCTCGGGAGGGAGAGATCCCGAATGATGGAAGTCACCCCCAGATGGTCGGAGCGCAGCATAAAGCCGATAACGATAACGACAAGCCACTCAAACGTGGCTTGTCTGGAGAAACAGGTACGGAAGGGGAGTAAAAGTTCATTCAAGTATTTTAGCATAGGTATGGTCAATCGCTCGGAAATGGGGTACACTTTTTGTCGTAACCCATTCGGCAATTATTCCTTTCGTGTGAGAACTAAAGGATACCATAATTCGCTCGATTGGGTTATTTTTCTATGCACATTTTATCGACAAGAACTTTTGACTGTCCAGTATTATGAATAACTCCTTAAAAATAGATCGAGAAATGGTTATAGGAAAACTGCGCGAAGCTTGCTGGGAGCATGGATACTATACATATTCCGGTCGTCTAACTACGAAGTTAGGGAATGACATTTTATTGAGATATCCTACAGAGGTGCTATCCAAGTTTGGTTTTTCTAAAAACAGAATTTTATCAACTAAATTTTGGAGAGAAATGCTCTGGGAAAATGATCGCTTAAGAAGTGCTGGTATATATATTTTAACGATGCGAATGTTTTCTCCAAGTGTTGAAGAGTTTCTTAAGAGAGAGAATGTTTGCATAAGCAATCCTCTTCCATACGGTTGTGGACCATGGAGATGTATGAATAAACTTTGTGGAAATTATCAGGACAGCTCTTTTTTGAAAATTAATCGTTCGAAAATAATGAACAGTATTCATTATGTCCAATTTACTTGTCCTGAGTGCAAGATGAGATTTACAGTCCGTTGGGACTGGAGGGAAAAGAAAAACATGGATATGACGATCGAATATAGAGGGGAAATGTGGGAAAGTAAAGTTCTTGAACTCTACTTACTGGGTTTAAACAATAAAGAAATCGCTGCTGAAGTGTATTCATCCCCACATCTCATAAAAGTTACTTTAAAAAGGCTATTAGGACACAACTACAATGGTGACAAGTTCCTTGAAGAACACAAGATTGTTATTGATCAGATAATGGATGCACGAAAAAGTGTTGCCGTGACATGCCATGAAGAAGAATTGATAAGAAAATGTCGAGAGAAAATACTCAATATTATTGAAGTGAACCCACACATGTCTCGTATTCAAATCGACAGATTAGCTGGAAGAAGTTATACGATATTAATGAAATATGATCGTGAATGGCTTAATGATATTTTACCAATTAAGAAGAAAAACCCCAATAAATTAAATTATGAACTTGTTGATCAAGATTTAAGTCTTATAGTTCAAGAAGTAGCACAAAGATTCCATTATAGTAACCCCTCTACGCAAATAAAGAAGTACTCGATATTGAATGCTTTAGTTCCATCAGACCGTTCTCGAATACTTAACCACGAATTGAGTCTTCCTAAAACAAAAAGTATGATTGAGAAATACATTGAATCAAAGGAGGCTTACTTGCTAAGGCATGTTCCTAGCATTGTGTCTCAACTAAAAGCGTCAGGATACCGTAATCCTACATTCCAAAGCATTGTTGCTTTTCGAAGGTCTTATCGTAATCTTCCAGAAAGTACACGGACTAAAATACAAGCGAAAGTACATGAAATATGTTCATTTTGAGTTGATTTCTGAACAAGATAATTAAAATAAATGAAAGTGAAAAGGATGAGCACAGCGATATATAGTCGCGTATGTTCATCCTTTTATAGTTTGTTACTATTGCTTTTTTGATGATTATTGTTAAAAAAGTAGGATTTTATTGATAGGTGTCGAATTTTAACATATATCAACAGTTCTTTATACATAACTGCATTAGGTAGGTGCCTATGAGTACAAAGTGGATAAAAACTTATTTAGAAAGCCTAAAGCGGCAAACGTTTGATATTTTTTCTCTAGAAAAAACGGTTCAAAACCATATTGGTATGAAGGCATTTGAGTATGCTTCTTTCGCAAACGATATTAAAGCTCTAGAACGAGACGGAGTCATTGAACCTGTTAAAAGCAAAATGAAGAATCATCAAAACGGAAGATTCCCAGTCCTTCCTATCTACTGGCGTGTCTTGAGAATGAAAGAGGAGCCGCGGTGGGATATGCGGAAAATGGTTCAACTCGCGGCAGTGATCGATTTATCATTTTATCAATCTCATCCGGAATGCCAAACCGAAGAGACGTGGCGACGGATTGAATCCGTAGCCGCTTTTTTTATGGACCTGACTCCAAAATCATGGGTGGAACGGGAAGAACGAAGTTATCAGCTTTTTCACGATGAAAAATGGCTGAAAGAGAAAAGTGCGGAATTTTTGAGAAGATTAAAACTTTCCCTTTCAGACCTTTACGTTCAAGTAAGTCCGGAGCCATTTGTTCATTGGCATAAGCCCGGCAAGTTGCTGGAGGACACCCGGGAAATTCTGATTGTAGAAAACCGAGCAATCTATCATACCTGTCTTCGCATCATGCGTGAGGGGTTGCCAGTATGCGGCTTTCGCCCGGACATGCTGATCTATGGAGAAGGAAACCATATCCATACTTCTCTTCCTTATTTGATGGAACTCGGCGTACCCGTTGGCCTCTGCACTATTTTTTATTCAGGCGATTTTGATCCAAGTGGCTTTTGGATTTACAGCAAACTTAGAAGGACATATCCAGACTACCCAATCCATCTAGCTCTTTCTCTTTATGCAAGTATTGCGTATCACGCCCGTGTTCCTGTGGAAGTCAAACCAGGCCAACCTAAGGGGGAAGACGATGTACAAATATTTTTTGAGGACTGCTCAGGCTATCAAGATGTGGAACTGGCGGCAAGGCGGTCCTGGAAGGAGCGTCACCGTTTGCCCCAGGAGGCATTATCTTATGAAGTTTTAAAAGGAGAGGTTCCTCATGAACACTGAAGTCTGGGATGGATTTCGGGAACGGGTGTCCATTCTAAATCCTATTTCGATGTTGGGTAAAGGAATGGATCTAGGCGTCGCATTAAATCCTTATCTGTTTCAAATCTGTTTGGCAGTCCTCCTCGAGGTGTTTTATCGAGAAATCAAAGATGACGATCACAGACATTTTTATGATATAAAGGAAATCGTAAATCATGTGATCGAGGAGCAAGGGTTGGAAGCAACCGAAGATCACGTGGAGCGTATAGCAAACGGATTGGTATCTTTTGGTCCACCCCAAAGCCGCCAATCGTTCCCGGGTAAAGTTTTTGATCCTAACACCGGGGAGTTTGTAGAGAAGCCGTTCTTTTATCTTACGATTGACACAGCCTATAGCAAAAAACGAGAGGCGGTATATAAGTTAACTCAAATCTCCCAAAATATGATTTTCTTAAGTCGAGAAGTTATTTTGGAATTTTCCATTGAATTTGAGCAGTTGTATACTCTTAAACTCATTCGAAACAAGAACTTCAAATCAGCCCTTCAGTCTCTCGATATGTTGATAACGAAACTTCGTTTTCTAATTTCTCAAGAGATGGAATACCGCCGTCAATTTTTGCGCAACCCCAAGATTATGATGGGACCGGATAAAGAAGTCAGGTACGAAAAGCGCAAAGAAATTGAACGCCAAATTAAAGAAGCCGATGACCGGTTTGAAAGTATGCTACGAATGTTGCAAAAATCGGATTTGGCCACCCTCGAGGCAAGAGGTCAAATCATGGAGATGGAATTAAAGGTTCGTAAAAGCTCGGAATTAACGACGAGCCTGCACACCCATATGTACGAAAATATCGAACTGGAAACCTCAACGAGAAAGAATCGCCCGTCTGCCTTTATGAAGAAGAGAACCACATCATTTAAAACAGATGTATGGGAGAATGAGTTGCTGGCCAAAGGCATAGGGGCGCCCGATACGATGGAGCTACTTCTCTCACCTCTATTTTCCCCACGTCCTCCTTTCATTTATCCATTGGGTTGGATTTGGGAGGAACAAAACACTAAACAGTCTGAAGATGAACTCGAAGCGGAGCAAGTGCAGATGGAGCAGGCGGTAGAAAAACCGAAACGGGATTGGTCTCTGTTGTGTAGGTTGTGGGGTCCCGTATTTAAAGAATTGTTACGGGATAGCTCTGTTAGATTAGGTTCCCGTCCGGTATCTGAATGGACTCTGGAAGCACTGGAAATGTGGATGATCTTTAAGACGGAACCAATGCACGTTCCCCTCTCTTTGGGAGAGGCCAAACCCTATCCCGATGAACGGATGGAATTAATCCGACAATTGATTTTGTTAGACCCTGCATTTAAGGAGATCGCAGGAAAAACTATTCGGGCTGTCTTCACTAATGAAGCACCGCTGCAATTTATGGGTGTCCGCATCTCCCCTATTACAATTTTTATCGAACCCCAGGAGGGATAACCGTGACTACAACATCCGAGCAGCTGCACCAAGCCTCTGCCGTTTATTTTCATTTGCTTAAAAACCATATGGTAGATAAAAAACATGACGCGCTTAACCCTTATTTTGCGGATCCAGCTATTCAGGAAGCTGTTCATATTTTTGCGAAACAATCCGGTACGCTTGTACTGGAGACATTTACTAAACTCCACTTGGTAGTGGAGGCCCAGGGAAGCTTATATGCCAGCAATTTCAGTCACTTAAAAGAGAACCACGGAAGGATCAAATCCATCCCTGAAATGTACATGGCTCACCTTTTGCTCATGGTGTTGCTGAGTGAGATCGATGGAGACATGACCATTCGAAATGAACGAGAATTGAGCGGAGTCGGCTTTTACAAGTGGGTTGAATTGATGGACCAAACCTTTGCTAAATGGACTAAAGATTTGACAGAACGACCAGAGCTTGAAGACCAGTGGGGAATCGCCATTACAACGGTTATGGACATTTGGAATGGCAAACATATGCACGACGGGGATGGGAAAATATCAGCAGGTACAAAAACCAAATTTCACTTTTGTATGTTAGCCGCGAAACTGCTAGAGGAAGAAAAGTTGGTACGCCTTTTGGATGATCGGGAACAAACGATCGTCTATCCAACGGACGATCTCTATGAACGATTGGATCTTTTATATCATGACCAGGAACGATTTAAACAGGTAAAAGAAATACTGGCTCTCAGGAGGCCCAACTATGCCAGCCATTGAACATCTTCGCATTGTCGGGGTGCGGTACAATCAGCAACAAAAGATGTATAAAGATCGTACGTTTGACTTACGCTCTAGTCACGCCTTGATGTCGATGATTAACACCGGCGGGAAGGGGGTAGCCCTTCAATGTATCTTTCAAGTTGTGTTGCCGCTAGTTTCGTGGGGCAAAGAAGGAAAGAACCACGTCCGGCATTTCTTTTACGATGATAAAGGTAGGTTTAAACCCTACACCTTTCACGTGGTGTTGGAATGGACTCTGGATACTTTCCCGAGGCGCCATTTGTTAACAGGCATTGCTATAACGGCTCGGTTGGGCCAAAAGAAAGACAATTCGGTCGAACAAGAAGACCCGGTGGAAATCGATTATGTGACGTACACCAAAGAGTATGCAGAGCATGAGTTGTATTCTATCTTCAAGCTACCTTTGTTCGACGATGCAAATCAGACTGTTCTCCCTTTTAAAGAATGGGAGAAGATGCTCGAAGAGTTAGAAATAATAGAAGACTTCAAGATGTTTTCTAATTCGTCTAAGGACAAAAAGAAGTACAAAGATACATTGGCTTCCTATGGCATTCATGACGACGATTGGAATGAAATGGTCAAGATGAACCGGAACGAAGCCGGTATTCAAGACTATTTTGAGCGCATACATCCGAATTCTCGAACCAATACGGGCTTGTTTAAGGATATGATCATCCCAACCATTGCCGAGCAAGTACTGCAAGAGACCGTAGGACAAGGCAATTTGGCCCAGTTGTTTAAAGATGCAGCGGTCATCGCCGAACGCCTTCCTTTGCTTCGCAACCGTGAAGATGCCTACCGTATGCTGATTGAATGGATGGATGTGATCGAGCAAGACTTGCTTCAATACCAGACGGCTCAAAGCGATCTAAAGGGTACGGAACGCCATGGCCGACAGTTAAGACATTGCGTGGAGGCACTTCTAGATCAAACGCAACAAGACCATGAACACTGGACAGTGGAACAGGGCAAAGTATCCGAATGGAAAAAGGAACTTGATTGGCAGGTTAGCAATTTGGAGTACGTCCGCTCACTGAGGGACGAGCGACAAAAGGAGCATACCCTACAAGAAGCCTTCAAAACTCATGATGATGCCTGCGTGAACGTTCGTGAAAAAGAAGTGGAAACATTTAAGGCGAAACGGAATGTGCTGAGGCGAATTCATGACGATTTTTTGTCGTAGCTCGTTCGGTTGGATAAGGAAATTAAGGCTATTGAGCACTCGGCCGAGTATAGGGGAAATCAACAAAAACTCGAAGAATTGACACGTAAAGTTGAAAACCAGTGGTCTGCGGTGCAAAAAGAAATGCTTGAAGTCATGAATGCTTATACTCAGTACCAGAAGTATCTCGAACAAGAAGCGGAGGAGGGCAGATCCAAAAGCCGTCAAGCCCAACAGGAGTTGGTAAACGCTCATATTGAGGTTCGTCGCACTCGAGATTGGCTGGATCGGTTCGAAGCTCGAACCAACACGATTGTGGACCAGTATGGACATGGCGTGCGGTTTGATCCTGTTCCTTTTGTTGAGCATGAACAGATAGAGCAAGAAAAAACAAAGCAGAAGCTGATCCAATGGGAGAATAAAGCAAAATCACTGGATCAACAGCACCGATCTCTCGAGAATGGTGAAACGAGACTAAAATCCGAGTTAAACCGAGTTACTCAAGATACGCACCAGCGGTATACCCAATATGAGGAACAAATCCAAGCGGAGCATAATCTGGCCGCACAAGTGTGCCGGCTACTGCGTGTGGACCGAGAAGAGCATGTGCCTCTGCCCGAATTTTTGCTCTCTCGACGATCCGTTTTGGAGGAACGACAGGACTATTGGAATAAACGGATCACCGAGCTGCGCAAACAGCAGTGGGATATTGAGCAGGTGTTGAGCGTAGACGCTGAACTGGGCGGTTCTGATACGTGGATTCCGAATAAAACGATGGCAGAAACCAAAAGTAAGTTAGAGAGCAAAGGATTTCGCATAGTAAGCGGAACTGAATATTTACAAGATAAAAACGAATCACAACAAGAGTCGTTGCTTCAATCTTTCCCTCTCCTTCCATATAGTCTTATTGTCATGCAAAACGACATCGGTTCTATTTGTTCCTCGAACCTATTTGCAGACGACATTCATACATCTCCGGTTCCGTTATATGCGGCGGAGTTACTGGGTGAGCAGGAGCACAATTTGTTTCACATTGCTTCAAACCGTGCCTATCAACTAGCAAAGGATCCCGAGGCTTGGAAGAGAAAGAAAGAACAGTTGGAATCCGAGCGTCAGTTATTGATTGAACAAATTGGAAAAAGTGTGGATTTTGAAGAGGAACATCGGGAAGTGGCCCAGTCTATTAAAAACCTGCTCTACACGACAACCTCTGTTCGACTTCTTGCGGAATTCGAGCAATTGGATCTTACTCAAAAGGAAATGGATCATCAGCTCCAAAACATTCAGAACGAAATAATAGTATGTCAGAAAGAACTGAAAGAATGCCTGGAAACCGTCGATGCGACACGGCAGGTGCAGGACCAACAAGCCCAAATGTTGCAGGAGCTTATAGACTATGCCGAGTTGTTCTTGGAGCAGGATCAATGGCGCCATGACCACTACTCGGAGGAGCAAAAAGTGAAAGAACTGGAGGTTAAGGATAGGCAAGGAGACGAACAACTTAAACGTTCGAGTCTCTTATCTAGGGAATGGGAAACTGCGTATTGGGAATGGGATACAAAGATGAACCGTATCCTCGAAAAGGTACAACTTTTTATCCCTTCAGCCCTTCTACCGAGGCCGACAGCTTCTGCAATCTCGTCAGTGGAGCCCGTCTTGCAGTGCAACACGTCGTTATTAGAAGAGGATATTGCCGTTTTGAAATCGCTTCGGGATGAGATCGATCAAAACCATATGCAATTGGGCATCCTGCGAAGCAAACGAGTAGAGACTATTGATAAAGGACAAGCAGCACAAAAGAATTTGGTAGACTTCGACTCATCTTGGGAGGATCAACCTTCTCCTACGAGCTCACAAAGCGTGTTGGAACGTAAGGTGACCGATTGTGAGATGGAGTTAACCAAAGCCCACGCTTTGGAGCGAGAGCAAGATATGGCAAAAACGAGAGCAGAAAAAGACGTCGAGCACGCCAGAAATCTTCGTATCCGGCAAGAAAGTCGAGTCAAGAGTCCGAATCCGTGGGAGGAAGAACAAGACCTCGACAAAAAAGAGAGGGAAATCCATTTCAACTTGGAGAGCCAAAAACGACAATCAGATGACATAGTAGCGCAACTTAATGCTACGGATGGCCTCATACGGGAATTAGAGAAGGTATCGGGTTCTTTGCGAATGGTAGATACTGAGGGAAATTGCTTGCCATACGAAACAGGTTTAATAGAATCATTACGAAATCGTGCTCAACAGGTCGTGGAAGAATGGATTAACCAGCGAAAAGCAAAGGTAGCCAAGGCGGATGAAGCCCAACGGCGAGCGCAGAGTACACTGAATCGGTATAAAGGTAAAACAGAGCAATCTACGTGGGACGAAGTCTTAAAACAAGCGGTGTTAAGCGAGTTCCGGAGTTGCGAAGCCACCAGGGACAAAGTGGAGGAATCGTTGGAAGTGGTGGCTGCTCTCCGGGACTATGTACAGTTTGAATTAGAGAAGCAACAAGAAGAAAAGAACTTATCGGAGAAAGCCCGCAGTGATTGGAGCAAACATGCGGCCCGGTTCTGTATCCAAGTCATAGGCAATATAAAAACCATGACCCAGCAAATGACGATCAAAAGCAACCGGGGCGGGTATAAGTTTGAACTGGTTCGATTAAAAAGAGCCGAGCGACTGCCGCAAGCCATCGAAGATATTGAAACTCCGGTTCAAGAGTTTTTTGATAAGACGTTGATCGACCTGTTGGCTGTTCATGAATCCATGGAGCGTGTAGAACTGAAGGCTGTAATTAAACGTGTAAACGCCAGCGATATGGTCTATGCGGCGCTCAACTACTCGTATCCCATCCTTGAAATGTATAACCTGAACACGGATAATACCTTTTTAACCGAGCCTATGCGACCCAATGATTTTGATACATGGGAGACAATCAATAACGGATCTTTTACAAAAACGGCTGGCAGCGGAGGTCAGCTAGTTGCCGCTAGAACTCTCATTGCGATGATGCTAATGACGTTTAAACGCCAGTCTAGTGACAAGCATCGGTCGGTACTCATCTCCGACAATCCTTTTGCCAACGCCATTTCCCCTCATGTCATAGATCCGATATTTGCGATTGCTGATGTGCTGCAGTTCCAATGGGTGGTGTTTACTCCTACCGAGTTGGTCAAGCTGGAAATCTCACAAAAGTTCCCGGTCTATTGTGCATTGGAGCTTGAGAAGCAAGTAAGTGGAAAAGACGTGGTCATCCACCACGTCTATCATGGATTCCGCCAAATCGAGCAAGCCCCGCGGCTGATTTAATTGAAAAATCCCGATTTAGTAGAAATGTTATCAAACTATATCATATGTTTTACTAATAAGTTACTCAAAATTGTATGAGTCATCTAACGTACAAACAGAAAAAGAAAATGCAGGAGTTATTACCTCAGTAAAATGAGGAAAACGAGAGGTTTAAAGCCGCTTAGCAAATTTAGTGCCGTCTCAAGACTCGAGGCGGCTTTTTTCTGTTGTTTGTAAGTTTACGTTAAATGCTTGAACGAGTGCTTATTAGAGCCACATACGAGTCTAACGGTTGAAAGTTTATAGCACGCACAGATATTATGTAGGGAAATAATGGAACGTGTCGAATATAACAGAAAGAAGTTTAAATCCGTGGAAATAAAAAGGAATAAATAAAAATTTGGGTGAAGACTGCCCAGGTATTCATATGACTGTAAATTTTAACCCTGATTTTTCATAAGCATTTCAGACCATGCTACAAAACGGGGAAATATTAATATGGATGTTAGAACTATTTATATTTAAAAAGCTGAATTTTTGAAGTTTTTAACTAAGGAGGATGCTTATATGCAGTGTGAATTTTGTGGGAAGAAGATTCGGTCTACTCCCAATGGACTCGTTTGCAAAAAGTGCGAAGAGGGATCATTTCTTGCGCGTGCTAGCAATTTTGGATATATGCAATGGGTAAAATCACTCGAAGTGAATTTTGATAACTATACCTGGAGAAATGTTAAGATTAGGGTTGCCCAAATGATTAAAGTTATACAGGAAAATTTTCCTGCAAAGGATTTTTCGGAACAAGTAGAGATCCTGGATCAGTCAATTCTCGATGAAATTAATTTAGTATTATCCTTCTACCATAAAGATGATTTAGTTGTAGCGACTTTGTCTATTAAAGAAGCATGCCGGACCAGTATGTTAAACCCGAAGGATTCTGACCATTGGAGTATACAAAACGAATATTCCATGGCTGTTCTTTTGCAACGCGAGATTATGTTAATTGATGATGAATCTTTTATGGGAGCGCCTATTGAAACATTAGATCATGGATATTATGGTTTTATAACTGCTTTGGTGTATGCAAGAGTTTTAATGATGCTAAGGGATAACTATGATAAATATAAATTTTTAAAGCATACTGATAGTTTGATGGAAATGGCTTTTACATTTTATGAAGATGAATCAATGAATAAATATTTTGATAGATATTTAAATGATGGAATCAGTGAAAAGCCGGAAGACTTATTTATTCAAAATATAGAATTAAAAATGGAACTGACTAACCGAGGAATTATATATGAAGAAATTAGAGAAGATATAGTGGAAGAAGTGAAAAAACAATTCGGAGTAACATTCAAAGACCTTAAAGAAGTTTTTAATACAAAAGCCTTGATGCTAGGAAAAAGCGATAACATATTACCCGTAAAAATAACTAGAAAAGATAAACTTATAAATCAAAAAAGAGATGGGAATTTTATTGAAGCATCCATTGATCTTTTTTCAATAAACAAAATACCTAAGTATATATCTTCTCCTTCGGATAGTCACTATGAATTAAGAAGTATTTATGAAGTGGGTGATTTTATTGTATTTGGCGAAATTGACTTAATTCAAAATATTTCAATATTCGAAAAGTTAGTGATTTCAGGGCATTTTTTAACCATGTACAATGATAAAGCAAGTTTGACTTCTGCTTTCAAAAAATCGCAGACTAAACTGAGTAGTTTGTTTGCTTTTAAATTAACAGAATCATTAAGTCAATCAAAGTATATAGTTCCGACTGAAATGAAAAATGGCAAACAGATTGTTCGAGCCGAAATAAATAATATTTTGGGGTACGATAAAAAGAATATTCTAAAGAAAAAAGATGGTATGAATTTAGGAGATATAGATGCAATGGCAATAAATCTTGAAAATCACGAAGTAATACTATATGAGCTGAAATTTTTCAAACCTGCAGTTTCATTTAAAGAGATGCTATACAGTGATAAGAGGAAATTAGTTAATGATGAAATTGTTAGAAAAATGATGAATAGACAGGATGCAGTAGAAGAAAATCTTGATGCTGTTATTGCCTTTATTGGTGGTGATCAAGATATAAACTATACAGTGAAATCAGTTCTTGTAACTATTAGATCAAATTACTATTGTTTTTATGAGGACGTAGGGGTGGAATTTGTCACCTGGAATGAATTACATGATAGTTTGAAAATGCAAGATGCTCAGTAGAGACTAAGAGATTGTTGTAGCAAAAACAACAGAATCACCAGGTACGATAATTGGGGATGATTTATATATAACAGGTAATTAATGAGTGGCATTGTCCAGAAATAGTGTTTATGGAATGGATGAATAAGTAGGTGCGGATTTTTTTTAATTGGCACTGCCACCAAAATCGGAAATAGTTGGACACTTAATCATAGGCTTCAGTTAATTTGATACCCTCAGATATAAGGTTGATGAATTTGGCTTCCGTAACGAAGATATAACTTTGAGCTAGCGCTCGTGAATGCGCGAGAGAAAAGATATTCCGCATAAATATCGGACGCAACGATGAACTGAATTGATCTTAGTTCAGGAGGGAATGACTCATGGAAAATGAACTTGTTAGATATTCAAGAGCTGGTGATACTTTTCACTATCGGTGGGCAGCTCGGCGCTGTCTTCGTTTAATTCATCCTAAAACTCAAATGATGTATGTTGTGATTGAAGGATCTAGAGAAAGAAAAATGGCGGGGGAGTATGTAATTGATGTTGCTGAGTACTCGGATTCTCTAACAAAAGAAGGATTCCGGGATGTGGCTTATTATCAATTAAAACATACTACTGTACATAAGAATAATCCATTTAACCTGAGTGATCTCAAGGAAACTTTTGAGGGCTTTTCAGCACGATTCAAGGAATTCACTACGAACACAACAACAGCTGATAAAGTCACCTTTACTGTTGTTACGAATAGGCCCATAAATCAAAATTTAAAAGATATCGTAAACTCTTTATCAACAGGCAAACAGGTCAAATCTCCGTATACAAATACGCTTTCGAAATATACACAGTTATTTGATGAGAATTTAAAAAAGTTTTGTGTATGTCTTAGATTTGCAGATGGTGAAGGGGATTATAATGCTCAGAAGCATCAACTTCATATAGAAGTATCACAATTGATTGCCGGCAGCATTGATAACCCAGAGTTAGAGAATATTACTGCCTTGGTCCGAGATAAGGCTTTACCTGATTCGGATGGTGTGATTTTTCGGGAGGAGTTACTTGCAAAATTTGGCGTTACCTCTGAAAGAGACCTTTTTCCAGCCCCTCCAGAGTTTGAAACATTAAAAAACGTTGTGCAAAGAGAACAATACATTACCCTTCGGAATATTATTTTATTTTCAGTTGAACCTTTGATTATCCATGCTTCAGGGGGTGTTGGCAAAACAGCATTTGCTCGTGAAGTGATCCATGCATTACCCGCTGGTTCTTTTGGTGTAATTTATGATTGCTTTGGCGGGGGGCGCTATCGTAATCGAAGTGAATTAAGACATCACCATCGCCAGGCATTTGTTCAAGTTGTCAATGAATTGGCTACAAATGGCCTGTGTGATCCATTACTTGTGAATTCAGGAGCATCAGAAACAGATATATTAAGAAAGTTTCTTGAGCGATTAGAAACTGCAGTAACTTCCCTGAAAAAAACAAATAGTGATGCAACTCTAGTAATTCTGATTGATGCAGCTGATAATGCTGAAATGGCCGCGGCAGAGTTTAATGATAATTGCTTTGTCCATGAACTCCTTCGTGAACATATAATCGAGTGTGTTAAAATAGTTGCCCTTTGTAGGACTGAGCGAATTCCTTTGCTCCAACCACAAAGCAACATTAAACAGATTGAGTTGAAACCATTTTCAGAGGAGGAATCTCTTCATTATCTACGAACAAATTATCCGCAATCTTCTGTAGAGGATGGGAGTGAATTCCATAGGCTTACCAGTGGAAATCCTCGTGTACAATCAAATGCATTAAGTATCGATGCAGGTAACATTACTGAAATGTTCGCTAGTCTTGGTAATATTGGAGCTACTGTTGATGAACAGATAGAGAGACAACTAATGTCAGCAGTTGATCTAATTAAAGATAAACTCTACGATAATTACAGAAAACAAATTGATTCCATCTGTATCGGGCTTGCAACTTTACCACCGTTTATTCCATTGCATGTGTTATCAAGGGCCGCTGATGTTGAGGAATCCACTATAAGAAGTTTTGTCGCTGATATAGGACGTCCTTTATGGCTTTCTGAAGACGCAGTTCAGTTTAGAGATGAGCCTGCCGAAACGTGGTTTAGGCAGAATTACGCAGCAAATAAAGAGCAGATAGAGTTCTTTATTAATCAAATTAAAGCATTAGCTAGCGAGAACTCATATGTAGCTTCTGCACTGCCTTCTCTCTTACTACAAGCGGAGAAAAATGCTGATCTTATCGATTTGGCATTGTCAGATAATTATCTTCCTGACAATCTTATTGATAAGCGTAATGTGCGGGTTTACCGTCTCCAATTTGCCTTTAAGGCTGCATTGAAACAAGGAAACTATGTAGAAGCAATAAAGCTAGCTTTAAGAGCTGGTGAGGAGGTAGCGGGCGACAAACGACAAATGGAACTTCTAACAAATAATGTTGATTTAATTGCGCCGCTACAAGATGAACAGCGTGTACAAGAATTTGCATTTCGTCGTTTGTTTGGTGGTTCCTGGAGAGGTTCAGAAAGTGTTTACTCTGCAGCGCTGCTATCCACTGTGAAAAACTTTAAAGGCGAAGCCAGAAGCTTTCTCAGAGCCGCAGAAAACTGGCTGAATTTATACTTTCAAGATAGAGAAGAACAACAAAAGGAAGCACCTTTTCATCATGAACTATTAAAGAACGAAGAGATTATGGAACTAGTTTTCACACATCTTAATGTACACGGGGTTAAAAAAGCCTTTAAATATCTTGTTGGTTGGAGCCCTCCTGAAATTATTTATGATGTTTCCCGGCATCTGTTTAAAAGGCTAGTAGATCTGGGAGAACTATCTACTGCAACACAATTTGCAAAGCTAGGGACACGCAACCAATATCTAGTCATTGCATTTGCTCATGAGTTCTTAAGCATCGGACATATTCCTGACTCTAGTGTGCTCTCAACTTGCCTCGATTTACTTACGACCAAGCGAGCTAGGATTAGAATAAAACAAAGTTCTTTCCAAGATACAACGCTTCAATCTCTTATCTCTTTCCTTGAATCTTGTGCTGCAAATAAATTACCTAAAGAGAACATTATTAGGGTTCTTAATCATTATTATCCTCAAACAGCTTCAAGCTCTATTACAAGCGACTTTAACAATAAAGATCGCGCAGTTTTAATGCGTGCTTGGGCATTGAAAAAAGTTTTACTTTCAGAATTTGAATTTAGAATAAATGAATGGCTCCCAAAAGAACTTCAAGTTCAGGATAGGAATTATGAAAACGAACAAAAGATAAAGGAGATAGATCAGGTTATTGGTGGGCTGTTACCATGGCATTTATTAAGGGCACGTATTATAGCTAAGAATGTTTTAGAATTTGAAAAAGAAATAGGAGAAGTTAGTAAGAGATCAGGATCAGCGACTTCCAGTCGATATAGAGACCATGATAGTTTACCTATGGATATAACTAGAGTATGTTGTGATATTTTAATGTTTCACACCTTTTCTGGACAGATGTCTATCAAAACATTCTATGAAACCTATATAAAGAATAGGGGTATGTTTCTTCCTGATTATTTGAAATTAGTTCGTTCGGCATTTCGATTGGATCATTTGAATGAACTGAAAAGGGATATTGAACAATACTCTTACAGTGCAATTTGTTCTGCAACAGATATTGGTCCTGAGGAAAAAGCAAAGCATTATATTGATCTTGCGCGTTCAATCATTAATGTTAATAAGGATGATGCTGCGGTTTACTTCAATCTCGCCATTGATTCGGTTTCAAAATTTGGAGATGAAATTGTTGAACGATGGGAGACAGTCATTTCCCTGGCAAATCGAAGAAAAGCTAATGAATTTACTTCCTCTGAGTTAGCTTACAGATTTATACGTTGCGCTGAGCTTGTAGGAGAGAATGTGTATCGTGAAAAACACTGGAATAGAAATGAAGCGATTAGAACATGCATTCGGATGTCTCCTGAGATGGGAGTTGCAGCACTGAGCAGGTGGCAAGACCGAGAAATTGGTCGTTTTAATCGTCAATTAGTTGCGGTGGCAGAAGAAATTGTGGAAATGGGTTATGTTGCACCTAGCATCGGATGGTCATTGTCAGCCTTTATGACTGAGTTTGAACTTGTGGATTTTTCATTGAAATGTATTGATAAGGAAACATCAGTTGATTCTCGCAGGTATATCTTCAACTCAGTTATTAAAGAACTTAGGCTAAATGGAGCCAGTGGAGAGGTTTGGAATAAGATTAATACGATAGCCCAGAAGCATTCTTTACAAAATAATCAACTGGACGAAGTAAATAACTATACTCAATATACAATTGATAGAGAAGAGAAACCGGTCAATACTGAGGACGCTCATCAGGTAAACTTTGGCTCAGATGAGAGTACTACTGACTGGAATGAGATACTGTATGATTTAGATTTGTTAACTTCAAATGGACTAAATGAAGCTTCTCTTCGTTATAATAGAATTCCTCAAAGACTGCGAAATAAAGGATCTTTGTGGTGTGAAGTATATAATCGAATTTCTGATCATGAAGCGAAGAGGTTTTTAAATGAGCTTATAAAGGTAGAAGAATTAAATATATATGATCTTAATAATGCTCTTTCATTAATTCCAATAAAATGGTTTCACAAGATAAGTATTCAAGTAGAGTGGCCTAAAATAATGCAATTAGTGGGAAATAGATTTGCCGAAGATCTATTGCAAAGAGGGTCAATATCCTTTTTTACTGAAAGATTATATTTAGGGAATGAAAATATACCTCATATAAAAAAGGGGATCATAGGGGGATTAACAAGTCATGGAGATTTAGTTCATGCAACAACATTGTTTGGCTTTGTAACAATAGCATCAGAATTTATTACAACAGAAGAAGCGAACAATTTACTTGAATTCGCACTATCAAGATTTGAATTGCATATTGATCCAGATTATGGTGATGGACCGTGGTCCCAATGGTTGATGCCGCCGGTTGATATGAAAAGTTCATTTACAGGTTTTATTTGGTCTTCTTTAGGTTCTCCAAAAGCTTCAATTCGCTGGCGCGCTGCCCATAGTGTTCGAAGACTTGCAGATGCTCAGTGTATTGAAGAAATTGATTCATTAATAGAATGGATGGAAAAAGATAGTGTTGATTCTTTTGGATCGCATACATTTCCATTTTACAATTTAAATGCAAGACAATATTTATTAATTTCACTGGTACGAATATCAATCGATAATCCCAAAATATTATTACCCTATAGTAATATTTTCTATAAGCACGCCTTACAATTTTCTTTGCATATTCTTATTCAAAAAACTGCAGCTGATATTGGCCTCAATATTGAGAATGCATTTCCGGGGACTTATCCGAAAGAAGTGATCGAATCATTTCATAAAGTAGGAAAGAGTCTGCTAAACAAACTGGAATTAGAAAGGTTTGGAGAAACAAGGGATAGTTATTGGCATGCTAATAAGAAGATCGATACAAATTTAGATTTTTATCATGGGTACGATTTCGATAGCTACTGGTTTGAACCATTGGGAAGAGTGTTCGGTATTTCAAGCAAGCAAGTCGAGGATCTTGCAACGGATGTAGTTATCAATCAATGGAAAATTGGACTTGACGGCGGCCATATAAAAGACCCACGCCATACTATGTGGAGATCTTCGAGTGATCAGGAAAACACCTATTATCATCAAGGGGGATATCCACGGGTATACGATTACAAATTCTATCTGTCATATCACGCTATGCTTACTGTAGCTTCTAAATTGCTGGAGACAATGCCTGTTGTTAATAATTCGGATAGCTATGAAGAGGAAGATGTGTGGAATGAGTGGTTACATCGGCACTCGCTTACACGAAATGACGGTTATTGGTTATATGACCGAAGAGATCCAATTCCTTTGTACAAACGGAACTTTGTAAACACAAGAGACCCTCATTGGCATGAGCAGGTAACAAATGATGATTTTCTCGATGGTATCTTGTGTGAACAACGAGATGAAGAGATATGGTTCAATGTGTTTGGATCCTGGGAAGATAGCGATAGTGAGAGCGTTGAAAGTTTCTATATAACAAGTTCCCTCGTAACAACAGAAGGTGCCCAATCACTACTAAACGCATTGAGTACATGTTCAAATCCTCATGACTTTAAGCTGCCAGATTACGAAGAAGATAGAATGGAAGTGGATTTAGAGCCTTTTAGACTAAAGGGATGGATAGAACAAGAAGAAGCGTATAAGCATCTAGATGAGTTTGATCCATACTCTTCAAATGTAGATTTCCCTCCATATACAATCGGTAATTCAATCGCAGAGAAAATGATGATTTCTGCAGACTATGAGAAACGAGAATGGACTCGGGCCAATGAGAGTAAACCATCAGTAAAATGCCAAATCTGGGCGTTAACTCGTGATAGTCTTGATGATGAGCCGATGCGCCAAGGGAATCGATTAAACGCTTCAATTTCTTTTCTGAAAACACTCTGTCAGGAATTTCAAAGTGAATTAATAATTGAAGTTCAAATTAGAAGGCAGCATAAAGAAAGGTCATATATGAGGAGGGGAGAGGCAAATGTATATAAACCACCGCGTAGCAAAGTATTTATCTTCTCAGCCGATGGAAGACTCAGAGATACAGAAACGTACTATGAACTTAGGAAAGGCGTTAGTCAATGAGCTGAATTTAGACCCAGGAGTAGATACTCTTGCTCGATGGATGGCCCATTATATTGCTGATCAAATAACCATCGTTGAAAACTCCAGCGGAATTGAAAAAAAGGAAGCAGAAGAACGCTGTTTTGCAACTATACTAAAATTATGGAACCACAGATCGGGCATGCCCGGAGAGAATAAACCATTAATGAATTTTGAACCGATTCTTCAAACTTTAAAACGTCTTGATCCTGAAAATGAGCATCATTTCTTTTTTAGAAATAGAAAGAAAACAAAAGACAATGTACCTGAAGAAGTTCAAAAGTGGCTAGATATAGCAAATGGAATCGATGAAGCAGCACGCGTTTGGCTTAAATATGTTTTCAAGCAGGCGGCATCAGCAGCAACAGACACAGATACATTGGATTGGCTGGAGAATTCTGCAGCACTTCAAGAGGATGATCCTTATTCATTCATACTTCAAGATTTGTACATTGATGATATTTGGGGAGAGACTCAAAATGAAAATGAGAAAAAACGGAAATCTTTAATTAAGAAGATTGAAAAACTGGAGTCTTTTGCAGAATTAAATCAATTGTTGCTGAAGGAAAATAGGGATGAACTTAAAAAGTATGAGTATTGTGAATAAACCATTAAAGAGATTATTATTCACTAAGATAGTTTGCAATTGATTTGAACAAGTAGACGCTGATTATTTATTACTGAGTTGCAAGATTTTATTGAATCATTTTTTCTTAAAAGCTCAATATAATACAAAAATTCACAATGCTTAGCCTTATAATAGTTGGAAATAATAAATATTAGGTTAGTAATAATACATTAAAATTTACCTATTTAAGGAGTGAATATAGTTTGATAAAAGCACTTGGGATGGATAATTTTAAATCTTGGAAAGAACTTAAACCAATAAGGTTAGGGAGAGTAACTCTTCTTTTTGGAGAAAATAGTTCAGGGAAATCCTCTATTATCCAAATGTTACTTTTAATAAAACAAACTGCTGAAAGCTTTGATCGAGCTCAACCTCTTCATCTTGGATCTGCTGAATCATTAGTAGAATTAGGATTGTTTGATGATATTGTATATGAGCACCAAGTTGTTAAAAATCCATTGAAGTTGCATTTAGAGTGGACTCCAGACAACTATGAGCAATTAGATGAAGAAATGAAGCTTGATGTAGAGTTTAAATATATCACAGATATGATAAGAGTAACTAAACTACAATTTGAATTTTTAGTTGATCCTCATATTAAAACTGTGGACCCAGAACTTATAGAGAATGCAAAATTAACGAGATCAACTAAAGGCGGATATGAACTTGAGATAGAGGGGAAGAAAATAGAACAACTTGGGGTAACTAGAGAACTAGCTCCTGTAAAGTTTTATGGATTCCCATCTAAGGCAACTTCAATGTTTCCAGGATTAAATACTTTAAGTTATTCTGTTGATAAACTGGCAAGCGATATTCATTATATTGGGCCGCTAAGACAAATAGCCAAAAGAGAATATGCTTGGTCTGGCTCTTCACCTGACGGAGTTGGAAGAAGTGGAGAAAATGCAATACAGGCAATCCTGGCTAACATAATTGAGCGACGCTCTTGGAGGAAAGCTGAGAAAGAAAAGACGATGAGTTTATCAGATTCTACAGGAGAATGGTTAAAGAGGATGGGACTTATAGATTCTTTTGAAATAAAAAATGTAGGAGGTAGACAGTATAAAGCAGTTGTAACAGTGCCAGGTAGTTTAACTAAGGTTAATGTGGCTGATGTTGGAATTGGAGTGTCTCAAGTACTGCCTATTGTTGTACTTGCTTACTTTGTTCCTGAAGGAAGCATAATTATTTTAGAACAACCTGAGTTACATTTACATCCTTCAGTACAGGCTAAATTAGGAGAGTTCTTTTTTGAAGTTTCTAGTGAGAGAAATATACAATTTATAGTTGAGACACATAGTGAGCATTTATTGACACGTCTCCAAAGAAAAGTTGCAGAAAGGGGTCCAGATGATTTAACAGAGAAAGATGTTCAGTTGTATTTCTCGAAATATTCACAAGGAAAATCATCGATTGATAATTTAAAGATAGACGATACAGGCAAAATAACAAATTGGCCGACTAATTTTTTTGGAGATACAACCTCTGACAGAGAAGCAATTATGAAGGCGATTATTCGGAAAAAGAAACAATTAGCTTCCTCTGAAAACAAAAGTAATGCTGAAAGGGAATAATCGATGAATAATTATATTATAGATACAAATGTATGGATGGTTGCTTCAGAAGAAGGTGATTTTTCCGCTGAGACAATGGATATCTGTAGGCAATTTCTTCAATCAATTAAACAAAATTCCGCAGCAAAAGTTGTGATGGATCAAGCGAGTTTTGATACTAATGTCCCAGGAAACTCAGTATACTATGAACTAAAACGTAACTTGGTAGAAGGAAGTTATGCTCATGATCTTTTTAATAAATATATTTTAAATGAATTTCGCTTTGAATTGATAGAATTAAACTATGATTCAGAAGGCGCTGTTATACCTGGAGGTATTCAAATATTTCAAAGATTCGCAGGTGGTGGAGTTGTTCCTTTTGAACCTAATGATCGTAAATGGATAGCACTTTATCTGAATTGTCCTTCAAATCCTATATTTAATGCTTGTGATAGTGACTGGGAAAATGCTAGAGAAGATTTAATTGCCAATAAAATTAGAGTTCATCAACTATTGACAGGAAATCATATATGAATAACTTCATTAAGTTTACTTCTACTAATCACTTATTTGATTATGGTGGTCATCTTTCAAGAACTGATAAGTTAGTTTCTCCTAATAAAAGAGAACTCTTCTTTGGTCAACCAATAGTGCTAGAGGAAAAAGTTGACGGAGCTAATATTGGATTCTCATTATCTCAAGAGGGGGAAATATTAGTTCAAAATAGAGGGAATTATATTACGGCAAATAGCCATCCACAGTTTAAAATTTTAGATAGATGGATTCAGCAGCATGAAGATGCTTTATTTGATATTCTTGTTAAGGGGTTTATACTATATGGTGAATGGTGCTATGCGAAACACACCATAAACTATGATCGATTACCAGATTGGTTTCTAGCATTTGACATGTGGGATATTAATGAAAATAAATTTTTAAGCAGGCAACGGAGGCATTTAGAATTAAATTTAGCAGGAATTTCAGAAGTTCCTTTTGTCGGGGATTTTGTTGTAACACCGACTGTACTTGAAGGTCTTCTCCTTAGAACAAAATCCAAATTATATGATGGTCCGGTAGAAGGGATTTATTTAAGAGTGGATAATTCTAATGGATATTTATCTGAAAGAGCGAAAATTGTCCGTCCGGGTTTCATACAAAGCATTGAGGAACATTGGACTAAGCAATCATTAATTTTAAATAATTGCATCAATGAAACACTTTTATGAGCGTTAGTTTACAGATCTGACACTCAAAGTAATTGACTAAACTTTCAGTCTAATACTTTATTTTCTGTGAACAGTTTTTGGTATTAAAAAGTTTGGAACCAGCAAAGAAAGTATAGAACCAATGTTTAAAGTGTAAAAACATATTAAACATCATGAGCCGTCCTGCATTTGAGGACGGCTTATTTTTGCGCATATAGCATGAATATTCTTTCTGAAGGTAGTAGGAACTTCACAGGATATATTATTGGGTGGAACAGCTTCTTTATTTTTCTATGGGGCAGGGATAGCTAAATAATCTCGCGAATATTCTGCATATAGAGTAATTTATGAAGTTCGTAAATTTGACGTTATAGGAAATTGCCTAAAAGGAGAATAGGAGAGTCCACGATGTCAGATTATATCATGAAAATAATACCAAACCATGAGAAAAGTATACCTCTAATTAAAGAGCGGACTGAACTTGAAAATCATTTAAGAATGGTTACTTCCAACAAAGAACTAATTGATCATCTGTATGATGAAGTAACATTCATAGATTCTGGATCTAATTTTGAAGGGATTAAGTGTAATTTTTGCCTAAAGGAATTAGAAACTGAATGGTGGTCTGATCAAATGGAACTCTGCAGTTTGAGTAATTTCAAAGATATATCCATAACAACACCTTGTTGTAACTCGAACGCATGATTAAATCAACTGGAGTATATTTGGACAGTAGGTTTCGCGAGATATGTTATTGAGATAATGAACCCTAATGAAGATGGTAATTGAAATGGAAAAACTAATAAAAGATAAAATTAATAAATTAATAAGGACACATCACTAGAGTAGCTCTAAGACGCTGGCAACATCCTATAACAATATGTTCACGCATCGGGGCATACGCCCCTCGTTTCCGGAAGGAAAGTCGAGGAGGCAATTGCCGGGACACATCCGCACCACCCAACCGCATCGCGGCCAGTCAATTCGTTCCTTTAGGGTGGTGGGACGTCGTGAACACGGGAACGTTATAGGAAATACATGCAAAGTGCTGATGGGAGAATAATATGCAAAACATTACTAAACAAAATGCAATTAATGAAATAACTGAATTAGAAAAGAGTTTACTTCAAGTACACGCAACACTTTGGAACATAGCTTCCGACAATAAATCAGAAATTAAGGCATCATCCCTATTACATCAGCTTAGATTTAAGAAAATATTTAAGGATCCAATATCGAAAAAACCACAGAATTTTATTGAAACAATTAACCAAACCTATACATATATTATTACATTTAAAGCTATAGTATTTCTTTATGAAAGCAATATTGTTTTACCAACTGATACATTTGATGTGAATATTGGAAGTAAATCTGGCGTTGATTTAAAGACAACAAGCAATCAGTTAGTAGCAGAGGTTTTTACAGCTACAAAACCTTCTGGTAATAGTAAACTTAAAAAAGATATTATCAAAGTACATAAAGAAGCTTTAAGCATAAATTCTTCTTCACCACCTAAACAATTTGTTTTCTTTTATTCGCCCAATATTAAAATAGGTAAGTATCAAACATGGACAATTAAAGACGTTAATAGAAACGATATTACAGCACAATATAGTCATATAGAGGTACATTGTTTGAACATTTTTTGATAGCAAA
The DNA here is from genome assembly GCF_000517865.1 of Paenibacillus sp. FSL R7-269. Classification (NCBI taxonomy): domain Bacteria; kingdom Bacillati; phylum Bacillota; class Bacilli; order Caryophanales; family Paenibacillaceae; genus Paenibacillus; species Paenibacillus sp. FSL R7-269. Next base: position 27,744 of record NZ_ASPS01000025.1, read on the forward strand.
TACAAGAAGGCATGTACATCCTATAGAATAATATTCAAGCTGCGGACCTCGTTGATCAACCATATTGGCAGGATAATATTGAAAGAATGATTGAAATTGAGGGTGTCATAAGAGAAATAAGAACAGTAGAAAATAAATATCCGAATCGAAAAAACAGTAACACATATATTGACACTTTTCAAAAACCGAGTCTTTTTTGTAAAGAGATTCTTAGAGAGTGTGGCCTCGGGAGCATTGAGATTATCGATACACCAGGCGTTTCTGGTAATGTAGAGGCATCCATAATTGCTAAATCTGATATTTATTTTTTTTTAGTAAAACCAGATAATGGTATTGAATCAGAGACGATTAAGAGAATTGTGACAAAAATTAAAGCAGACGTTGCAACTAGTAAAGCAGTCTTTTTGTATAAGAAAGAAGGAATTCTTAATACAAAGAAGAAATTTGAGGCCGCACGAATAGCAATACGTAAAGATATGGCTGCGTACAGCAAATTGTTTGATGATCTTAAAGGAAACATTATTTCTACAGAATTAGATGTTTTAGATCCATCAAGTCACTGCATCCTTTTTCCCACAATGGATGACGATGAAATTATTCTTTCGGAAGAACTGTTTCTTGAAGATATAGAAGTCAAATTGCTTGAAGCATTTAAACCGGAGGATGAAAGCAACAGAGAAGAGGAGTTCAAAAAAATAGTTTCAGAACTGGGGGACCAGGCAGAAAAATTCGTGCTGAGTATCATGAGGAATATTCATGTGCACGGAGTTGGTGCAGGAGAAAAGAAATATACTGTCGAGCAGGTAATTGCGGAACAGCATGATAGAGTCATGACAAAAGACAATTACAGACTCCGAAATGATCTGGATTCTGCTTATTCTCTAGAAAGTAATATATTGGATGATTACTTTTCATCTTTTACGGCTGATGAATATCCAGAAGAATGGCAGCAGATTATCATCAAGTATGTGCATAAAAAACTGACAAATAGCGTTAGAACAGATCGTGGGTTAGGTGTTGGAAACCATCATTGGGAGGAAAGACCTGCTAGAACCATGTTGGTTGAAGAGTCCATTTTAGCTGATAGAATTCTTGCTAACATCCTAGATAAGGACGATAGGTACAAAAATGAACCATATAGAAATGCATTTAGAGATAGTAATATTACCAGTGCAACATGGAATTTTGTCGGGTGTGTAAATGATAATGATGCAGTTACAAAGCTGAAAATCGTCAAAGAGTGCTTTCTTAATATCGATGTGTCATCTCGTCAGGAAATGGTATTGTGCAGATATGTGGGTGGACTTCGAAAAATCGCAGAGAATAAGATCCTTGAAAACATGGGATATACAGAGGATAAGTGCATGGAAGAACTAAAGACCCTGCCTTTCTAAATTGCATTCTTTGAATGGGCTAAACCTCACAAAATTTTTGATCTGTTTTCAAGATAAGAGAGAATAACAGATGAGGGAGTTAAAGATTTTCACTGCTAATTTTCAGTTAGTAATAGTTTCCAACATTCTTTCCATGATAATTTCTAGTGGTTCCACACTTTCTTTTTTTCGTGTTTATCACGTGTTGCTGTAAACCCAATAAAATCAACAGAAATAGTTCCACAGATTTATTTCACCCAACAATTTTTTGATCAATGTTGATATAAAAATATTCAACAATTAAGTTCATTCTGAGCCGTCCTGAGAAATTAGGGCGGCTTATTTTTTTGATGTAAGATACAAATAAATAAACCAACTTCATCGTTAAATCCGGTAGAGTCTGCTATGATATGCAAACGATTACATTCTGCGGGGCCTAGGGTAGTTAAGGTATCATCATTTTCAAAGAGACAGTAGGCATAGAACAGTAAACAGGTTGTCATGAAGGAGGAAATCCATATGCTGTATATATTCGGAGGGTTGCCAGGCACCGGTAAGTCTACATTAGCATCGGCTTTAGCAAGCGAACTACGGGCACCGTATCTTCGGGTTGATGTCGTAGAACAGGCTATGCGCGTAGCCGGGGTTAAGGTTGATGGACCACAGGGTTACATCGTTTGTTACGAGATAGCGAGGCAGAATCTGATCTTGGGTCTGGATGTGATAGCGGACACGGTCAATCCCATTGACTATACCCGCCAAGCTTGGCGTAATGTAGCAGAGTCTCTAGGAATTCCGTTTGTCGAAATCGAAGTGGTCTGCTCGGACGAATGTACGCACAAGCAGCGAATCACCACTCGTACAACAGATATTCCCGGCTTTATCCTGCCCACTTGGAATGAGGTGAAGAACAGACATTACGAGCCTTGGGACCGTGACCACATCGTAATCGATACAGCTCATCAAACCGTGACGGAAAGCTGGATGTCGTTACGTGAACAGCTAAGTCGGAAGAAGTTAGCTACTTAGATAACCCAAGAATCCCCTGAACATCCGACACCGGAGGTCTCCCATACTGGCGGGTGTATTCGCGGCTGAATTGGGAGGGGCTCTCATAGCCTACGCGGAAGGCGGCATCGGAGGCTTGGAGGGATTCGGTCAGCATGAGGCGGCGGGCTTCCTGCAGACGGATGACCTTCTGGTATTGGAGCGGGCTCATGGCGGTGACACGCTTGAAGTGCTTATGGAAGGCGGATGTGCTCATATTTACGGACTCAGCCAGCTGTTCAACGATAAGGGATTGATCGTACTGCTTAGTGATCACTTGGATGGCCTCAGCAATCCGGTGCGCATGGCTGCCGATGATGGCGAATTGATGCAGGTGTGCGCCTTGGTCACTCTGAAGAACACGATAGAGAATTTCACGGATCACGAGCGGGGACAGAACAGGAATATCCTGCGGCGCGTCGAGTAATTGGATGAGCCGTACGATGGCTTCAAGTAAGGGCTCAGAGGTTCGGGCAACCGTTATGCCAAGGGAGGTTTCACCCGGAGCAAGGGGGGAGTCTGCCATTTCTTTTACAATTTCGAGGATAGTGCCGGGATCGAAGCTTAGCTTGATGCCCAGAAAAGGATGCTCAGACGTAGCCCCGGTAATTCTCCCGTTAATTGGCAGCTCGACAGAGGTGACTAAGTACGTTGATGGATCGTAATGAAATGTCTCACCCGACAGGGTGGCTGCTTTGGCTCCTTGGGCAACCACGCAGATCGATGGCTTATAGACAGACTCCAGCGGTTCGGCTGCATCTGTGGCGTGCATCAACTGCAAGGAAGGAATGAGTGTCTGGCGGGTGCCTGCCGATGGAGCATGGCGGAGGATCAGCGCAGCCAATTGCTGTAAAAGCGGCCCGGTCCGCAATGAATCGTCCAAGTTAGAAGCCTCCTTTTTCCGTATTCACGGGGTTTGTTGTTAATCATAACGAGTTGAAGAGAAATAGGCAAGAAGTGAACAGGTCTGTTATAACTGGATGCTGGTCGATTGATTTACAATGAATACATAAGGCCAACAGATCATCATCCGGCCTAAGCAAACTTAAGGAGAGTGGTCCTAATGAGTCAGAACGGAAAAGTAGCCATCATCACAGGTGCATCAAGGGGTATCGGAAGACAAATCGCCATCCAGTTGGCCGGGTTAGGAGTAAAAGTAGCTGTCAACTATTCATCCAATCCGGGGAAAGCGGACGAGGTTGTCCAAATCATTAAGGAATCCGGCGGGGAAGCGATAGCCGTTCAAGGCGACGTAAGCAAGGTGATTGAGGTCGAAGCGCTGTTCTCGGAGACAATTGGGCAATTCGGGCGGATCGATATTTTGGTGAATAATGCTGGAATTATGGAGTGTGTGCCTATCGCAGACGTAACGGAGGAGATGTTCGACCGGCACTTTGCAGTAAATGTAAAAGGGACTTATTTCGCCTGCCAGCAAGCGATGAAGCATATGGAGCGGGGCGGGACGATTATCAACTTCTCGACCTCCGTATCGGGTGCCATGCTGCCGACTTATAGTGTCTATGCTGCAACCAAAGGGGCCGTTGAGCAGTTAACCCGCCAGTTAGCTAAGGAGTTCGGAGCGAAGGATATCGTCGTGAATTGCGTTGCGCCTGGGCAAGTATCAACGGAGCTATTCCTGAATGGAAAATCTGAGGAGCTGGTGGATTCCTTCCGCTTAATGAATGCTTTTGGACGGCTTGGTGAACCGGAGGATATTGCGAATGTGATCGACTTGCTCGTCAGTGACAAGGCCCGCTGGATCACCGGGCAGACGATTCGCGTCAATGGCGGGTTTAACTGATACAAATGATGAGTTCCTTCCTCTATCGCCTATGGTTTATAATGGAAGATAATTAGGAGGGGGCAAAATGAACATGAACAATAAAGGCATGTTGCTTGTTCTGAATGGGACTTCAAGCTCCGGGAAGAGCTCCATCTCGGCTGAATTGATAAAGCAGAAAGAGATTCCATTTTATCATGTGTCGATTGATGATTTTTTCATGAATTACAATGATTTCATTAATCATAAATTTCCAGACGAGCCTGTACGTGAAATCGACCATCAGGTGGTCTCGGAAATACTGGATGACTCTATAGTCTCAGTGTACTATTCGACGATTAAGCTGTTAGCGGAAATGGGATTCAATGTCATCGTGGATACTGTATTCGACAACGACAAGAGATTTAATGAGTTTTTGGATCATTTTGCCGGCCGGACTACGTTATTTGTTGGTGTCCTGTGCTCCCGGGAAGAGCTCATCCGAAGAGAGCAGGCCAGAGGGGACCGGCAGATTGGACTGGCGGATACGCAGTTCGACATCGTGTATTGTTTTGATGAATATGACCTCGAAGTGAACACGGAGGAGCTGACCCCGGCAGAATGCGCGGAACAGATCTTAAACTATATTAAGTCCAATCAGGAATATTTGGCATTTCAGAAATTACGTAAAAGGAGCCGCCCATGAACCTTGAGATCATCATCAATCTCCCAATCGAACCGCATGAAGTTCCGGCCTTAAGGGAGCTGGCGGGGTGGGAGGGCAGGCAGGCGGATTACCCTGCTGTATTCGAGCGCTGCAACTTCTGGGCAGGCGTGAGGGATGAACAGAGCCAGCAGCTAATAGCGTTCGGTTATGTTGCTGGAATGGGCTTGCAGCATGGCTATATGGAGGACATTCTGGTGCATCCTGAATATCAGAGGAAGGGATTGGGGCAAGCCCTGGTAAAGAGATTACTTCAGGAAGCGGAGCACGTCAGGCTGGAGATTGTAACCCTGACCTACGATACCAAGCATACGTCCTTTTACACCGGATGCGGATTTACCGCTTGTGCAGGAGGCGTCTGGAGGAGACAAGACTGAACCAAGCCGGGGCAGCAGATAGAACGCTACTGACATAACGTTGTCAGGAAGGGTGGGTATAATGAAGACTATATTAACCTACAAACGCGAATATTAGGAGGCTATTATGTCAGTCATTGGACCCGATTTCATCTCACTTCAGGTCAGCGATCTTGAAGGCTCTGCTGAATTCTATCAACACTATCTTGGACTCGTCCGTTCACAGGCGGGCCCGCCTCATGCGGTGGTTTTTGACACCAAGCCTATTGCATTTGCACTTCGTGACCTCATGCCGGGAGTCGAACTTAGTACGGGGACTCAGCCTGGACTGGGTGTTGCGCTATGGCTCTATGCCCCGGATACGCAAGACATTCACGATAAACTCGCAGCAGCAGGCGTAAAAATCACATCCGCACCCATCGACGGCCCCTTCGGACGTACCTTTACCTTCGCCGATCCGGACGGTTACCTGATCACTCTTCACAGTAAAGGCTGATTCGCACCACAAGAAGAAAGTGTTTCTGCACTGATTTGCTCCCCATATGGTAGACAGGTGAGATAATAAAGCCTGTTGCTGCATGGGGAGTTTTTGTTTGATTGAATTCTATTTTCTTAGAGAAAAGATGCGAGAGAGTAATTTGTGGTGAATTATTTAAGAGGAGGAAATATTATGATAAAAAAATGGACAATTGCATTGCTTTCATCAGCATTTCTTATGCTATCTTTAACAACTGGGTCTAGTTATGCGGCAGAGACACAAACATCTACAACGATTAACAATGGTCAAATAAACAACGGACGAGTCTTAATTCCCTTACGTGCTGTCTCCGAAAATCTTGGCGCAAGCTTGGAATGGTTTCAAACAGATAAAGTTGTTAAAATCAAAACCGGGAATTCGACGATATGGCTTGCAGCAAATTTCAAACGTGTGATTATTGAATCTGCTCCCTCAAGTGAAGCTCCAGATACACCAGCACAGAAATATGTCGATTTGGATACTGCTACACAAGTCATCAATGGAACCACTTATGTTCCTCTTCGTTTTGTTAGTCAGTCGTTAGGGGCAACGGTAATGTGGAACCAACTGTCTAAACAAGCTACAGTAACAGTGGGCAACAAAGGATTAGTTGTTCATATGGAGACCCCGTCTATTCAAATTCCGGAAAAGAACAAAATTTCTGACGCACGTTTGAAACTTCTATCTGATAAATTAAATCAAGCCTCAAATGTATCTTCAATTAAGAATGTAAATTCAACCTTTAAACCGTACTTTACGGATAAATTAATTAAGTCTATTACTCAGAATAAAGGATTGAAAACAGCGGGTACTTATGAAACGCCTGTCACTTCACCTATTTATACCAGTAAGAATTCTGCCACACTTTCACAATCTGTAATAGTAGCGAATGGTCTTACAGGTGAAGATCAATATGCAGAAGATCGGACAGTCTCGCTAATATTCGCGAACGGAACTTGGAAGGTGGACAGCGTCACTAAGGGTTCTAGAGTTCTGATTTCGGGATTCTCTGATTATCATCCACAGTGATTTTGCTTACTATACGTTCAGTACCAATACGTACCTGATGACTGGGCTCCCCCGCCTCTTGTCTTTTCTAACACCACTGTGTTATCTTAGGATATATTTTCAGGGAGTCATACAGAAGAGGTGAAGCACCATGATTATCCGGCAGATTTTCAATAACAATGTCATTCGGGCTGAAGACCAGGTCGGTCATGAATACGTTGTCATTGGGAACGGATTAGGCTATAAAAAGAAGGCGGGGCAGCGGGTTGAAGAGGAACGGATCGAGAAGACCTTCATGCTCAAGCCCGAGAAGGTTCCGCGCAAATTGATTGACCTGATCGGGGAGACGTCTGCTGAATATTTCTCGCTGGCCGATGAGATTATAGCCCACGCCAAGGCGGAGATGGGCGACATCTTCAACGACAATATCTATATCACGTTAATTGACCATATTCATTTTGCGATTGCCCGCTACCGGAAGTCGATGAATCTGAAGAACGCCCTGTTCTGGCAGATCAAGCGGTTCTACCCCAAGGAGTTCGCTATTGGCGTACACGCGCTGAGTCTGATCCGCAAGCACTTTGACATCGAGATGGATCAGGATGAGGCGAGCTTCATTGCGATGCATTTCGTGAACGCCCGGCAGGATGGCCAGGAGATGCAACGGACGGTCGAGGTGACCAAGGCGATGAGTGATATCTTCGGCATTCTGGCGGAAGAATATCAGGTGAAGCTCAATGAGAATTCGTTCAATTATTCCCGGTTCCTCACTCATCTCCAGTATTTCCTCCAGCGTATGATCAGCGGGGAACAGGAGCGGTCCGCATCGGGCGACAACTTCCTGTACGATCAGATTAAGGTGAAATTTCCGCAGGCTTTTGCATGTACGAATAAGATCAATCATTACTTGGAAGAGACGTACGGGAATGCTATGTCCATTGACGAGAAGGTCTATCTGACGATTCATATTCAGCGGGTCACTTCAAGAGATATGAACCCGTTGGATTAAAAAGGAAGCCGGAAAAGGCTTGCAAACGATTACCTAATCCGCTATATTGGAGTCACAACTTAAATCTAAGGATTGTTACTGCTGAAGCAGGCGATACCTAAACGAGATGTGGATCACACCGGTGTGATCTCACAACTTTCGTTTAGGTTTTTTTTATGCTCATTTTTGGCAGTATAGCAAAGGAGAATCAGCATGGATAACCGAAAAATGTCGGAAGACATCATCCGTCTCGTAGGCGGGGAGCAGAATATTAACGATCTTGTCCATTGTGCCACCCGGCTGAGATTCAGCCTCAAGGATAACAAGAAGGCCCAGCGGGAGGAGCTGGAGAAGCATGAAGGCGTCATTACCGTGGTGGAGAGCGGGGGGCAATTCCAGGTTGTCGTGGGAAGCAACGTAGCGAATGTATATGCCGAAATTGTCAAAAGCACCAGCTTCTTGTCCAGCACCTCCACAGATGCGAAGGAATCCGGGCAGAAAACCTCGGCGGTATCGAAGGTGTTCGAGGTTATCTCCGGAAGCTTCTCGCCGCTCATTCCTGTAATGGCCGGATCGGGGATGCTGAAGGCGCTGTTGACGGTGCTTACGCTGGCGGGCTGGATGTCCGATTCAGGCGATGCCTACAAGATTCTGTCTGCGGCCGGTAATGCCGTGTTCTACTTCCTGCCGATCTTCCTGGGAATTACCCTGGGCATCAAGTTAAAAGCGAACCCTTACGTAGCAGGAGCAATAGGGGCGGCGCTGATGGAACCGAACTTTACGGCGATGCTGGAGGGGGATGGCGGACATTCCTTCCTGGGAATTCCGGTGGTGATGGTCAGTTACGCTTCCAGTGTCTTCCCGATCTTCATTGCGATTAGCATCTACGCCTTGCTGGATAAGCTGCTGAAGAAGATTATCCACAAGGACCTGCAGATCTTCATGGTGCCGATGCTCTCGCTGATGATTATGGTTCCGCTGTCGGTGATTGCCTTCGGTCCATTCGGTACGAGTGTCGGCGACTGGATCGCTTCCGGCGTGACCTGGCTGATTGGCGTAAGCGGCATCCTGTCGGGGATCGTGCTTGGCGGGGGGATGACCTTCATGGTGGTGTTCGGACTCCACTGGGGCTTCACTCCCATCACGCTGCAAAATATAGCGAACGGCGGTGACCCGATTGAAGCCATGGCTTCAGCAGCGGTATTCGCCCAGATCGGTGTAGCCTTCGGGATCTTCCTGCGGGCCAAGAAAGACCGGAACCTGCGGAGTATCGCCGCCTCTTCCGGGATTACCGGACTGCTGGCCGGGGTCAGTGAGCCGATTGTGTACGGCCTGATTCTCCGCTACAAGCGAGTGATTCCAATCGTTATTATTGCCGGGGCACTCGGCGGCGCTATTAACGGACATTTCGGTGTGCTGTATACGGCGTATGTGTTCCATAATATTTTTTCGATTCCGGTGGAACAGCCGATGTCGATCTTTATTGTCTCGATGATCGTCTCCATGGGGACCGGGCTGCTGCTGACCTGGATGTTCGGCTATGAGGGTAAGGGTAAAATTGAAGCATCCGCTCCGGCAGCCGCACCTGAACAGATTCAGCCAGACAAGCCAGTAACACCAGTTGTAGACTTGAAAAAGGAACTGATCTTCAGCCCGCTGACCGGCGCAGCCTTCCCGCTTAGTGCAGTGCCGGACGATGCATTCTCAACCGGGGCTATGGGTAGAGGACTGGCGATTGAACCTGTAATTGGAGAAGCGGTCGCTCCTGTGGACGGGACGGTGACTTCTATTTTCCCGACAGGCCATGCGATTGGCATTACGTCCGCCGCTGGAACAGAGCTGCTGATTCATATTGGCATAAATACGGTCGGGTTAAAAGGAAAGTACTTCACACCAGTGGTCAAGGAAGGCGACCGCGTGAGCCAGGGCGATCTGCTAATCCGCTTCGATCTGGAGCAGATCCGGGCAGCCGGGTATCAGACCATTACGCCGGTTATCGTCACTTTAACGGCCAAAGAGGTTGTAGTTTTTGAGACAGACCAGCAGCAGATTGAGCAGAACGAAGTGCTTTTGACATTGGTGGATTAATACAAGACTGAGGAGGAATAAGGTATGCTGCACAAACAACTTCACGCTTTTCCAGAGAATTTCTTGTGGGGGGGCTCCACTTCGGCTTATCAGCTGGAGGGTGCCTGGGATGAGGACGGCAAAGGGCCTTCCGTCATTGATCTGGCCAACCATGTGGAAGGGGTAACGGACTTCAAGGTCGCCAGTGACCACTACCATATGTACAAAGAGGATGTTGCCCTGATGGCGGAAATGGGCTTCAAAGCGTACCGCTTCTCTATCGCCTGGAGCCGGATCTACCCGCAAGGAGACGGAGCCGTTAATCCGAAGGGGCTTGAATTCTACAGCAATTTAATTGATGAGCTGCTTAAATACGGTATTGAGCCTATCGTTACCATGTACCATTTCGACCTGCCTTACGGGCTGGAAGAGCGGGGAGGGTGGTCCAGCCGGGCGACGATCGATGCTTTTGAACAATATGCCAAGACGCTCTTCGAGCATTACGGGGACCGCGTGAAGTGGTGGCTGACGATCAACGAACAGAATATGCTGATTCTGCATCCGGGATCAATTGGAACCCTGAATGAGAACATGACCGACCCGCAAAAAGAGCTCTACCAGCAGAACCACCATATGCTCGTTGCGCAGGCGAAGGCTATGGTGCTATGCCATCAGATGCTGCCCGATGCGAAGATTGGTCCGGCCCCCAACATCGGTGTCATCTATCCGGCAAGCTCTAAGCCAGAGGATATGCTGGCCGCAGATAACTATGCAGCGATCCGCAATTGGCTCTATTTGGATATGGCGGTCTACGGACGGTACAACCATATTGCCTGGAGTTATTTGGTGGAGAAGGGCTATGAGCCGAAGATCGAGGAAGGGGATATGGATATCCTCCGGCAAGGCCACCCGGACTTCATTGCCTTCAATTACTATACTTCCCAGACCGTAGGCGAGAGTAAAAATGACGGCAACGACTTCTCCCACACAGGCGATCAGCACGAAATTGTCGGCGAGCCGGGAGCGTACCGGGGATCGGTGAACCCTAACCTGCAAACTACGGAGTTTGGCTGGGAGATCGATCCAGTCGGCTTCAGAACAACACTCCGCCAGATTTATTCCCGTTACCACCTGCCGTTGATTGTTACAGAGAACGGGCTGGGCGCATTCGACAAGCTGGAGGAAGACGGAACCGTAAATGATGCGTACCGCATTGAATTCTTCCGCAAGCACATCGAGCAAATTCAGCTTGCACTTACCGACGGGGTAGAGGTGTTCGGCTTCTGTCCTTGGTCTGCCATCGATCTGGTCAGCACGCATCAGGGCGCAAGCAAACGGTACGGCTTCATCTATGTAGACCGCGAAGAGTTCGACCTGAAGGAGCTGCGCCGCATCCGCAAGATGAGCTTTTACTGGTATCAGAAGCTGATTGCTTCCAGAGGCGAGGTTCGCTGAATGTAATTGCAAAGGGTTGTCCTGGTAGCCATGAGAGGCCGCTTGGGGCAGCCCTATTTTTTTCTTCCAAATATTGCACAACAAAACCGGTACAATCGCCGTCTATACATAAAGAATGGAAAATAGCCTCTGAGGAGAGTGAACCACAGGTGTTTAAAAAGCTGGCTTTAACCCTACTAATGACGACGATGGTGTTCAGTGCAAGTGCAGCGGGCCCATCGCAGGACAAGGCCCAGGCTGCCGGTGCGGGTACTGTGCAGGCCAAGACAGCCGATCAATTATATCCGGTTGAAGTGAACGGGAAAAACGGCTTCATCAACGGCAAAGGTAAGGTGGTTATCGAAGCGGTATACGACGGATACGGGTATTCAGGAATGCCCGGAGGGACAGTATACGTCGAGGACCATGCGGCTAAGAAGCAATATTATTTCAGCTCGGCCGGCAAAAAGCTGTTCGAATATAAGCTGAGAGATGCCGGCATTCTGTATAATGACCGCGCGCTGTATACAGCGAAGGTTCAACCGGCTGGCGGGGCCGCGGCGACCCGGTACGGGTATATCGACAGTCAAGGCAAGGTGGCTATACAGCCAATCTACGTCCGGGCATTTAATTTCTCCGAAGGACTGGCTCGGGTCAATATGGGCAAAGCCTCAGGGTACATTAACACGAAGGGCGAGCTTATCGTTCCGTACCGGTATAGCTTAACGTCTGATTTCTCTGATGGCATGGCAGCCGTTGCGCTTGCCGTTGGCGGAAAATACGGCTATATTGACACCACCGGCAAGCTTCGCATAACGCCCCGGTATGATTATGCTACACCGTTCTCCGACGGAGTAGCAGTTGTGTATGTGAACGGCAAATACGGCTACATTGACAAAACAGGCAATTACCTTATCAAGCCACAATTCAGCATGGCGCAGCCGTTCTCGGAAGGACTGGCATTCGTTGAACGTAATGGAGTCACCTTCTATATTAATAAGAAGGGCGCCAAAGTCATCCAGGGATATACGGCCGGAGGCTTGTTTAAGGGCGGTCTGGTTCCAGCCAGTACGGGGCAGCGGTACGGCTATATTAATACCTCCGGCCGCTTCGTGGTCAAGCCGCAACTCTATTGGGCTGATTCGTTTAACGGCGAGTTGGCGGAAATCACCCTGCTCGTTCCAGAGACACGCGAGGAAATCGGAGGGTATATGAACCGCAGCGGAACCATTGTCTGGCCGCCGGCTTCCGAGCTACCAGCCGGAGTGGTGAAACCGTAACTAAATCAATCCACCAAGAGTAGAGGAGGCAATAATATTCCATGGGCAACAACTTATACCGAAAACTAGGGGCGGCCTTTCTGATTGCTGCCGGGTTAATCTACACGATCGAACGTGTAGGGGCGTTAATCGCCCGCAGTCATGAAATTAATGCGTTATACCAAGCGCAAATGTTCGATGCCCAGCCTAAAATCCATATCGCCGGCTTCTTCGATAACATCTTTGTGCCCATCCTTACGTTAATTGGTGTGATACTATTCGTATACGGTTTTCCGAAGAAAACAAAATAGGAGAGTGAACAGTGATGGACAGTGGGGAAAGGTTTACTAATCGTGTCGATTCCTATTTGAAGTACCGCCCAAGCTATCCACAAGAAGCTATCGATTATTTGTACAACAATATTGGTCTGCGCCCGAACAGTAAAATAGCAGATATCGGTTCAGGCACAGGGAGCCTGTCCAAGCTTCTTCTGGAACGCGGCAGCGATGTATTCGCGGTCGAGCCTAATCAGGCCATGCGTGTAGCCGCAGAGCAAAGGCTCTACAGCAATCCGAACTTTCAGAGTAGGTCAGGCTCTGCGGAAGCTACCGGGTTACCGGATCGGTCGGTTGAGTTTATTGTCTGTGCTCAGGCATTTCACTGGTTTGACCGGGTAGCCGCGCAAACGGAGTTCCGCAGAATACTACAGCCTGGCGGGAAAGTCATACTCATATGGAATTCCCGCCTTACACACGGTACTTCATTTCGTGAAGAGTACGATCAACTGCTTCACACCTACGGAACCGACTATGAACAAGTAAATCATAAAAACATTTCTGAGGCGACGCTTGTCTCTTTTTTCAAAGAGAACACGATGCATAAAAGCCTGTTTGAAATGACTCAGGAGTTCGATTTCGAGGGTCTGAGCGGCAGGCTGTTATCCTCCTCCTATAGCCCTGTTCCGGGGCATCCGAATTACAAGCCGATGATGAAATAAATCAATACAAGCGCCAAAATGTGGTTTTCTCACTACTGTAAATTAATTGATTTCGTTGTTTTTCAATCCGGGGATTAGTTTGCCTCTTGGAAGGTCAAAAGACCATTGAATATCTGAATAATACCGATCGACAATACTTCGAATTAAAGTTAGTCTCATTGGTATACTGTTTAACCCTTTAACGATAAAAATTCCATCTTGTTCTTTCTGTTCAAGACTTGTTCTCCCTCGAAACTCTACAGGATAATTATTGCCTTTATCATCAATGGCTTGCCATTGATCAATATCAGGATTGCCCGTATTTATATAGGTACCCTTAATTTCGAAAACTCCCGCCGATATTGGTTCTTGATTCTCAATAACTCCAGCCGCTATTGCCGCTTGTTGATCAGGGTCCTGAGTGATTTTAAAGGATTTAAACCTTACTGTATCACCAGAATTATTAAATACGGCATTTTCTTTGCTCAGCTTTGATGGATAAATGACTAAGGAATCCTCGCTTTTCTCGGGCATGGAATATCCATCAAATACCATTTTTATGTGTTGTGTATCATAAGGCAAATCAATAAAGGTATAAGCCCAATGAACCCCTGTTTCAGTACGCTTTGATGTAACTCCCACTAACATATCAAAAGAGCCTAGTCCATTAACTAGTGATATTATTTTTCCTTGTTCATCTTCAAAGTGGAACATCAGTTTCTGCTTTTCTTCCATATCAGCCGGAACTTTATTTCTTATTTGTTGGCTTAGTGATGTTGTAAGTTCCAATTTGACTCCACTCGGGGTATGGGTAAGTCTATTCATTTGAATCGTCAGGCCTTCTGGGGTAACATAGCGCTCGTCCAACTCATCTACAGTAGTCAGAGAAGCTGCTCTAGTCAAATCCACAGAAAAAGAAAATTTCCAGTTTCCTTTGGTTTCCTTGATCTTATCAATAAGACTCTCTACAATAATCGTTGATGAAGTAAGCTCCCCTTTATAAGTGTATTTATAAACATATACACCACCAACATATCCTGTAATCCCACTCCCTAGGCCGACTTCATTTCCTTGCTCATCTTTAACGATAAGTTTCTCTGGATCGAATCCGTCTTTAATGGGTTGTCCAAAACGGTCAGTGATCTTCAACGCTATGGTGAGTCTGACCGCATCTGCTGAAACTTCATTTATCTGAATTCTGTACCCGTGACTACTAACATTTATTCCTGGATCTTGAATCAGACCTAATTCTCTGGATTGTAGTAGTCCAGGGTCTAACGAGGCGTCAGATGAAAACATGGAACGAACGAATTCCGCTATAGATGGACTTGCAAATATTAAGGATCCACACAATATGAGAATCGTCGCAGCAGCAACCGTCCATCGTTGTATGGTTCTATTTGTCCGGTGAGCAGACTCTCCAGACGGGAGATTCATTTGCACTGGCTCTCCGACAGGATCTATTGTGGTTTCTTGTATTTCTTCCATGATTTTGTTTGTGAATGAAGAAGGCAATGCATCCGGGAATAGGGCATCAGAGAATTCAGATTGTTCTTGCAGGAGCTGATTGTAACGAGCCAAACACTCCGGGCAGTTTTCAATATGCTTCTCCAACTCATCCAGTCGCCCACTAATGAGAGACTCTTCCATCTCCACAATGCTCCAACATTTCATTTAAGTCCACTCCTTCCTTTGTGAGTAATTTATGAAGTCTTTTTTTAGCCCGATGCAATCCGTTTCTGATTTGATTAATACTGTACCCTGTAATTTGCTCCATCTCTTCATAGGTCAGGTCATTTGTATATCTCAGTAATATCATTAATCTGTATTTGCTTGGAAGCTTGTTAACAAGAGCGGAGAGTTCTTTTCTGTTTTCCTGGTGTATAGCTTCGCTTTCCGGATTAGGTAGTGAGCTTAAGAGATCGTTGGTGATTTCTAGATGAACCTGGTGCTTCTTTCCTCTGTATCTATTCTGGAATATATGAATCGAAATTGTGTATATCCATCCTGCAAAACTTCGGTCTGTGCGATGACTTCCCAGCTTCCGATAAGCTGTTATAAAGGTTTCCTGTGTCATATCTTTTGCATCTTCAGTAGAGGCTCCCATTTTTAAAAGCAGGCCATAAATCTTGTTTTTATATTTGTCTACCAGGAAAGTGTAGGATGCCTTATTTCCTCTTAAAACATCGTGGATTATGCTAAGCTCCTGTTCCCTGTCGTTCATTTGTAATCCTCCTTTCCTGCTGTTCTACTTCTAAGATGCAACAAACCATTCAATATTCTCACTTCATTACAAAAAAAATTTATAACAGACCAGTTTCAGATGGAAGAGAGGAGATGGAATATAAAGAAGCAAGGCTCGTTGTTGCGATTCAGATTTCTTTTTTTCTGCTGAAATTATTTTTCTTTAGTATAATTGCCACTACTGTGCCTTATCATTTAGAAAAGGGATTGTAAAAAGCCTGCACCCCATACCGGGATTACAGGCTTCTTGCTGATCAGATATAGAGTAGTTCAGGATTTCATGAATTCTATGCTTCCAACTTGGGAATCAACTGCTGGACATGTGCCCGCCATTATTCCCGGTTCTGCCATATTTCCCTTGCAGCTCTTCTCCATGTCTGTCACGTTCACTCAAAACGTATACACATGATCCCCGGCATCCGCCCAGGCCAGCGTTCCATCCGGCATCCAGTCCAGGAGGGTGCCTGCGGATACGAACGTGAAGGTCCGCTCCTGGGTGTCGTAGACCTGGATGGTTCCTGTGCCGGATTTGAAGGCTGCGAATCTGTTGTCAGGTGACCAGCGGAGTTCAGAGAGCAGTAAGTCATTGTGCGGCTGCTGCTCATGCTCTGTGAGATCCTGCTTCAACTGGTCCGTGATGCGCTTATCCTGCATAACCGTGGACGTTCCGCTTCCGGTATTGTATCGGATTTGGCCGAGAGGGTTCTTCTCACCTCTGTCTGTGGGAAGAATCAGATGCGAATCATCCTCCCAGGTCAGCGAATAAACGAACAGGAAGCCGTCACTGTGGGAGATGAAGGCAGCGTTCTCCTTGGAATGCAGTATTTTCCCCTTCTGATCCAGCACCGTCAAGTCTGCCCCGGGGCCAATGAACTCGTAATGTGCGGTTAATACAGCGATACGCTTACCGTCAGGTGAGGAGGACATTCCGTAGACCGGCTTGTTGAACACATGAAGCTTCGTACGGGTGAAGGCCTTCAAGTCTACGAGATACAGCGTCTTATTGCCTGAGATCATATAAGTGAAGTCCCCGTAGAAGCGGTCAGAATACATCTCATGGTATCCGTAGTCATTGCCGAAGGCATCCTTCTCCTGCGGAAAAGCCGGAATCTCCAGCGCCTCGCCCTTCAGGGCTTGCACCAAATGATGCTTCTCCTGTCCGTAGAACAGATAGGAGGGAGCGGAGGATTCAGCAGTTTGAATCGACTTGATCCAGCCCGTGTTCCAGGCAGGTACTACGCGCCGGGTACCGGAGGTGATGCCCTGGAACAGCAGGCTGCCTTGACCAGCCTGGGCTCTAACCACAACCGTGTTGCGGTACGGCTGCTCGGTACTGGCATACTTGCGCCCATCTGCGGTGACGGCTTCATCCAGGGTGAACGTCCCGGACCAGGCGCTGCTCTCATCCAGATGCAGGCGGATTTGCACAAAGCGCGGGGACTCCCATTCCAGCGTGTAACGGAACTCTGCCTCGGGAGTACTGGTCTGTAGACTTTTCTTCAGCGCTTGCTCCAATGATTGTTTATTGATATCGGTGTTCGACTTCACCTGAATCAGTTGTCCGCCTCCGCCGATAATTCGCAATTGCTCAATGTAGAGCAGTGGCTCTTCCTCGCTCGAAGGTGCTGAAGCGGAAGGTGTGGCTGACACAGCCGTAGGTAATCCGGTGGTTGGGGAAGCGGTCGATGGAGCTGAGGAAGAGCCATTAACAGCGGCCTTGTCTGCTCCCTGACATCCTGAGAGCAGAGCCGCAGCCAGCACAATTGCTGCCATATAGCGCATACATAAACCTCCTGTTGTCTTCAATTATCCTTTTGTTTTCAGAGAATAGATAGATTTTCCATATTGTTATGGACGCGGATGCTGCGCAGAAGTTGCAGATGCGGGTTTGACTTCAATTCTCTGCATGGATACCATGGAAGCAAAGATATGGCTGTTATGCCACAAACAGAGGTGATCCTAAATGATAAGAGAAGTAGAGATGCAAACGCATTCCTTGAAAGAAATGAAAGACTTTTATGAGAATACTCTTGGGCTGGCGGTAGTCCAGAAACTTTCAGCCTCCTTTAGTGTACAAGCAGGGGCGTCTACTCTAACCTTTACTGAGTCTGACCCAGGCAGACAGCCGAAATATCATTTTGCGTTCAACATCCCTGAGAACCAGATAGATGAAGCGTTGCTGTGGATCACTGGGGCTCGTTCCTTGGCAGGATTACAATAGCCAGTTCGCCGCTCTGGGTGACGAGCATGGGTTAATTATTGCAGTGAGGCAAGGCCGGATATGGTTCATGTCTGACCAGGAGAAAGCTTATCCGCATCCGCTAATGATTAGGACGGACGTCTGTGAGATTACGCTGGATGATTCGGAGGAGACGCAGGTCCGGCGGCTTCGTTAAGCTAACCGTACAGAATGAGTATAACGGTTCTTTCTTTTGACTCCCCGGCTCCAATTCTATACCCTTGAAGTTACATAATAAGGAAAGCGAGTGAACTTATGAATAGAAGCGCTGACAGGCTGAACGTTGTCATTCGGGACACGGAAGGGGTTAAGCTGTCACGCCAATACACTTCCGTGTAAGCACAACAGATACGGAGGGATAGCTTTTGAAGAATAAGCAAGCAGCCTTTGAGTATAGTGGGGATTATTATGAAGCCATCGGAGATTTCATGCGGGAGCAGTATTTGAAATACGGTTTCGCCCAGGGAACAATGCAGGAAGCAGACTTTTTAATGGAGTTAATGAATCTGCGGCGGGGTACTCGCACTCTGGATATTGGCTGTGGTCCGGGGCGGCATAGTCTGGAATTGGCCCGGCGCGGAATCAGAACAGTAGGCGTGGATATTTCTGCGGAATTTATCAGGCACGCGAATCGGGAAGCTGCGAGGGACAAGCTGCCGGCAACATTTCTGGTGGCGGATGCCCGCGAGTTAATGTTTGATAGGGAATTCGATGGTGCGATCTGTCTCTATGAAGGAGCTTTTGGACTGGCAGGCAGTGAAGAGAATCACCGGAAGGTCCTTAGAGGGGTGCAGCGGGCGCTGAAGCCGGGTTCCGTATTCGTGCTTACGGCAATTAATGTACTTAACTTAGCCCGGAATATACAGGATGAATCTTTATTTGACCCGTATTCCTGCACCGTAATCGATAAAGAAGAGATCCACAGCCCCGAGGGCGAATCCAAAGAAGTGTTGATTTACACTACCGCATTTACCTTCCGTGAATTGCAGATGCTGCTGGTCAGTGAAGGGTTCGTAGTAGAGGCCGCATATGGTTGTAGCCCAGGACAATTCGGGAACCAGCCCTTACAGCTCGGCAGCATAGAGATTATGATGGTTGCCCGCCGTAAGTAAACAATAGTGTGTTGAATAAGCAGCGGTAGCCGGTCTTAAGGGGCCAGGGTACCGCTGTTTGGTTTATAATATTCTCTATAGGTTTGCAGTTTATCCCGTTACAGATGTCGTCTAATTAATGAGACTTCATACATATGTTCATTCCGGGAGCTGAGCTGAATCTGTTATGAGAAAATCAAATGTTCTATCGTTGCTGTTCATATTGTTGACGCTTGGGTGTTGGGCCAGCGCATTGTGGATTCATGGGATGGTCGGCGTTTATGCCTGGCTGGCACTGAAATTTGCAGTTCCTGCTGTGGGAGGGATATGGGCTGTCGTTAATTTGATTGGGCTGGCGGCTAAGCTTGTGAGGTGTGTACGTCCAAAGGGACTGTTGCTGAACATAGGAATATCAGCTGTACTGATTAGCCACTTTCTTTTGACCATGAATATCATTCCGCTTGCCTATCCAACAGCTATTGCAGCCACTAAGCCGGGGCTTACAATTCAGCTGCCGCTTCAGTCAGTGAGTGTTGTCGGCTGGGGTGGAGATGCCGTAGAGGATAATGCGCCACATGCCGTTTGGCCCTCCGAACGCTGGGCTTATGATCTGGTGATGGAACCCTACAACACGGGGAGCCGTAATCCTGAAGATTACGGCATCTGGAATCAGGAGGTCTATGCACCGCTGGACGCAGTGGTTATCGCTGCTTATGATGAAGAGGCTGATATACCGCCCGGTTCGGAGGATATTCTATCAATGGAGGGTAATTATGTCTATCTGAAGGTTCCGGCTACAGGGACATATCTCTTGCTCAATCATCTGAAGCAGTATAGCGTTACCGTTACTGTAGGCGACAAGGTGCAGACAGGTGACCTGCTCGGACACGTTGGGAACAGCGGCTCCACCTCTGAGCCCCATCTGCATATCCACCATCAGCGCCAAGATCCTACACGCATGTGGATGCCTATTATGGCGGAGGGGCTGCCGTTGTATTTTGATAATGCCGAGGGCGGATCTATGCCTGTTAAGGGTGAAGTGATTGTGCCAAACTTGGTGCATGAAGACGAGTGAACCTTTTCCCCGCTCCATTTGTTAATAACTTGTCAGGCTCTGAGTAGTGAAGCTTAACCAACAAAGCGGGGGGATTACAGGTGTCTATGATATTGGCTATGCACATTGCTACACATCTGCTTACGGGCAGTTTCATTGTATCGATGGTGCTCATGCGCTATGAGATTTCTTTCAGGGAAAAGATTGTTCTGCTCGGACTGACCTCGTTCTTGGGAATTGTGCCGGATCTGTTGGGGAACAGATATGTATCTCCTTGGTCGCATTCCATTATAGTCATGGGGCTGGTTATGGTTCCAATTGTGTTCCTGTTCAGGCTGCTGCTGAAAAAATATTCGTATATCCACTTGTACCTATGTTTTGCTGGGAGTGTGCTGGGGCATATTCTGGTGGATTATTTGGGACATGGGGTCCATTTGGTCTATCCGCTGTCCAGCGAAGCTTATACCCTGCCCTTGATCTATCTCGGTGATCCTACGGTATGGGTGCCTATGTTGGTGGGGGTTATGAGTTTTGTATTTCCGGTGTCTTTGGGCAAGAGACGGGTGCTCAATGCAGCCTGTGCCGTGCTTCTTGTCCTGTACCTCGGTCTTAAGCTCGCCATGCTGATGCAGCTGGAGCAAGGGCTTCCGCGTAAGTTCACGCTAACTCCACAGGCCGCAGTACAAGTGTATCCGCTTAGGGATAATCAGGTTCATAGACTTACGGATTTTTGGAAAATGGGGTTTGACGTCATCGACTCCCAGCGCAGGGTGCTTGGGGTGTTGGCTGTACCGGGCGGTGGCATCCGGTTGGATGCTAACCTGATCTATGCCGTGAAGGGGGACGTTGTCCGCAGCAATACGGGAAAAGACGGGCTGGAGTATGTATACCGGATGCCCCCTGCCGGGGATGAGGCTTCATTTGAGGTGATGGAGGAGAGCGGCGACGGGCCTGCGGTTGAGATTGTTGCACGGGACCGGGAAGGGAATCCCCTCCATTTCATCTATAAGGATGGAGAGTGGCAGGAAGAATCGAAGATTGCAAAGTAGGGGGATAGCACGTGGAAGACATTCAAGCACTCATTCAAAAGCTAGACTGGGATACATCTGAAGGCGAACAAGCGGAGGCTATTCAGAAGCTTCAGGACATCCAGGATGCGGAGCTTCATCTATTGTTGCAGCCGTTAGGCAAAGAGTATTGGGGCGGAGCGGCGGAGGTTATTGTTAAGCTGGGCTATCCGCGGGTGAAGCCTATCCTGCCGGGACTGCTGGAGTGGATTCAGGACATGAATTGGCCGGGATCTCGCCGGATTGCTCCTTTTTTGAGAGAGGTCGGTGATCCGTTAATTCCATATATTCAAGAGGTATTCAGGAATTGGAACAAGGAACAGATCGCTCAAATTCAGGAGGAGCTAATCCGGCTAACTGGAGGGACCACAATTGCTCTGAAGGCCTTGCGGACGCTATGGGTCCACCAGATCTATTCGGGAGAAGCAGTTCTACTAATATTAGCGGACAAGAAACAGAGAGCCCGTGCAGAGATTGTGGAGCTGGACAGCGCGTATCCCGGCATTGATTGTGAAGCGCTGCAACGAGGATTCCGTGAAGTGATCTCCAAACCGGGATTATCCAAATTTTATATTGAGCAGCATCAGGAAGAGTTCAACTTCTGTGACCGGAAATCCAGTCTTCATGACTTCATAAGTGAAATTGAGGAACTGGTCAGTGAAGTGTCAGGCTCCGAGTAGCATCACGCGCTGAAGGATCAGTCAGCCATAATACACGCTATCCACTTGGTACAAGGTTTGCTCGATCACCGGGCAGAGGGCGGCATCCGTCTGGTAGAATTTGACTTGGAAGTACAAGCTCTTGAGGAAGTTCTTGATGTTGTTCTTCTGCCGGAAGGCGGGAAGGAAATCTGTACTTGCACTCACTTTGGCCTCATAAAAATATTGAATCCACCGCTCCACATCATCCTTACTTAGGAGTCGTCTATTCAGGACGCTGATTACAGCTCTTACCATTCGCTCGTCCTCGCCATCCGAATATACCCGATCCGTTATGGTCATCTTGCTGTGAATTAAATGCAGGATGTCCATGAGATCCTTATGCTCCAGCTCCGAACACTGCGCCAGATCGTCCAGAGCATCCGCCCCGTGCGCGATGGCATGAGCCCAGCCCTTATCTTCATCGTACCCGCGGTAATCCCGCTCTTCTTGTATGCTGTACAACACCTTCTTCTTGACCTCATGAATCTGCTCCTGTGAGAGGAAGGGAGAGGCTCTATGTCTGATGAGCAGCAGCGGTACAATGAGCATGGAGAAGGAGCGGGTGAACACGGAATCTGTACCCTGTTCCCCAAGCTTATAATGCAGATGGTCCGTATCCAGCGTGGTGAGGAGGAGCTGTTCCAGTTCAGGTACGGACAGCACATCGCCTGGAATCCAGTGAGAGAAGGTGGTGTAGATGAGATCATCCCGCAGTTCAGCATCTATAGAACCGATATGAAGCAGCATGTCTTGCGCCAGTGGGAAAGCGTCCGGGGGTGCCTGATAGTTATTGGTTTGGATGAATTGGAGCGTTTCTTTGATATTCAATCTGTGTGCCTCCTGCTGTTGAGATGATGTTACTTTCGCCATTCTATCACTGTTCAAGGACGGATGTTATCTCAAAATAGCCTGCACCGCAATCGAGATGCGGTACAGGCTGTCTGTGGCGGGTGCGTGACCACTTGCTTCACTATCCGGCCTGCTTCGCAGGCCGGAGGCGGCGGATCAGCTTCGCCAGCTCCATCACAATGACTGCGCCTAGGGCGAGTCCGGTGGCGGTCAGCCAGTGGTTCATTCCGAACGTGGCAGGGATTGAGAAGATCTCACGGACACCAGGCAGGACCGCAATGCCATAGAAGGCGAAGCAGATCATGACCGCGCCGATTACATATTTGTTGCTGAAGAATCCGGCTTCCACAGAAGTCTGGCTGTTGGAGCGGGCTGCGAAGGTCTGCAGGGTGCGCGCCAGAATGAGTGTGGTGAAGGCCATCGCAATTCCCATTTCATCCGAATGCTGCAGCCCGATATACTGGGAGATAATCACGGCAATCCCGATTAGCAGACCACGGGTAATCACTGCCTGCATCATCCCGCCTGCAAAGATGCCTTCGCTGATGTCCCGCGGCTTGCGGCTCATTACATCCGGCTCGGCCTTTTCCATGCCTAGCGCAATCGCCGGGAGGGAGTCATTCGCCAGGTTAATGAACAACAGCTGAATGGCCGTGAACGGATTGATCCAGTCGAAGATCAGGGCGAACAGGATGGCGATAATCGCACCCAGATTGCCCGCGAACAGATAGGCGATCGCCTTCTTAATGTTATCGAACACTGTCCGGCCAACGGCCACTGCATTTACAATCGATACGAAGTTATCATCGGTGAGGATCATAGCTGCCGAATCCTTAGCGACATCGGTTCCGCTGCCCATCGCAACCCCGATATCGGCTTGCTTCAGTGCAGGGGCATCATTGACACCGTCACCAGTCATGGCGGTGATTTTACCCTTGCGCTGCCAGGCCCGGACGATCCGGATCTTGTTCTCCGGGGAGACGCGGGCATAGACGCCGATCTGCTCCAGCCTGCTGTCCAGCTCCTCTTCGGACATCGCGTCCAGCTCCTGGCCAGTGACGGCGATTTCGTCCTCCGCCATCAGTCCAATGTCGCGGCCGATCGCCTGGGCGGTGGTCTTATGGTCCCCGGTGATCATAATCGTGCGGATACCTGCTTTGTTCGACTCGGCAATAGAGCCATATACGGCTTCGCGCGGCGGGTCAATCATCGCCGACAGGCCGACCAGAACCAGGTCCTGTTCATCTTCAAGGCCCACCTCTGTCACCGTGTCCGGTACATTCTTATAGGCGTAAGCAAGCACGCGCAGTGCTCTGCTGGAGAACTGTTCGTTGGCTTCATTGAAGCATTCCAGGACCTCCTCTGACAGCGGAACCTCCTGGCCCTCCAGCAGGACATGGGAACATCTGCTGAACAGAACATCCGGGCCGCCTTTGGTAAGGAGCGCCTTCTGTCCTTCGAACGTATGCAGCGTGGTCATTAGCTTGCGTTCCGAATCGAACGGCAGCTCGGCCTCGCGCGGGAAATTATCGCGGATCTCGCGGTAATCCCTGTCCTTGTTGTTGCTGAAGGCAATCAGTGCTACCTCGGTCGGGTCGCCCAGCTCCTTGCCTTCTTCATTAATATTGGAATCGTTACAGAGTACGGCGATGTGCAGCAGCTTGCGGGCTTCTTCCGACCAGTCATCGGCCTTCAGCTTGAACTGCTCTTCCGGCCCTCCAGGGAGGAAATAATCGACAACCGTCATCTTATTCTGGGTTAGTGTTCCGGTCTTGTCCGTACAGATGACACTCGTTGATCCCAGTGCCTCTACTGCAGGCAGCTTACGGATAATAGCATGCTGACGGGCCATCTTGTTCGTGCCCACGGAGAGCACAATGGTTACGATAGAAGACAACGCTTCGGGGATAGCGGCGACGGCTACTGCTACAGCGAACATCAGGGCATTCAGGATGGCTTCGGTGGTGTCCACCGTGTCATTCGAGAGCCAGACGCGTGCGGCCTGAATGGCGAAGATCAGCACAGACAGCAACAGGACAGCGATTCCCAGCTTTTTGCCGAAGCTCTCCAGCTTGCGCTGCAGGGGCGTCTGCTTGGCTTCAGCACTCTCGATTAGCCCGGCAATCTTCCCGAGCTCGGTGCCGAGTGCCGTTCCTGTAATCACCAGTGTTCCCCGGCCATAGACGACCAGTGAGCCGCTGAAGGCCATGTTGCGCCGGTCGCCCAGCGGAGCCTCCTGAGGGATAGGGTCGGTATGCTTATCCACGGCTTCAGATTCGCCGGTCAACATGCCCTCGTCAATCCGCAGACTCCCGGATTCAATAATCCGTCCATCCGCAGGCACATAATCGCCAGCCTCCAGGAAGACGATGTCGCCCCGGACCAGCTCCCTGGCCGGAATCGACAGTAAGGCCCCGTCCCGCATGACCTTGGCTTCGGGTGCGGACATTTTGCGCAGGGCGTCCAGTGAGCTCTCCGCCTTCCGGGTCTGCACCACACTGATTACAGCATTCAGAATCAGCACCACGAAGATGATGACGGATTCCATAATATGTCCCATTACGATCTGAACTGTAGCCGCGATGAGCAGCACAATGACCATAGGATCTTTGAAATTCTCCAGAAACAGCTTCCAGAGCGGGTCCTTCGCTTTGCCCTTCAACTCATTGTAGCCTTCCTTGGCCAGCCGGTTATCTACTTCAGCAGACGTAAGCCCGCTTGCGGAACTGCCGACTTCTTCCAGGGTTTCTGATATATTGCGGCGGTAATACTCCATCAGGTACAAGCTCCTCTCCCGTATGTTATTCTTTAGTCTGTATGGTCCAAATTTACGTTATATAGTATGACAAGTTTCAAGATTTTCAGTACGGGCGGCTGTTCTTAGATAATTTCTGAGAATTCTAATGAAATTCAAAGGAAAGTAGGGTATATTTTATAAATATAAACTTTTTTTCTAAATTGAGGAATCGAAATGGAGCTGATTCCGTGAGGATTTTATTAGTGGAAGATGAGCAGAGACTTTCCGAAGCCTTAGTGTATATTTTGAATAAGAATAATATTACGGTGGATGTAGCGAATGACGGAATTATAGGTCAAGGTATGGCTGAGATGGGAGGGTATGATGTAATTGTTTTGGATCGGATGCTTCCTGGCAAGGAGGGAGTAGATATTTTGAAATATCTGCGCTCCATCCAAATTAAGACTCCTGTGATTATCGTGACGGCTAAAGATGCCGTGGAGTCCAGGGTAGAGGGACTGAATGCAGGGGCCGATGATTATCTGATCAAGCCATTCTCCGTGGATGAGTTCGTAGCCAGAGTACGGGCGCTCGGTAGGCGCTCTGAAGCTGCTTTTACAGACAATAAGGTCAAGATTGCCGCACTAACTTTTGATCCGTTGCTGGGTGAAGCTATCTGTGATTCTACTACTATAAAATTCACACAAAAAGAGGCACAACTGTTGGATTTGCTTATCCGTAACCAAGGACATGTACTGACCAAAGAACAAATCCTGGAGCGGGTCTGGGGATTCGATACTGACGTCGAGATGAGCAGCGTGGAAATCTATATCTATTATTTACGTAAGAAACTGATCCCCAATGCATGTGGAATTACCATTAATACCGTGCGGGGCGTGGGCTACTGCCTGAAGGAGGCCTAACATGCTTCAAAAGGTCAGATGGAGATTAACATTTATTAATATCACAGTAATAGGCAGTATAGTGTTATTGTTCTCACTGGCGATTTACTGGAAATCACCCCGCAATCATGATGCTTTGTTTCCTTTGCTGTATAAATCACTTCCACTTCTCCTCATTACGTTACTTCTGGTATTTCTGGGGAGCTGGTTCATTGCCGGTAAAGCGTTGGTTCCGGCGAGAAAGGCATGGCAGAGACAAATTGATTTCACAGCGGATGCTTCGCACGAACTGCGTACGCCAATCACTGTTATTCAGACGAATCTGGAGCTTGTGTTGGGCAACCCTGAGGAGACCGTTGAGAGCCAGAAAAAGTGGCTGGATAATATCTTCATGGAGAATAAAAGAATGACCCATCTGGTTAACGATCTACTGATGCTTTCACGTGCAGATGCCAATGAGCATCCCTTCTCCCTGGTGTGGATGGATCTGGATCAAGTTCTTCTTGAAGCGCTTATCCCTTTTGAACCTCATGCAGCTAATGCAGACGTTACCTTAGTTTTCGATCTTGAACCGAATACATACTGCTGGGGAGACCCAGAGAAATTAAAGCAGTTAATCATTATTTTAATGGATAACGCTCTTCGTTACACTGACCGATCCGGCCAAATTACAGTTCAAATGGTCAAGAAAGACAAGACTGTAGAACTGTCAGTGGCCGATTCCGGTGTGGGAATAGAAGCGGAACATCTGGAGAAGATTTTTGACCGCTTTTACAGGGTTGATAAAGCCAGATCAAGAGACGGTGGGGGATCCGGTCTTGGGCTTGCTATCGCCAAGTGGATTGTGACGAAGCATCACGGACATATTCGGGCAGTAAGCAGCCCGGGGGAAGGGACAGCTTTTCAAATAACGTTGCCGGTGGTTAGAGCTTAATGAAGCAGCTAAAGCGTCTTACAGAAGGCTGTTTTTTAATAGGTTGTAAGTTGCGTAGTTCCTTCTGGTCAAGGGTACCCTGTAATGACTGTCTGGATAGATAATTTCGTGATTTCCCGGTATAGAGGGGAACGGAATAACTGCTTGTATATGTATAATATTGGCCAGATAGCTACGGTGGGGAATGAATATATTAGGAGAACATTGCTCTTTGATCTGCTCCAGATTCGTACTGGTCTCTATGACAGAATTATTGGCCATATAAATTTTGAATAATCGTTTGTCTGTCTTTTCTATAAAAAAAATATGGTCTTCATTAACATCTATGTCGTAATATCGTTGTTTAATATTGATCAAATGTGCTTTTTCGTGTAGCAACTGGTTGAGAAGTCTTTGTTCATTAAGGTTGGTTTTGGCTTGCCTGAGAGCCTTGTCCAGTCGGGCTTCCTGTATAGGCTTGTTGATAAAGTCCACCAGATTCAGTTCAAATCCAATACTGTAATGTTCGGGCAAAAAAGAGTTTGAAACCACAATAATTTGCAGCGGGAATCCTTGTTTGATTAGATTGCTGCAAGCGGATAAACCATCCATTCTGTCCAAAAGAATATCGGTAATAATGATATCAGGTTTGTACTTCATTACACTTTCCATTAATCTTGTTCCCGAGGAGACGCTATCCAGCAGATTGAGTCCTGCACCTAAGGCAGCCTGAATTAATTGTTTTCTTACATGATAGTCATCTTCTGCAACAATACAAGAATATCGTTCTTTCATGGCGATCTCCTTTTATAATTGAGAATCATATGAGTGTTTTCAGTATATTTTATATTTTTGACAGAAAAAAGTCTATGAGTTATTTCTTAGCTATATTATTGGAAGGTACTTTAATAACCTATGAGCGGAGAAGCAGGGGTGGTTGTCTGGGATGCTCAAGCATATGGTATATATTTGTGCGTTTATTTTTATCATTGTTTGTTTGGAAAATGGAGGATATTTTCTTGTTCATAGTAGTCATACCACTTCCTCTTTTGTAGTACTGGACAAGCCGGAGTACCGTCTTGGCGATTCCCCTTATGATGAAAGCGGAGTACCTGTGTGGACCTATCTGGACAAAACTCCGTGGGAGATTTCTAGCTCAACGTTCCTATCCAGAGCACGAGAAACAGAAGAACAGTATGTATGGTTTAAAATTAAACTTCCAGATGCAGCTTGGAAGCATCCTTATCTGTATATTTACCGGGTTCATGATAGGTTCGAAGTATACTCTAACAATAAGCTGCAGTATGCTTCCAGTGATTTGAAGCCGTCTCAACAATCATCTGCCAGCTGGACTTCGCATTATATTGAATTAGATGAAGAATTGCTGGGACACGATGTTTTTTTTCGTGTCAATTCAAATAGCCGACATCTTGGGTTTGAGCCCAAAATAATGATAGGCACTAATTCGAGTGTAATTAGAGAGCTTTTCTATGGGGATCTTGATAACTACGCGGCTGGTGTCATTCTAGGTTTTGTGGGTTTTTTGGCACTCTTCGTTTTTTTTCGATACAAAAAAGAACCTTCACTACTACATCTATCATTGTTTTCTGTAAGTGGTGGCATTATTGCTGTTACTGAGCAGGTGCAGACCCGTTTTTTGTGGAACACTCCGGTGCTGGATTCTTATCTCCATATTACAGCTATTTCTTTTATATGCGTACCCTTTCTCTCGCTTGTAGAAATGATGTACCAGAAGCAGACGATTAACAATAAAGTAATAAGAGTGTTAAAGCAAGGAGCTATTCTGCTGTTCTTTTTCGTAATCACATTGATGTGTTTTGATATGGAGCTACTGGACAGAATTAATTATCACATCTTGTTTTCTGTCTTTGTTTTTGTTGTGTTTTCAATTCTGAGTGTTACCTTGAGCCTTTCTCTAATCAAAAGAACAATGGATCAGGAATTGATTATATTAAGCTATGGCGTATTCGTATTTCTGCTAATCAATATGAAAGATCACATTGATCACCTCTTGCATTCTTTTATTTTTCTTCCGGGAAGAGGCATGAATTTGCAGCCTCATCCGGTACAAATTTCCTTGCCCTGGTCCTTATTGTGTATGATGATGACTTTTTCCATATTTCTGTACAGACGCTTTTCGAAAATTTCTGATCAAAATAAGCTATATTTAATGAAATTAGAGGAGCAGAATGAGGAACTACGGGGATTGAATACCATGAAAGATGACTTCTTGTTCAAGACCTCCCATGCACTGCTTGCTCCTTTAAAAGGGATGATTGGGGTTGCAGATTCACTTATAGAGGGCAGAAGCGGCTATTTAGACGAAGTGATTAAAAAGAGCTTATCCATGATTGTGATCAGCGGGAAAAGGCTGACTAATCTCGTTGACGGAATATTGGACTTTACCAAGCTTAAGTATGAAATAACAACCCTGGATCGTAAGGCCATTTCGTTAAGAGAGATAGCCGAACTGGTTATCCTTTCTTGTCGTACTCAGCTTCAGGGTAAACCAGTAAAAATTGCGAATAGGATTGATCCCAATGTTCCGCTTGTAGATGCGGATGAAGGCCGTGTTCAGCAAATCATTTATTATCTAATCGAAACTGCTATTAAATCTACCAATTGGGGAAATATAGAGATTAGCTCGAAGGTAATCGAAGGATATGTTCAGATTGAAATTCGGGATACAGGAGTGGGGATAACGCCGGAGAGGTGTGAAATCATCGAGAGCTGTGTAGAAGCGGATACCCAATTCTTTGCTGATGGAGGAGTAGAGGAAGTAGGTCTGGTAATCGCTAAACACTTGGTTCAATCCCACGGCGGCGACTTTCATCTCATCTCAGACCTGGGAGCGGGAACCACCGTGATATTTACACTCCCCATCTTTTCGGAGCCTAACGGCTGTTCGGTTCACCTTCCTGAGGAAGGCATAGCTGCAGATACATATGATATGACGGACCCGGCTGCAGAACACAATCTGCCTAATGATGCTGGATATTCTCAGAAAACGTTTATTCTCATTGTTGATGATGAGCCAATTAATGCTCAAGCTTTGCTCAACTTTTTGTCATCTGAGCAATATCTGGTTATGTTCGCATTAAGCGGGAGTGAGGCCATTGAGCTGATCAATAAAGGATTTGAGCCTGATCTGATTATATCGGATATTATGATGCCGCAGATGTCAGGATTTGAACTCTCCCAACGATTGAGGCAGATGTATTCTCCTAGAGATCTGCCAATCATTATGTTGGCTTCCTCCAATCTTGAGCAAGACCTGGCAAAGGGCCTGGATGCCGGAGTAAACGATTATTTAGTCAAACCCGTGTCAAAGCAGGAGCTGTTGGCACGTATAAAAATGCATACCCAGTTAACCAAGAGCAACAAAAATATAGAACTTATGCTATCTGAAAGAATAAGTAGAATCAGAAACATGTTAGATCATGCGGGACAAGGATTCTTGCAATTTGAAGACGATCTTCAGGTTCAAGCGGACTACAGCCGGGAATGCCTGGCGATATTCGGTTTTTCTATTGAACAGTATGATTTCCCCAGATTAATTTGCCCGCATCATGCGGAGAATCAACAATTTGTTAGGGATCTTCTTAAGAAGCTTTTTCATTCACAACTTAAAAAAAATCAGTTAGATACCTATCTTGCCCTATTGCCGGATACGTATGAAGCAGATGATCTGCTCTATAGAATTCAGTACCGGTTCTTTACTTGCAAACAGACAAATAAAAAGATTTGCCTAGTTACCATCAAGGACATCACCCAGCAACGATTGTTGGAGCAGCATCTGGAAAAGGAACGGCAGCAATTGAGAATGATAGTACAGGTAAGAAGCAATCATAATCTCTTTTGTGATTATTTACAGCAATACCGTGAGTACTCCCTTTCTCTAAACTACCTGATTGAAGGCAGACACGAATTGTTGTTAGAGGAGGTGATGGGGATATATAAGACCATACATACGTTCAAAGGATATTTTAAATCATTTCATATGCATACAAGTTCATCCAATATTTACGAGATGGAGAAACGATTATATGAATTCACAAGGAGAGCACATAAGGAGCAAGGCGATTTAACAACAATAATAGATGAATTGAAATTATTTGATACATGGATTCAGAAGGATATGGAGCTGCTTGAAGAAATTTTTGGGGAAACCTTCTTGGAGCAGGCGCATGTGTCTGGGAATGAAACAACAAGCTTAAAAAGTATTTCAGAGGTAACAGATTTAAATTCAAAAGAATTGTTAACACTGGCAAGAGAAATTGGCAAGAACATAAATCCGTTAGTCGTTACAGGCGCGGATATTGAAATTAATGTGGACCTTCACCGCGGAATCTCACAGATCCTGACCCATCTGCTGCGAAACTGTATTGTACATGGAATTGAGATTTCGGGTGAGCGGATAAGCAGGGGCAAGAGCCCTTACGGCACCATTCAATGTCATTTTTCACTACACCACGATAATGAAAGGCTTCACTGCATAATTATGGATGACGGACAAGGCATTCGAGAAGACTTAGTCAACAATATTTTTGAAGAAGGTGTTACAACAAGCTTTGGGCTGAATTCTTATGCTGGTCATGGGCTCGGGTTATCAGTAGTCAAAGAATTGATTGAACGGCTAAATGGTTCTATTATAGTGATCACCGAACCGGGTGCAGGAACAGAAATGCTGATAGACCTTCCGTACCTTATTCATGATTATTCAAGGCGAAAGCTTAACGTATATTAAAAAAATTCAAATAAGAGAGTGGGAGAATATCCTGCTTTCTTTTTTTATGGAGTCTTCCGAAGCATCCATTCTACCGAAAGAGGTCGAATTTCCAGCCTAATTGTCCATTTTTAGTCCTATCTGGACAAAGGGGTTATTTATACCTACTTCTCCCTTTATAGTTAGTACATTGGGAGCGGAATACAGATTTTTCTGGAAAGAGGGAGGAGGTCACTGGTATATGAAGTTATTTTGCTTTTCTTATGCAGGCGGCTCGGCCATGTTTTACGGGAACTGGAAGGATTATTTTCAAGGCGTGGTATCCGTTATTCCAATGGAATTGCCAGGTAGAGGCAGCCGTTTTACAGAACCGTTATGCCGCAGTATTGAGGAAATGGTGGATGATGCCTTTAATAAGGTTCGGAGGCAGCTGGATGGCTCTGCGTACATATTATTTGGTCACAGTATGGGGACTATTGTCGTTACTGAGCTTATTAACAGGTTATTGCTTGCAGGATACTATGAACCTCAGCATGTATTTCTCTCCGGGAGATTTCCGCCACATTTGGGTACTAAACGTCCTATAAGTGAATTCCCTGAAGAGCAGTTCATCGACGAAATCTACCGGATAGGAGGAACTCCACGGGAGCTTATTGAGAACAAGGAGTTATTTCAGATGTTCATCCCGATTTTGCGGGCCGATTATAGAGCGTTAGAAACATATTCATATAGAGATAGGGGCTTTCTCTGGAACTCGGATATCACTGTATTAACTGGGGAGGAGGATGCAACACTTACCGAATCCGATAACAAAGCCTGGAAGAACTATACTCTTGGAAGCTGTAGCTTCATCGAATTCCCGGGAGGGCATTTCTATCTTTTTGAGCAAGCCAAGAGCGTTACAACATTAATTAATGAGACACTGCTGAGCAGAAAATATGCTGAAAGGAGTATGAGTTACTAATGAGAACAATAACTGCGCATAAAAAAGAAACCGCACCACTGAATTATCTTTCGGATGAGGAGAAGAAGTTTCAGAATCATGTAAAGCATTTTGCCCAGATAGAAGTTAGCCCGCTTATCCATCAAATGGATAATGACGCGAAGATGGATAAAGGACTTATAAATAGTCTGTTTACAGAAGGGCTGATGAATATAGAAATTCCTGAGGCGTATGGGGGATCAGCACATCCCTTTTTCTATTCGATCCTGGCGATTGAGGAAATGGCAATTGTTGATCCGGCAGTAGCCGTCTTTATCGATGTGCATAATACACTGGTAGTTAATGCACTTATACGCTGGGGAACCGAGTTGCAGAAAGAAAGGTTTTTGCCAAGATTGGCGAACGGCACTGTAGGTGCATTCTCCATTACGGAAGAAGAAGCGGGCAGTGATGCGGCCTCTTTGACCTGTCGGGCAGAGAAGGTAGACAACGGGTATATTTTGAACGGTAAAAAACACTGGGTAACCAATGCGGCTGAAGCCGAATTGTTCATCATGTTCGCGAAGGTTCCTTCCTCCAATCCAGCACAGTCATCCAGCAGCGGGCATTTAACCGCATTCATCATTGACAAGAACGTATCTGAAGGAATAACTGTTTGTGAGCCGCAATTAAAAATGGGAATCCGGGCAAGCTCCACCTGCGACATGATTATGGATAATGTGTTTGTACCCGATGAGAATGTTTTGGGTTCTCGAAGCAAAGGGCTAATGATCCTGCTTGAGACGTTGTCAGATGGAAGAATTGGTATAAGTGCTCAAATGTTGGGCCTTGCGCAAGGCGCTTTTGATGAAGCTGTGAAATATTCAGGAGAACGAATTCAATTTGGAGAATATATCTCCACTTATCAGGGGGTACACTTTCCTCTTGCTCAGCTGGCAACGGAAATTCAGGCAGTTCGATTAATGATCTACAATGCGGTGCGGATGAAACAAGCTAAATGTAACTTTAGAGAGCTTGTCCTTCATTCAAGCATGGTTAAGCTGTACGCTTCTCAGGTGGCGGAAAGAGCTGCCTCGCAATGCCTGGAGATTATTGGCGGGAAGGGATACATGAAAGGAAATGTATTAGAAAAGTTATATAGAGATGCTAAAATCGGAACGATTTATGAAGGCACATCGAATATACAGCTTAGTAATATAGCAAGGCATTATGTGAAAATTAAATAGTGGAGGGTATATTGCATGAGAGACTTATATGCTGTGGTCCAAGCGTCGGATACTCTTGATTCTGAGGAATTGAAAAAGAACTCAACAATTGTCGAGATACTGCAAAAACGTGCAGCGATCCACCCGGATCAACCAGCTTTTTGTTTTCTCACATATTTGAGTAACAAAAGACAGGAGCATAAGCTGAACTTTAAACAACTGGATACAGGAGCACGCAAGGTAGCTGCTTATATGCAAAGCTTGGGGTTGTCCGGGAAACGGGCCATTCTAATGTATCCGGATGGTTTGGATTTTATTGTCGCTTTTTTGGGTTGTCTTTACGCGGGAGTAACTGCCGTCCCTCTCTATCATTTCATTACTAGAAGAAAGTCTGACCGGATGTTGTCTATCATAGAGGACTGTGATCCCCAAATCTTTATGAGCGATAGCAAGCGCATTTCAACGATCAAAAAATTTACCGATAATCAATTCTCCGGCACAACCTTTAATTGGTTAACAGTGGAACAGGCGGAGGAAGTGAATCCGGACGATTTCAAGCCAATGAACTACCAGCGAGATGAACTGGCTTACCTGCAGTATACTTCAGGCTCCACCTCTACACCTAAGGGAGTCATGATCACGCATAACAACATCATGCACAATATGGATGTTAACCAATGGAGCTTTGACCTTACACAGGATTCCATTGGCGTGTCATGGATTCCTCATTATCATGATATGGGACTTGTGCTCACGATCTTACAGCCCATTTATTCAGGATATCGCCAAGTCTTCATGCAGCCGGCAGATTTCGTATCAAGACCGTTCCGGTTTTTGAAAGCGATATCCGATTTTAAGGGTACCATGACACTTATGCCCAACTTTGCCTATGAACATTGCGTTCTCCATGCTACAGCCGAACAGAAGCAGGAGCTAGATTTATCCAGCATTGTTATAGCCATTAACGGTGCTGAACCTGTTCAATATTCTACTCTGGAAGTGTTCAATCAGGCCTTCCAAGTATGCGGCTGGAAGGAGAATGCTATGGCCCCTGCATGGGGTCTGGCAGAGGTGACACTTACGGTAACAGCCCATAAGCCGACGGGTGGTCCGGTCCGGGTATTGGATGTAGATCAATATAAGCTTGAGCAGAATATCGCTGAACCGGCCGGCAAGGATTCAGGTACGATACGTTACTGCAGTGTGGGAGCAGCGAGAGCGGATACACAGGTGGTGATTGTTAACCCTGATACCCTGACAGAGTGTCCCGAGGGGCATGTCGGAGAGCTTTGGGTATCATCAGATAGCGTCGCTATTGGATATTGGAATAAACCTGAGAGCACTAACGATACGTTCGCAGCTTATTTGGCTGTAACGGGAGAAGGACCTTTTATGCGTACAGGCGACTTGGGTTTTGTATGGGAAGGGCAGCTATACATTAGCGGCAGAATAAAAGACGTAATTATTATCCGGGGTTCGAACTATTATCCAAATGATATTGAGTTTACGGCAGCCCATTGCCATCCCCAGCTTGTACCTAACAGCTGCGCAGCATTTGCTGTCACGGAGGGGAATCAGGAATGCTTATATATCGCCCAAGAAATTAAACGGACGGAGACCAACCGGATAGATGCACTGGGGATCTGTGACAGCATACGTAAATCTGTTGCTGAAATTCATGGATTACAAGTACAAGGGATCTTGTTATTGCGCTTTGGAGGGATACATAAGACATCCAGTGGAAAAGTTCAGCGCAAGCAGTGTAAAGAAGCCTACTTGCAGGGTGAGCTTGATGTGTTGCATACCAGTATCGCCGGTCAGGACAATAATGATGTGAAAGAACCATCCGCTGAATTAAAGCAAATCGAGAAGTGCCTCCTTGAGCTAGTTGGCAGTTCAACCCGTATAGACTGCAAGCAAGTCCGTATTACAAGCAGTATGGTGACTATGGGACTCGATTCAATGGCGATGATGATGCTCAAGCAAAAAATCGAAGATATGTTCCTGTGCCAGCTTGAACTGGCTGATCTATTCAACTGCACGTTAGCGGAATTGGCATGTATTATTAAGGATTTCACCCATTCGAAAGAAGGGTCAATACATCCATTAGAGGATTTGGCAGCGCTCGGTTCTATTAAGGACGTAGAGAGTGAAACCTTCCCTTTGACGGAGCTTCAGAATGCCTATTGGATGGGGCGTAATGAAGGCTTTGAGATAGGTGGAATTGCCGCTCACGGGTACCTCGAAATAAAGGTGAAACGAATGGATGTGGATCATAAGCGATTAAACCTTGCATGGCAGAAAATTGTAAAGCGCCATGAAATGCTCAGAGCTATGATCACTTCAGACGGAAAACAGCTTATAGTAGATTCGAACTCAAGCTATGATATTACTTACCACGATTTAAGTACACTGCATTCAACCCTTCAACAAGATCACTGCGAAGAAATAACACGCAAACTCAGTCATCAGGTTATCCCTCTGGATACTTGGCCGATGTTTGAAATTCATCATAGCAAGCTAGGCCCACAGGAAAGTATTTTGCATTTCAGTATTGATCTAATGATTGCGGATATCTGGAGCATCAATCTGCTATTTAAAGAGTGGTACCAGACGTATGTAGATCTGGAAACATCGCTCAATGAATTAAATTACACCTTCCGGGATTATTGCCATGCGTTAGAGCTGCTTAAGGGAACTGAGTTATATCGGAAATCTGAGATTTATTGGAAAAATCGTGTGGAGCAGCTGCCTCAGGCCCCCGTCCTGCCATTGGTTAAGTCGTTAATGAATCTGGGTGAAATCAAATTCCATCACCGGAGTTACACACTTCCTTCACACCTGTGGAACAAGTTAAAGGAACAGTCTTCCTTACACGGAGTGACGCCCTCTGTAGTTATTCTTTCGGCGTACTCCAAAATACTCGGAATGTGGAGCCAATCGGCACAATATTCACTGAACTTGACGCTCTTTAACCGGCAGCCCCTTCATCCCGATATTCACCTGCTCGTTGGCGAGTTCACTTCAGTTCTGGTATTTGGAGTAGACCTGGCACGAGCCGAATCCTTTGCGGACTATGCGCAACGGATACAGCGCCAACTGGCTGAAGATATGGATCACCGTTATTACAGTGGTGTTAATGTAGTTAGGGATCTTGGTCATAAGTGGGGGAAATCACCATATGAGTCTGTTCTGCCAGTAGTCTTCACAAGTGCGATATCCAGCGAATCCTCCATGGTATTCGGTGGAGGCGACAATTTTTTTGGAAAGGTAGAGACCCAATCCCAGACGCCTCAGGTGTACCTGGATCACCAGGTGTATGAAGAGGGAGACGATTTGATTCTAAGCCTGGATGCCATAGAAGAATTGTTTCCAAATAAGATGCTGGATGATCTATTCCATGTGTACATTAAATACCTGGAGGAACTGGCCTTACATTCAGAGAGATGGAGCAGTCTGGACGGCGGTCTTCTGCCTGAGAAGCAGCTGGAGCGGAGAACTACGTATAACCGGACCGAAGCACAGTTGTCCGAAGTGCCTGATGAGATGCTGTACAGCCGGTTTGTGAAGCATGCGATTCAAAAGCCGGGGAATGCAGGAATCATTACATCTGCACGTACATTAACGTATGGGGAAATATTGAACGGTGCCAGTTTTATTGCAGCTTCATTAAAAGCACAGGGAGCTAGGCCGAATGAATTAATTGCTGTATCTATGGAAAAATGCTGGGAACAAATCGTAGTTGTTCTAGGAGTTGTAATGGCAGGAGCCGCTTATGTGTGCATAGATCCTGCATTGCCTAAAGCGCGTCAAGAATATGTGATGGAGCATAGCAGTGTCAGGTTTATTTTCGCCCAACGCCTCCTTAAGGGCCTGCCTCCCGGCATAACCTGTTGTGTCGTGGATGAGACTATTTTACAGGAGCAGGTCAAAATTGTAGAGACTGATGCCAGTCCGGATGATTTGGCCTATGTGTTATATACTTCGGGATCAACAGGACTGCCTAAAGGGGTGTCCATCTCTCACCTGGGAGCACTTAATACGATTCTGGATATTAATCATAAGTTTGAGATTCATGAAAAGGATCGGATTTTGGCATTGTCTTCTCTCAGTTTTGACTTGTCGGTGTACGATATTTTTGGAATTCTCCTGGCGGGAGGAGCTATTGTTATCCCTGATCCGTCTACGGAACGCAACCCTGCACATTGGTTAGAGATGATGAAGCGGCATAAAGTTACGATTTGGAATTCGGTTCCATCCTTGATGGAGATGCTGGTGGAGACAGTAGAAGCGATGCGATGCAGCATCCAATTAAGGACGGTACTAATGAGTGGTGACTGGATTCCATTACATCTTCCTGAGCGTATTTGGCGGCTTGGGCCTGCTACGGAAATTATCAGTCTCGGCGGAGCTACTGAAGCATCTATCTGGTCGATCTACCATCCTCTCCGTTATATAGATTCTTCTTGGAGCAGTATTCCGTACGGGAAACCTTTGTCCAATCAAAAGTTTTACGTGCTTCACCCGGATTTAAGTGATTGCCCGGAATGGGTGACAGGCGAATTGTACATTGGCGGTGCCGGAGTCGCTTTGAATTACTTTGGGGATCAGGAAAAGACGAAGAGGTCATTTGTGCAGCATCCTGTTACAGGTGAACGGATCTATAGAACAGGAGATTTAGGGCGTTTTCATCCTGAGGGTCATATCGAATTCCTGGGCCGTGAAGACTTCCAGATTAAGCTGGGCGGCTTCCGTATTGAACTGGGCGAAATCGAGAGCGTGATTCATCAGCATCCGAAGGTAAGAAGAGCTGTAGTTAAGAAGGTCTTAGGTAAAGAAGGAAACGCCAGCTTAGCCTCCTATCTTGTTCTGCATTCAGCGGTTGAGTCAGAGGACATGGCAAAACAAGGCGGAGATGATTTCGGCCGCAATATGTCACAAGAGCTGCGGGACGACAGCTTCATTACTGACAAGCAGGAAAGGATTCTTTTTAAACTAAGCCACAAGGGACTTAGAGCGCCTGAAATGTTAATGCGTGAATCCGGAGAAACGGG
This sequence comes from Paenibacillus sp. FSL R7-269, assembly GCF_000517865.1. Taxonomy (NCBI): domain Bacteria; kingdom Bacillati; phylum Bacillota; class Bacilli; order Caryophanales; family Paenibacillaceae; genus Paenibacillus; species Paenibacillus sp. FSL R7-269. Next base: position 66,998 of record NZ_ASPS01000025.1, read on the forward strand.
AGAACACACGATAATGCTGGAGGCGCAACCATTCGATCATGACGATTATATTAAACGGTCCAGCTCCAGACGTTTTCTGGATACTCAGGTGTCTCTGCGGACTCTTTCCAGCTTCTTAGGGTGTCTGCAAGGCAGGGAAGTTGGGGATGCAGAACGTTTCCGCTATGGTTCGGCAGGACATTTATACCCTGTGCAGGTGTATTTATGTATTAAGGACAATAAGGTAGCTGGATTAAGCGGAGGTACTTATTATTATCATCCTTTGGATCATACGCTGATTCCTCTCCGTACCTCCAAGGAAATGAATGGGGATCTGCATGTCATTGAGAATAGAATGATATACGAATCGGCGGCCTTTACGATTTTCCTGATAGGAAAGCTCCCGGCGATTGAACCCTTGTACGGCAAACGTTCCAGAGACTATTGCCTGATTGAAGCGGGTCTAATCATACAGCTGCTGGAGACCTCTGGTATTCAGAATGAAATTGGAGTATGCCAAATCGGTGCATTAACCGATGAGCGTCGGGTTCCCGAACTATTGGCGTTGGATTCAGATCATATCCTTCTTCATACTTTATTGGCTGGAGGGGTTGATTATGCAGATCCGCTGCGGGGAGTTCCTACGGAAGCGAAAGACAACTTACCCATTGAGTCCTTCCCAGAACGAGTAGAAGAGGAAATTCGTAAATATTGTACTCAAAAGCTCCCGCATTATATGGTGCCTTCATCCTTTACATTTATGGACAGATTGCCGCTCACGCCGGTTGGCAAGGTCGATTTGAAGGCATTGCCGGAACCGGCAATTGAACGGCCAACGGATCAGGGGAACACGAACCCGGCAATGAATGAGATGGAAGCTCTAATCCATCGTATATTTTTCGCGAAATCAGGCATGAATGCCCAGCTTGATGTCCACAAAAGCTTCCTGGAGCTTGGGATTGATTCATTGACAATCACCCGGGCTTGGAGAGAGATCGTACAAGAGACCGGGATTCAGTTCCCCGTTGTCCGCGTTTTTGAAAAACCTACGATCGCCAGCTTGGCCGCGTTCCTAATGCAGCAAGATGCAGAATCGCAGAGTAAACTGCTTGTAAATGAAGCCATTGCGGATACAGCTGTTAGCGAGAAAGCGGCGAAACAGAGACAAGCATTAATCAATCGAAGCAAACGCCGCTGACATTATATGGGCAAGCCACAGAAAAGGAGAGAGTCATGGATAATAATTTTGGTGCATTAGATATAGCCGTAATTGGTATGGATTGCCGATTTCCTGATGCTGCAAGCCCGGAAGAGTTCTGGGGTAACCTGGTAAGCGGATTAGAGTCTGTAATTCCCATATCGGATGAAGAGCTACTATACTCAGGCATTCGGCAGGAGACGTTAGAACATCCGAATTATGTGAAATACGGCTCCTTTATAGATCATTATGATAAGTTTGCCGCCTCCTTTTTTGGATACAGTGCCAAAGAAGCGGCTATGATGGACCCCCAGCATCGAATATTTCTGGAGCTGTGCTGGCATGCTCTGGAGAAATCCGGTTGCGATTCTGAGCAATACAATGGAAGTATCGGGGTATTTGCCGGCTCGACCTTTAATTCCTATTTGCTGAACAATGTACTGAATGGAAGGGGGGCAGGCAGTAGTGCTGATAATTTCTTTGTACAAATCTCCAATGATAAAGATAATTTGGCAACCCGTGTTGCTTACAAGATGAACTTATCGGGTCCTGCTCTATCCATTCAGACAGCGTGTTCTACTGCCTTGGTGGCCATCCATTACGCTTCCCAGAGTCTGCTGAATCAGGAATGCGATGTTGCATTGGCGGGCGGAGTTACTGTGCGCAGTCCTCACAAGACAGGTTATATGTATCAGTCAGATATGATCTTATCTAAAGACGGACATTGTCGCCCTTTTGATGCTGATGCTTCAGGAACTATATTTGGCAGTGGAGCAGGGGTAGTCGTCTTGAAACGGTTGGAAGATGCTGTTCGGGATGGCGACATCATTCATGCTGTGATCAAAGGTTCCAGTGTTAATAATGATGGCGGCGAAAAGGTGGGTTATACTGCACCAGGAAGAAAAGGGCAGGAGACGGTTATTAAGACTGCGTTGGCACTCGCGGACATTCCGCAGCATAGTATTACCGCTGTTGAGGCTCATGGTACCGGTACCTTTTTGGGAGACCCGGTCGAGTTCGAATCGCTAAACCAGGTGTATGGTTCCAGTCATCATCAACAGCAGATTGCTCTCGGCTCGGTAAAAAGCAATTTGGGACATTTGGAGTGTGCAGCGGGAGTTGCGAGTTTTATCAAGATGGTGCTGTGCCTGAAGCATAAAATACTTGTTCCGAGCCTGAACTATCAGACGCCTAATCCTCATTTGCAAATCGAGAAATCACCGTTTTATGTGAATACGCAGGTCAAGGATTGGGAGCGGGTAGAGGGAGAACCGCTAAGGTGTGCCATCTCATCTTTTGGGATCGGAGGAACGAATGCACACTTGATTTTGGAGGAATGGACCGAAACGAAGAACTCCGCGGCTTCCTCTCCAGAGCTTGTGCTGCTGTCTGCACGAAGCCAGCACGCATTAAGCGAAATGTCAGCAAGTATGGCCTGCTTTTTAAGGTCAAATCCAGAGGTGAATTTGGGCGATGTAGCTCATACCCTAAGAGTTGGGCGCAGAGCATTTGAGTATCGGCTGGCAGCTGTTGGCTCCACTGCCTCAGATTTGGCTGGTGTACTTGAGGATTACGAGACAAAAAATAAATGGATAGGCTTCATCAAACAGACTAAACCGAGAATTGTGTTTATGTTCCCGGGACAAGGTTCTCAATATATTCATATGGCGAAGGAACTGTACGATAGTGAGCTTGTATTCAAACAGTTGATTGACCAGGGAGCTGATCTGTTACAGGAATTTATGAAGATTAATGTGCTGGCCGTGCTCTTTCCGTCAGAGGGGGAAGAAGCAGAGGCAGAACGTCTGCTCACATTAACTCATATTACACAACCGGTGATATTCCTGATTGAATATGCGCTAGCCAAGCTCTGGATGAGCTGGGGAATCAACCCGGATGCATGCATAGGACACAGTATTGGTGAATATGCTGCTGCCTGTCTGGCAGGTGTATTTACATTTGAGCAGGGACTGATGCTGACGGCTAAAAGAGGCGAGTTCATATGTAATCTTCCCGCTGGCTCTATGTGCGGTATTTCGGCCTCTGAGCAGGATATAACTCCTTACTTGACTGAGAAACTATCTGTTGCTGCTGTGAATGGGCCGGGGTTTACGGTTGTAAGCGGACCGGAGAATGACATAAGAAAGTTCATGCAGACCATTGAGGAGAATGGCATAAGCTGCAGTAGGCTGCACACCTCTCATGCTTTCCATTCATGGATGATGCAACCGGCTTATGAGCAATACTTACGGTTTATGCAAGGAATAACACTCAATCAGCCAACAATTCCTTACCTGTCTAATGTAACCGGTGATTGGATTGAAGCCGGACAAGCTACATCACATGAATACTGGGCCAGTCATATTATCTCTTCGGTACGTTTCAGTGATGGGGCGGACAAGTTATTGGAGAATGAGGAGAGTCTCTTTATTGAAGTTGGGCCTGGAAACGTCTTGAGTATCTTTATGAAAAATATTCAACCGACGACTAAGGTGTTCGCTTCTCTGCCGCATGCCAGGGAAAAAAGCCATTCTGTGAAATACATTTACGGTTCAGCCGGGAAGCTGTGGACTAATGGTGCTGTATTCCATTGGAATGAATTCTCGGAAGAAGGCACCCGGCGTAAAGTTGAACTTCCTGTGTACCCGTTTGAGCGGAGACGGTATTGGATGGAGCCCCACACCCATGACCTGGACACTGATTTTGATGTGGTGATAAGCGATTCGGAGTCCGGGCTTGATGAGCAGGATAAGGTGCTGTACAGCAGCGGACAAGCCCCTCGTAATGAGCTTGAACAGAAGACGATGTATGCTTTTTCAGCTGTGCTTGGCTTCCATTCCATCGGCATTTACGATAGCTTCTTTGAACTGGGCGGACATTCTTTATTGGCAATTCAATTGCTGTCCAGGATAAACGAGCAATTCGGAATTGAAATTAAATTGAATGAGTTTTATAAATTTCCTACGGTTGAAGCTTTAGCACAAGAAATCGGGCTTGCTATTTCTTCAAGAGCAGATCAGCCTTCTGAACCCGCGCAAGAGCTTTGGAAGCTCAATAATGTTATTGAGGATGTGGAAAGGAGAGCTGATCCGTTCCCATTAACCGAAATGCAAGAAGCACAATGGCTGGGACGGATATCCAGTTTCGGTGTGGGCAACATAGCGGCGCATGTCTATTACGAATCGGAGAAAGAGGGACTTGATATTCAGCGACTGGAGCAAAGCTGGCAAGCGTTGATCGACCGCCATGAGATGCTTCGTTCAGTCCTGTTACCCGACGGAGGCCAGCGCATCCTTACGGAGAGATTAACCTATAACATTCGGAATTTGGATGTGCGGAAACTGGATCACGAGTCGGCTGAGGCAGAAGCGCTAGTTGTCCGGTCCCAAATGGACCACGTTGTCCGTCCTGTAACGGAATGGCCTCTCTTTGAGATTCGTACAACGCAGTTACCCGAGAACAAGGTGCGTATTCATTTCAGTATGGATTTGGTGATTTGCGATGTGGGCAGCATGCGGATTCTGCAGAGCGAGTGGGCGCAGCTGTACAGGGGAGAAGCTCTTCAGCCTGCGGTGTTAGACCTTTCCTTCAGGGATTATGTTCTGGCAGAGAAGCAACTGAAGGATTCACCGCCATACGTCAAAGCGGATGAATTCTGGGAGCAGAAGATAAAGAGTCTGCCAGCGAATACAGCTCCTGAGCTGCCAGTGGCTAAGGATATTTCATCTATAACAGAAATCCGGTTTAAACGTTGGAGTTTTGTTGTTGAAACCTCCAGATGGGATCAAATTAAAGAGGCTGCTGTAAAACGGGCGTTATCTCCTTCCAGCGTGATTCTAACCGTGTTTGCTCAGGTACTCGGTCTTTGGAGCAAATCCAATGAGTTTTGTATTAATACACCGATCATTAACCGCTTGCCTATTCATGAGCAGGTCAAGCAGATTGTAGGGGAATTTGCCTCCTTTGCTCCGGTTGTTGTCAGCCTGAATAAACAGAAGACCTTTGAAGAATGTGCCAGAGAATTACAGCAGAATAGTTGGGAGAATCTCGATAACCGGTATATAAGCGGAACTTCTATCTTACGTAAGCTGGCAAAGCTGCGAGGCGGGAGTTCAGGACCAGTGTTTCCGGTTGTCTTTACTAGCACCATCGTACAAAAGGTTGCAGGTGAAAAAGAGTTCTTCGAGACATTGGGTGATTATTCCTACCTGATATCTCAGACTCCTCAAGTATGGCTGGATCATACGGCAATGGAGATGGAGAATGGCCTCTTGCTAAGCTGGCATGCGCTGGAAGAGATGTTCCCGCAAGGAATGCTGGACCAAATGTGGGAGACTTACGAAGGAATTATGAATCGGTTAGCTACTGATGAGTCTACATGGAGCAGTACTTATAATCAGCTACTTAGAGAGGTTGATCTGTCTATCGTTCTTGAGGCCAACGCCACGGATCAGCCAATAGATTGTGAATTGTTACACGATCCAATCTTCCGTTATGCCAAGGCGAATCCCAATCAAATCGCGTTAGTGACCTCCCGGAAGGAAATAAGCTATGGAGAATTGGATAAGCTGGCAACAGCAGTAAGCTGCAAATTGATGGAGAAGCAATTACGGCGTGCGGAGTTGGTTCCTGTCATCATGGAGAAAGGGTACGAGCAGGTAGTTGCGGTATTGGGCATTCTGCAAGGAGGCGGGGCTTATCTGCCGCTGGACCCGGAGCTGCCCCGGGAAAGATTGCAATATATATTGGAGAGCAGCGCGGTCAGAGTGATTCTGATACAGGAGAAATATCGTGCTTCTCTTCAGTGGATTCAGGACTTGGGAATTGCAGTCGAAACGATTACCTCACATAATGCAGTGTCCCCGGATAAGGTTACACGGCGGGATTCTTGTCAGGAGCTGGATGATTTAGCTTATGTCATTTTTACATCGGGTTCTACGGGAATGCCCAAAGGCGTTATGATCACCCACCGGGCAGCACAAAATACGATCATGGATATCAATGCCAAATTCCAGGTTAGTTCAGAGGATATAGGGTTTGCACTCTCCGAGCTGAATTTCGATTTATCGGTATACGATATATTCGGCATCCTGGGAGCAGGAGGGGAATTGGTGATTCCTGATGCCCATTCCTCACGTGACCCTAAGCATTGGCTGGATATGCTAAGTCTTCATAAGGTGTCTGTGTGGAATTCTGTTCCTGCACTGATGGCGATGCTGGTCGAATATACAGCGCTCTTAGAGGCCAGTCTTCCCTTTAGACTTGTTCTTCTGAGTGGTGACTGGATCCCGTTGAATTTAGCTTCCCGCATAAAGAAGCAGGCGGCATTGGCGCAGGTAATGGGTCTGGGAGGTGCGACGGAGGCTTCAATCTGGTCCAATTATTACCCGATTCAGGAAGTAGACCCTTCATGGAGGAGTATACCTTACGGTAAACCGTTATCCAACCAAAAATTCCACGTATACAATAAGGAGTTCGTTGATTGTCCGGTGTGGGTACCTGGCGATCTGTATATTAGCGGAAGAGGGTTGTCACTGGGATATTTGAATGATGTCACGCTCACAGACCAAGCTTTTATAACCCACCCTGATACAGGTGAACGGTTGTATAGAACAGGCGATATGGGGCGTTATCTTCCCGATGGGAACCTGGAGTTTATGGGACGCGAAGATTTTCAAGTGAAAATTTCCGGATTTCGGATTGAGCTGGAAGAGATTGAATCCGTGTTGTTAAAGCATATAGCCGTAAAAGGGGTCGTTGTCCATCTTGCAGGCAAGGATACGGATAAGAAAACTCTGACCGCTTACATCCTTGTAAAGGACGGAATGACGCTTGATACGAAAGAACTGAAATTATTCACTGCAAATGCTCTACCCAATTACATGGTACCGAATCAATATATGATTCTTGATGAATTCCCGCTTACTGTGAACGGTAAAATTGATCGTAAATCGCTTCCCGTTCCGGAGAATACCGGCAGAAAGTCGAAAGCTCAAGACCTGTCGGACAATAAAGTACTGAATATCTTAATCCCCATATTTGCAGAAGTGCTTCGTCTAGCGGAGGAGAAGGTTGATATCCATACCAATTTCTTTACGCTTGGAGGGGATTCGATTAGGGGAATTCAAATTATTAGTCTTGCTTCCAAGGAAGGCATAGAGATTTCACCGCAGTTATTCTTTGAACATTCTACACTAGCTGAGCTAGCAGAGGTTCTGAACAATAGTATGGTTGAGCTGGAAGATGGAGAGGAGCAGTATGTTGGAGAATTGCCTTTAAGTGCTGGTCAACAGCTTCTACTGGAAAGGTATGAATCTCTCCCAGCCTTAAATCAATCGCTTCTGTTCAAGGTGGAAAAGTTAATGGAACCGGAAAAATTGGAAAGTGCGTTTCAGTATGTAGTATCCAGGAATGCAGCATTGCAAATGCAGTTCAACCATAGTGACGGAGTCTGGACACAAGCTCTTTACAGTAAGGTAAAGAAGCCAGAGATTGATTATGTAGATTTGAACGGCCTGGAGGAAGAGGAGGTTCATAAATTGACCGAACAGATTCGTTCTGACCAGGAGCAGCAGTCAGCAGACATCCTGATCAAGCTAATTTTGTTGGATCAGCCAGATCAGAGATTGCAGTATATACTGCTGGTTTGGAATGAGCTGATTATGGACCAGCGTTCCGTAGGGCTATTCCTGGAACAGATCTATGATTGCTACAATCAGATCTCTGCGGGAGAGAAGATTAAGCAAATTCACCGTACCAAGCAATTTAGGGATTGGCTGAATCTGAACAGGGAGGAGCCTGCAGAACAAAGCCTGCAAGATTGGGATGACTCATCCGTAGCCCTTCACTTGGGTAATCCAACAGAAACCTCTGACCGTATGTGTACCCTAAACTTTACATTTATGAAAGAACCCGTCTGGAGTGCCGTGCTTGAGGAAGCAAAATTACAGGATTATGAGCTTCTCCTCATTGCAATGGGGTATTCAATGCAAGAGCTGGGTTATGCGCAGCAGCTTTGGGTTGATTGTATGTGTGAGGCGGAGCAGAAGGTGCTCGTGCAAAATGAAATGAATCATATCTTGGGCCAATTAGGCAGCATACATTCCGTTCTCTTCCGCTCAGATTATAGATCAGGATTGAGCGAATACATTCGAGCAGGCAAGACAACTATGCGTAATTGTAAAAAGTGGACAGAGGGTAAGCCCTCAATCCATCCAGAGATCAAGTTCACCTACAGTGAAGCACTGGAAAGGTTGAAACCCGGAATTGGTGTGAGCAGCGCAGTTTCATTGATCACGTCAACCAGCGAAAGAGCTTACCGTAGTCCCTACTTACTAGAAATAAGTGCATCTGCTGATCAGGAAGAATTGTTATTTCAAATCCAGTTTAATGCTGCCCAAGTAGATGATAGACGAATGGAGAAGCTGGGATACAGTCTATTACAGAATTTGCAGTCCTTATTCCTGTCTATCAAAAGTGAGGATTTGGATATGTATGTTGCAAGTGATTATCCTGACATGAGTTGGAGCGATGCAGAATTTGAATCATTCATGGGGATATTGGCAACCAGCCATTAAGAAGGGGAGGAAGTTTATGATGTCAACTGAACTTGCAGAAACAAGGAGTCCATCTGCAGCGATGAGGAACCTGGAAGATATTTATGAGTTAAGCCCATTACAGCTGGATAACTTTAACCGCTACCTTACTTCTCAGGGGGATGGTTTGTTTCACGAGAATCTGATCTTTAACTTTGTTGGGGAAATCGACGACAGGATTTTTACTCAGTGCTGGAACGAAATATTGAAGCGTCATTCGATTTTACGAACAGCCTTTATTAATAAAGGTATTGGGAAGCCTATACAGGCTGTATTAAGGAAGGCCCTGTTTCCTATTCAAATACACGATTGGACAGGCATAAGTGAGGAAGAACAAGCACACAGGATGGAGGTGGTGATAGAGGCGGACCGGTTAATCCCATACTGCATGGAGGAAGCGCCATTAATGAGAGTAACGCTAATCCATCTTAATGATCGTAAGTTCCGTCTCTGGTGGCGTTTTCACCATATGATCATGGATGGATGGGCGTTTACGGTAGTATTGTTTGATTTCCTGCAGCTCTACAAGCAGTTAAGCAGTTCAGGGGAGGTAGCACTCATGCTTCCAGGATATCCATATAAGGACTACATTCGTTATCTTAAAAATAGGGATACTGCTGAGGAAAGTGCTTTCTGGCCCGAATATTTACAAGGATGCACGCATCAGCCTCCGCTGAGCCTGCTGAAGCCTCCAGCACCAGAAGCTCCTGTGAGTCAGATACGCCAAGGAAGGCTCGATTATCATATATATGAATTGTTTCAACCTTTACAAGAAGTGATCAAGGCGAGCAAAGTAACGATGAATGGTGTATTTCAAGGGATCTTCTCGTTATTAATAAGTCATCTGAGCGGTGGGGGAGCTGACGTTGTCACCGGACAGACAGTAGCAGACCGGCCGATGCTGCTTGAGAATGCTCAAGCACGCGTAGGTTTGTTCGTTAATACCTTGCCGATTCGTTGTCAAATTCGGAAGGAGGAGGGTTTCGTTGAGTGGGTCAGAGGAATTCAGACGTCTATGATGAATACGTTTCGCTTTGCTTCTTCTTCAGAGCAGGAGATTAAGCATTGGTGTGGTATGTCCGATGACCGGGACCTGTTCCATAGTGCTTTGGTATTTAAGAATATCCCGCTTGCTGATGATCCGTTTGTAGGTTTGCCCTTCCGGACGGATGATTACAATCTGGAGAGTCGCCCGCATTTCCCGCTTTCATTATTTGTGTGGCCGGAAGCTAAGCTTGAGCTTAAGCTAATTTATGATAATAGTCTTTACAGCAGCGAATCTGCTTGGAGTGTTCTGAACAATGTCAGAGCTGCGCTCGTGAAATTTATTGAACATCCTGACATCTCGGTCTCATCCATGATGGATTTCGATATTTAGCAAAAGGAGTAGAGATGATGCGAGTACGTACTAATAACGGCAGGCTCACGGTAACATCCAGCCCATTATTTGTTGCTCCAAAGCTTAATCCCCAGGCGACTTGTCGTATATTCTGTCTGCCCTATGCCGGAGGGATGGCCGAGATTTATTGTCCCTGGTTGAATGTTCTTCCGGAAGAGTTCGAATTGGTGGCAGTGCAATACCCGGGTCATGTCCCGGGAACTGGGGATGAACTGTATACCTGTCTAAATTCGCTTGCTGAAGAGATAGCGAATGAGATTAGCGCCTTCAGTGATAAGAAATATATTATATTTGGACATAGTATGGGTGCTCTCATAGCATATGAAGTAACCAGACGGTTAGCCGGGAAAAAAGTCAGACAACCGGAGCATTTATTTATTGCTGCCCGCACTCCGCCGCATCTTCCTGTAGTTGCCCCCATGATCCACAAAATGTCGGACAGCGAAATTATTCAGATTGCGAGGGCTTTCAATGCTCTACCCGAAGAGGTGCTTCAGAATGAAGATATCCTCCAAATGATTATTCCTACATTAAAAGCTGACTTCGAGATGATTGGGACATGGAAACATGATCACAATGCACCTCCGCTTAATATTCCGCTGTGTGCCTTTACGGGGGTGTTTGACAGTTTAGGGTTTCCAGAACAGATGAAAGAATGGAGCAACTATACCAGCAATTCATTCAGGATGATAACGATGCCGGAGAAACACTATTTTATTCTAAACCCCGCTGTTCAGGAAGACATTATTCGTATTATTCAAGATTGCATACGTTAGACAACAAGGCTGGAAGGAGGGAAGATATGAACACAAATGATAAAAAAATATTTATACTTGGGGAGGAGGCCATTCCTAAGGCACTGTTAAAGCTCTCCACACCAATGATATTGGGAATGCTGATAAATGCAATCTACAATGTAGTTAACGCTTTGTTTGTAGGGGGACTTGGAACAAGCCAAATGGGGGCCGTGTCTGTTGCCTTTCCGATCTCTATGCTCGTAGTGGGGGTGGGCTTGACCTTCGGGAGCGGGGCCGGATCTTATATTTCGCGTCTTCTTGGTGAAGGAAGACATGATCAGGCGAGCAGGACTGCATCTACCGCAGTATTAACTAGTATAGTAGCCGGCGGGTGCTTGATAGCGGTCATATTAGGTTTTCTGGAGCCTGTGCTTACTTTCCTGGGGGCAACGGATACTATTATGCCTTATGCGACGGCTTACGCTACCCTTTATATCGGAAGTTCGATGCTTAACGTATTTAATGTTACCATGAATAACATTGTGGCATCAGAAGGCGCTGCAAAATTTAGTATGATTGCAATGCTGCTTGGTGCAGGGTTGAATATTATACTGGACCCCATTTTTATATATGGTCTGAACTGGGGAATAAGAGGTGCAGCAATTGCCACAATGGTTGCCCAGGGAACCACTACCATCCTTTATTTATGGTACATTCTGAGCCGGAAAAGCTTCGTGAAGATTTCATTTCATAACTTCTCCCTGGATGGAGAAATCTACCGACAAATCTTGAAGGTTGGTGTTCCTACCTTTATTTTTCAGATCCTCACCAGTGTGTCCATAGGGTTGACTAACACGGCAGCAAGTCATTATGGAGATACAGCTGTGGCATCTATGGGCATCGTGACCCGGATTTATTCCATTTTTTCTTTTGTGGTATTTGGATTTACCAAAGGATTTCAGCCGCTTGCCGGATATAGTTATGGCGCTAAAAAGTATGACCGTCTGCAAGACACGATTCGAATTGGGATTAAATGGTCAAGCTGGTTTTGTGGAATAGGGGCGTTCATCCTAATTGTGTTCTCAAGGCCGATTATTGCTCTGTTCTCTAACGATCCAGATGTAATTCGAATAGGGAGTCAAGCTCTAATTGCAAACTGCTCGATGTTTATCTTCTTTGGGTTCCAAATGGTATACATCACCTTATTTCTGGCTATTGGAAAGGCGAAAGAAGGAGCCATGCTCAGCATGTGCAGGCAAGGCGTGTTCTTTATTCCGACCCTATTGATCTTGCCCCAATTTATGGGGCTGAACGGTGTCATTATTTCACAGGCTGTAGCTGATTTCCTGACAGTGCTCTTAACGGTGTCTTTTGCCTGGAAGATGAGAAAGAACGTTTCTGGGGTGGTAACAGGATAGTTGGTAATAGGATAATTAAAGAGAACCAGCCAGTCCTCCATTATTGGGGATTGGCTGGTTCTTTGTTTATTCAAATACCAAGGTCTCTTTAACCTTCATCTTGGCTGCCTTACGTGAGGAGAAGATACTAGACATGTAACCGACGAGAAGCAGAATAACAAACCAAATGATATTTGGCAATATGAACGAGAATAGGTCAACAGTCAACGGAGTTTTGATTGTAACGTTCCCGATGACTATGGAGCCTAGATATTCAATCGGAATCCCCAGAATCAATGTGATACTCCAACTGATCAGGGCGATGAAGATGCTCTCCGCGGTTATAATTCGTTTGATTTGTTTCGTGGTAGAGCCGATAGCCTTCATGATCCCGATTTCTTTGGTACGTTCGACTACTTGAATGCTCATCGTAGAGGTGAGTCCAATGGCCCCTACAATCACTACAATGATAGCGACGAATAGAAAGGTGTACATCGTCATCAGTGAATGTTTTTTGACGACCGTGTAGAAATTCGTCTTACTCTCGCTGGAGTAAGTGTTGATTCCTTCTTGTTCGAGTTTCTCCTCAATGAGGGAAAGGCCGCTGTCTTGTTTTACGAGTTCGGGTGATGTCATTATTTTAATATGATTATTCGTCTCAATAGCGGGGCTTAACTGGTCAAAGCCTTGCTTGTTGATGAACATCGTAGAGCCACCCAACTCTTTAACAATTCCCACAATGTGGAGTGAATGAATCTCTTCTCCGATCCTGACGTTAATCTCGTCTCCCATCTTTACCGAAGGCTCCGAGTCGAAGAATCTATATCCGATAACGACCTCATTGGTGTCGCCCTCCTTCAGCCAACGGCCCTCCATTACATCAGGAGTATAGGTTTTCGTATCGAAGGGAGGGGCTAAAAGGTGGTAACGGCTACTCATCCTTCCATCAGCATTAATCAGATTTACGCTGCCGCCTCCCCATAATTCATGATTCTTTATTTCTGGAATATTTTGCATTACCTGATCTAAGGTTCCGCTATCTACAGGGGCTTTGGTATTTATTTCATAATCATAACCGAGCTTATCCATCGACTGGTCTATTGTATAATTCAGGGAAATGATTGAGGTCACGACAGCTATAAAAAGTGCTCCCCCAAACGTTAACGTTACAATATTCAGATAAAAACGTCCTTTCCGCTTCACTGCATTTCGAATAGAGAGACGGATGGGTCTGGACAGAAACCTTATCCCTGTTGCCCACTTCATCATAGGTCCTTCTTTAATATAAGCATCATCGCTTGAATGGCTGTTCAGCGAATCTTTCACTGACATAGCGACCCCTTTTCGTATAGGAATGAAAGCTATTACCAGAGGGACGAATAATGCCAATAGAGCAAATAACAAGAGCAGGCTGTTAGGGATACTGGAGTTTGGAAGGTCCATATTACTGATTCTCATCAGAAACTTGGAAAAGCTCTGGCTGAGTACGGAAGAGAGTGGTAATGAAATCGCGATGTTGCCCGCAACCAGCAGCAGAATAATACATAAGTAGGCTGAAAATATGTTATTGGTCTTTGCGCCGATAGCCTTTAATATACCAATCTGCTTAACCTGTTGAGTCAGAATAGTTGAAAGCAGACTGGTAATAATCATGCAACCTAATACAAAGGCCAGGCCGCTAAATATCCGAATTATAAAAAGCACGGCATTGTACTCAGCCTTGTGGGGGCTTTGTCCAGGAGTAAGAGAAACCTCAATGTTACTCACGGCGTATCCCTTGTTAACAATCTCCTTCATGTAATCTCTGGTTGTGCTCAGAATATGCTCACGGTTATAAGGATGTTCGGACAAGGTGATATCTAATCGGTTGGGTGTGAGGCCAAGCTGGGCAAGAGTCTCAAATGACACATAAGCGTATACCGTTTGATGCATAGAGGCAGGGTGAACATGGATATCATTAACCGAGCCTACGACCTTCAACTCCTTGATGCTTGAATCCGGTAGGGTGAATACGATGTTTTCATTAATAGCTGTTTTGGCCACACCCAGCGCATCCCGCTCAATTAGTACTTCATTTAGACCCGGGTTGAAGGAGCCGTCAATACTGGAGATTTTATTGCTTTGAATATTCTTGAAATCTTTTATCCCGTATAAATAAAGGGTTTTCCATTTATCCTCCCCGATCTTGATGCGCAGCGGGTATACCGCCTTTTCTTCAACTTTACCAATGCCTTCAAAGTTCTTGGTCAATTGGATCAGGTTGTCTTCAACACGGTCTAACATAATATTTGCTGATGAAGGCTGGGTGGGTACGAATACATCCACTAGCTCCCGGTCTAGAATGAAATAGGTGAACAACATGATCCCAAAAGCTGAAGTGCCGACTAGCATGGCGAGCAACGACAGGATCGTTCGGAATTTATCCTTGGCTAAATCACGAAAAACTTTTAAAAGTAATAATTTCATATCGCTGCTTCCTCCAGCTGAATTGTTTTATCTTCTATGATAGCGCCGTCCTTCAGCAGAATTTTTCGGGAAGCCCCCTGAATCATTTCTCTTTCGTGTGTAACCATAATGATGGTCTTCCCCTCCTGCTGAAGTCGCCCAAAGAGCGTGTGAATAATTTCCGCATTTCTGGAGTCCAGATTACCTGTAGGTTCATCCGCTACAAGAATCTTCACATCGTTTGCGATGGCTCTGGCGATGGCTACGCGTTGCTGTTCCCCGCCTGAGAGAGCACTGGGTCTTTTATTGGCGTGATTGGCAAGCCCGACTTTATGGAGCAATTCAAGGGCGCGTTCTTTTCTAAGCTTAGGCGGGATTATATTGACCAGATCCATAGGGAGAAGGATATTCTCAATGACGGACAGTGTAGGGATCAGTTGAAAGAATTGAAATACAATGCCTATGTTCTGTCCCCGCCATTCAGCCATCTCGCTTTCATTTAAAGGATTGATGAGTTCTCCGTTTACCCGTACTTCTCCTCCGCTAGGTTTATCTACTCCAGTTAGAATATTGAGCAAGGTTGATTTTCCGCTTCCGGATCTCCCCATGATCAGGGTGAACTCTCCTTGAGGGATCTCCAGGGTAATATTCTTAAGTGCAGAATAGGAGCCGGCTTCAGTGCAATAGTTTTTCTCGACATTATTTAAGCTAATCATTCGTGTAACCTCCGTTTGGTTTGATTTGATTTGATCTCAGAGTTGCTGCTTCAAAAGCTTTAATATACGGCTACCGGAATATTCCCGTATTTTACGGATTTAGGAAGCTCCAGGATTTGGGTAACTGTACCTTTAGCCAGATCTACCCACACCTCTACAATCCCTTTTCGCTCACTGACTTGGGTGAGGATGTCCTTACCTTCTACATTTCCCCCGGATCGCATGGTTGCTTTGGTGAAAATAATCTTATACAGGTTGTGATCATAGTCTGCGGGAGACTTATGACCTGCTCTATATTTAACGCCATTCATTGGAATCTCGGCGGCAAACCAGGTGGTAGGCAGCACATAATTTAGCAGCTTGGCGGGATGGTCTTGCTGAATCCTTGTCTGGACCCGTTCATCCGAAAGGGCAGTCTCAAGGACCTGATCCAATATAGCTGTATCAGTGGTGTTGATGGAGATAGTAGCTGAATCGCTGCTGTATACCGCATAGAGGCTGTTGATTGTCAGTTTTTGAACTGCACTTACCAGCAGGATGCCAATAAGCAGAGCCGCCAGATAAGTGAGCAGAGGAAGGATGAACCTGCTTTGTCGGGTAGCCGTCCGCTGCCGTATGTTCATAGAGAAGGGGATTCTGAAGGGAAGGAACATACCCGTTCTGTTTCTATATTCGGAATAACTTGATCCGAACTTGGCTTCACATTCCCGTTCCTCTGCTCTTGCAAGCATGTAATAGACGAACAGCATGGTGATGAACATGATCAGCACGATATACCGGGGCCACAGAATCAGCAGTCCAAAGCTGCAAATGATGAATGAGGCATATTGCGGGTGTCGTATATGGTTGTAGATTCCTCCTGTGACGACTCCTTTTTTGGCTAATTTATAATAGTAAACGTGGACTGCGCCTACCAAAAAACCAATGAAGCCTAATAATGCCAGGATTCCGCCAATGATATTGTGTGCATTTACCAAGGATGATGAGGTCTCGCGGACCGCGTGCGGCAGGAAAAATTGAATTAGCCATGACAAAAGTGGGGATTGATTAAAAAAATTCAATGCAGGCTTATACACCGAATAGAAGTAAACCGCAAAGGGACTGGCCATATAAAAGAACTCAAAAGCCACCAGAAAGTAAAAAAGGAAGGACCCCCGGAACGTAAACTTTGCAGATTTAATGGATTGCATGTCTCACACTCCTTATCTTGTTACAGGAATCATGACATGCGAGTCTTAGAATTGGATTAGAGATTGAGTCTTGTAAGCGAACATTTCTTGAAAAAAGACACATTCTAGAAAATGGAAGTGTCTTTTTTGTACTTTTTAGAGCAAAACCCATAAATAGTGGTATTTTTCCCAATGAGGGGTTCCTTATGCCGAAGAGGGACAAGCACTATAATATGAAGGCGGTTACAAAAAACCGAGGATGAATATAAAAGGGGAGGCAAAGTATGAAAAGTATGAAGCGTGTTTTAGCGGGGCTCTCAACAGTACTCGTGATGTCATCTGCTCTGGCAGGATGCGGCGGGAACTCGGGTAATAGCTCGTCCGGCGCAGCTGCAACAACAGCTCCGGCATCGAATGCGGCAGAGGCAACCAAAGCTCCGGATGCGGGTAGCGGTGAGAAGGTAACGATCAATCTGTGGAGCTTCACCGACGAAATTCCAAACATGACTAAGAAGTATTTGGAAATTCATCCAGAGGCAAATGTGGAGTTCAAAACTACGATTGTTGCAACTACAGATGGCGCTTATCAGCCTGCGCTTGACCAGGCTCTAGCTGCCGGCGGCAAAGATGCGCCTGATATTTATGCTACTGAAGGCGCATTCGTACTCAAATATACACAAGGTGATGCATCCACTTTTGCAGCCAACTATGCGGACCTGGGCCTTACTGATCAAATGGTTAAGGATGCAGGCATCGCTCAATATTCTGTTGATATCGGCAGCAAAGAGGGTCAACTTAAGGGTCTCGGCTATCAGGCTACAGGCGGAGCCTTTATCTATCGTCGCTCGCTTGCCAAGGATGTGTTTGGAACTGATGATCCGGCCAAGATCAAGACAGAGGTTGGACCCGGCTGGGATAAATTCTTCAGTGCAGCAGAGAAGCTGAAAGCTAAAGGATATGCCGCAGTTTCCGGTGACGGCGATATCTGGCACGCGATCGAAAACAGCTCTGATAAAGGCTGGATTGTTGATGGCAAGCTGCATATTGATCCGAAGCGTGAAGAATTCCTTGATCTCTCCAAGAAGCTTAAAGACAATAACTACTATAACGATACGACAGATTGGCAAGAAGCCTGGTTCGCTGATATGAACGGCACTGGTGAAAAACCAGTCTTCGGTTTCTTCGGTCCTGCTTGGCTCATTAACTATACGTTAAGCGAACATGCCAAAGATACAAAGGGTGACTGGGCAGTTACTGAATCACCAACAGGATTCTTCTGGGGAGGCACTTGGTTGCTCGCTAACAAAGATGTAGTCAAGGACGAAGCCAAGAAAAAGGCTGTTGCAGACTTTATCAAGTGGGTAACACTCGACACTACTGAAACCGGACTCCAGTACTACTGGGCTAACGGAACGTTGAAAGATGGCGAGCAAGGCGCGAAGGACAGCGTTGCTTCCTCCGTTGTTATGGATAAGTCAAAAGGTGACTTGGAACTCGTAGGCGGACAGAACATTTTCGATATCTTTGTTCCGGCGAATGCCAACGCTTCCGGTAAGAACTTGACTGCATTCGACGAAACGATCAACAAGCTCTGGCGTGATCAAGTACGCGAATATACTGCAGGCAATAAGGCCCGTGATAAAGCAATCGAAACCTTCAAACAGCAAGTCAAAGATCAACTTAATATCGATAGCGAATAAAAATCAAACGAAGGGGCGGGGAGTCATCCCGCCCCTTCATATCAACTAAAGGGGTGAGAGCATGCGCCGCAAAGGTGTGAACTACTCTAAATTTGGCTATATTTTTACGTTTCCGTTTGTTTTGGCATTTCTGATCTTCTCACTCTATCCGATTTTGTACACCGCATTCATCGGGTTCACTGATTTGCAGGGATTAATACCAAAACCCATACATATTTTGGATAATCCTTTTCAGAATTTCAAAGATTTGATCCTTAGTAATGCCTCCTTCCGGAAATCTCTGATTAACACCGGGTTGCTCTGGTTCCTTAACTTCGTTCCCCAGATCCTTCTTGCACTCTTACTCACTGCATGGTTCACTAACCAGCGTCTTAAAATTAAGGGACAAGGCTTTTTCAAGGTTCTGCTGTACATGCCAAATGTTATTACTGCGGGTACAATCGCCTTGCTATTCAGCACTTTGTTTGGCTATCCGATGGGTCCGGTAAACAGCTTTTTTCAAATGATGGGCTGGTCCGACGCTCCAATCTTCTTCCTTCAGGATAAGACGGTAGCGCGGGGCATTGTGGCATTCATCCAGTTCTGGATGTGGTACGGAAACACCATGATCATCCTTATCGCAGGTGTTATGGGTATCAATCCTGCGCTCTTCGAGTCTGCGGCGATTGACGGTGCAAACGGAGTTCAGACGTTCTTCCGGATCACGCTGCCAAGTTTACGTACCATTCTGTTATTTACGCTGATTACATCGATGGTCGGTGGCTTGACTATGTTTGATATTCCGCAGCTCTTCCTTGCAGGCGGACCGGATGACTCTACGCTTACCACGTCCATGTTCATTTATGGGCAAGCCTTTAAAGGAAGCTATTTATACAACCGCGCTGCTGCTGCGAGTATGATTATGTTCTTGATTTCAGGGATATTGTCTGCATTTGTGTTCTATCTAATGCGTGACCGTGACGCGGCAAGACTCAAAAAAATCGAAAAAATGCATCGGAAATCCAACAAGAGCAGCCAAAAGGGGGGCGTAGTACATGGACAATAAACAAAAAGACGGAAATGTCACCCGGACGATCAATAAAACGATTATCTATATCGTTTGTATCAGCCTGGCGGTGCTCAGCATTTTACCGTTTTGGATCATGTTTGTAAACGCCACCCGCTCTTCAGCACAAATCCAAGGCGGTCTCTCACTATTGCCTTCATCCCATATGATGGACAACCTGCGGGTGCTGCTCGAAAAGAGCTTCGATCCGATTCAGGGGTTCATGAATTCATTTATTATTTCGGCTTCGGCCACTCTCCTGACTGTCTATTTCTCATCCCTTGCGGCGTACGGTTTAGTGACTTATAGCTGGAGGCTGCGCGGGGCATTCTTTACCTTTATTTTGTGTGTAATGATGATTCCCTCTCAGGCAAGTGCCATTGGTTTCTATCAGTTCATGTATAAAATACATTGGACCAACAGCTTCCTTCCGCTGATTCTTCCTGCAATTGCTGCGCCGGCGGTAGTGTTCTTTATGCGCCAGTATCTGCTGGCCACGCTATCTATAGAGATCGTGGAAGCAGCACGTGTGGACGGTTCGGGCGAGTTCAAAACCTTTAACCGCATTATCTTGCCGCTGATGGTTCCGGCAGTCGCGACGCAGGCAATCTTCGCCTTCGTGGGCAACTGGAACAACTTGTTCATGCCGTTAATCCTCCTTACTCAGAAGGAGAAGTATACGATGCCGATCATGGTCAGCTTGCTCCGAGGGGATATATACAAGACCTCATTCGGCTCGATTTATATGGGGCTGGCGCTGACCGCATTACCGCTGTTCGTAGTCTACTTCCTGCTGTCCCGTTATATTATCGCAGGTGTAGCACTGGGCGGAGTCAAAGAATAACCGGATCAGGATTGCTGTGAAGACAAACCATACTGCAGAGAAGGCCCATTCCGGTGGATCATTCTACTGCAGTTTTTTGTGTGCGGCCGGTTGAATGAACATCCGGCATCGGGTAAGGTTGAAGGATCAACGGATAGGGGGTAGCAGATTGAAAATCGGATTATTAATTATTGATCTGCAAGAGGTCCATGTGAGCGAGGTAGAGCAGAAGAAGATTGACCGCGCCTGTGAGTATATCAATTTTGTCTCGGGATTGCTGCGCGCCAAGGGGCATGCCGTCATTCATATTCAGGACATTGAGGGCATGGAGCCGGCGGAGGAAGCGAAGTTCGCGATCATCCCCGGAGTTGAGGTTCAGGAGACGGATTTCAACGTGAAGAAGGAATACTCGAATGCCTTTTGGAAGACGGATCTGGAAAAGCTTGTGCGGGAGCAGGAAATTGATCTGCTGATCCTCTCTGGATATGCCGCAGAGCATTGTGTTCTGTTCACCTATAATGGTGCTGCCGAGAGGGGAATTAAGGCGGTGCTGTTGCAGAATGGGATTCTAAGCACGCACAAGGATGTAATTACGGCGGCTTACCGAGACCGGAATTTGATTTCGTATCCTGTGATTCAGGCCCTGGTGCAATCTTAGCTGGGAAGGAACGACGGATGATTGCGAAGATATGCTAGGAAGCTTGAGATGATGTGAGCAAAAACACCTCCGGCGCCGAATGGGCCTTGAGGTGTTTTTGGTATGCTGTGCTGTGCTTGCGTGCAGTTATTTACCCTCAGTACGGGCTAACTCCGCATGCACGATAGGGGCCACCTTGGTGCCCAGCAGCTCAATGGCACGCAGGACCTCGCGGTGCGGCATGTAGCCGACATTCACATGCAGGAAGAACCGTGTCACGCCGAGATTCTTGCGCAGCAGGATGAGCTTCTCGGCCACGTATTCAGCATCGCCGACATAGAGGGCGCCGCGTAAGCTGCGGGCATCATCGAAGGCTGCGCGGTTATACGTGCCGCCCCAGCCGCGTTCGCGTCCGATGACATTCATCTGGGCTTGGGTAGACGGGTAGAACAAAGCCGCGGCCTGTTCATTAGTTTCACCTACGAAGCCATGGGAGTGTGTGGCAATCTGCAGCTTGTCGGGATTATGCCCCGCGCGTGCTGCGGCTTCCTTGTACAGGTTCACCAGCGGAGCGAACCGCTCCGGCATTCCGCCGATAATGGCGAAGGCAATTGGCAGACCCAATGTTCCGGCCCGCACGGCAGATTCGGGATTGCCGCCGCTGGCGATCCAGACCGGAAGCGGGTCCTGAACAGCGCGGGGATAGACCGGAAGATTGTGAATCGCCGGACGGTGCCCGCCGCGCCAGGTGACCTTCTCGGAGGCGCGGATCGCCAGCAGCAGCTCCAAATTCTCCTCGAACAATTCATCGTAATCCTCCAGACTGTAACCGAACAGCGGGAAGGACTCAGTGAACGAACCGCGTCCGGCCATAATCTCTGCCCGGCCGTTCGAGAGGCCGTCCAGCGTAGCGAAATCCTGGTAGACCCGCACCGGGTCATCTGAAGACAAGACGCTGACCGCACTGGTCAGTCTAATCCGCTTGGTAGTCGCTGCCGCTGCGGCGAGGATTACAGCCGGGGCACTCCCTGCATAATCCTTACGGTGATGCTCGCCTATTCCATATACGTCCAGGCCCACTTGGTCAGCGAGCACAATCTCCTCAACAGCTTCCCGCAGCCGTTCTGCATGGCTGATCGTCTGCCCTGTCACCGGGTCAGGTGTTGTCTCCAAAAACGTGCTTATCCCAATTTCCATGATTCTCTTATCCTCGGCCATAATGATCCGCCCCTTTCTTCATGTCATCATTCTACTATACTTTTTAATGTTTCTCAACTTTAGTAAGTGAAATGAGTAATATTTATTATTATATACGGAAGACTCCTTAATTAGCAGGACGCACCAATGTAATCGAAAAACCGATTACAATTGGACCGGACGCGGCGCGTAGGCGAAATGTAATCGAAAAACCGATTACAATTGGACCGGATGCGGCGCGTAGGCAAAATGTAATCGAAAAACCGATTACAATTGGACCGGGTGCAGCGTGTAGGCGAAATGTAATCGAAAAACCGATTACATTAGGTAGGTACCTGCGGTCTGCGCATCTTCCTACGCCAAAGAGACCGGGTTGCCCCGGCCTCTTTGGCGGCCTGCTGTCGTCAGGATTTATCTTTCTTGACGGCAAGCTGTACAATCATAATAACAAGAACGAGCAGTGCGATGAGCTGGTCTGTACTCATGGTAGTCCGAACCTCCAATCCCGTAACAAGGATGGCTCTTCTGGACCTGCATCTCCTCTCCAAGAAGCTGCTTCGTTCCCCATAATCCAGCCTATGTATTCATACATACACTTAGTACTTAAGCATATAAATATTATTGCAGCAGACGCCAGCTGGGCGGGGTGGCAATGCTGCTGAACAGCCTAGTGCTACGCAGGTGAACCTTCCAGCTATTTTTATCTTGTACTTCGGATGAGGCTGCTTTAGTATATATAAATTGGCTTATATTTATATCTACTGTAAGGAGTGCATCGGGGAATGCTGCAGATCAAATGGGGGGCTGAATTATGGTTGTAATAGCCTGCCTGATTTTTGTTGTGACTTTAGTTTTTGTGATCTGGCAGCCGCGGAATTTATCGATTGGCTGGTCCGCCTGCGGCGGGGCGATTCTCGCGCTTGCGGCAGGAGTGGTCAGCTTCGGCGATGTTCGTGATGTGACGCTGATTGTATGGAATGCAACGCTTGCCTTCGTAGCGATTATTCTAATATCCTTAATTCTCGATCGTGTCGGCTTCTTCGAGTGGGCGGCGCTGCATATGGCGGCGGCGGCACGCGGCAACGGCACGCTGATGTTCATCTATGTGATCGTGCTGGGTGCAGTCGTGGCGATGCTGTTCGCCAATGACGGGGCAGCGCTGATTCTGACACCGATTGTGCTGGCGATGGTCCGGGCGCTGAATCTTGACGAGCGCAAAGTCTTTCCTTTTATTATCGCCAGCGGCTTCATTGCCGATACCACCTCGCTGCCGCTGACCGTCAGCAATCTGGTTAATATTGTATCCGCCGATTTCTTTGGTATCACCTTCATGCAGTATGCAGGACATATGTGGCTACCGACCTTGTTCTCGCTTGGAGCAAGCATTCTGGTCTTATATCTGTATTTCCGCCGCAGTATCCCGAAGGAGTATGACACCGCTGGCATGAAGCTTCCGGGCGATGCTATCAAGGACCAGCGGATGTTCCGGCTATCCTGGTTCGTACTCGCGCTTCTGGTAGGCGGATATTTCGTCAGTGAATTCCTGGACATTCCGGTATCCGTGGTAGCAGGAGTAATCGCAATCTGTTTCCTGCTGATGGCCCGCAGAAGTCCTTACGTGAAGACGATGGAAGTGGTCAAGGGAGCGCCTTGGGCGATTGTTTTCTTCTCCATTGGCATGTACGTGGTAGTGTATGGACTGCGTAATGCGGGACTGACGGATGTGCTCGCAGAAATGATCGGCGGAATTGCGAAGCACGGGCTGTTCGCAGCCACGATGGGGATGGGCTTCCTGGCCGCGCTGCTCTCCTCGGTGATGAATAATCTGCCGACGGTGCTGATCGGGGCGCTGGCCATTGATACCGCACATGCCGCGGGTCTGGTGAAGGAGGCTCTGATCTACGCCAATGTTATCGGTTCGGATCTGGGTCCGAAGATTACACCGATCGGTTCACTGGCCACCCTGCTGTGGCTGCATGTGCTGTCCGGCAAGGGTGTGAAGATCTCCTGGGGCACCTATTTCAAAATAGGCATTATCCTCACCGTTCCCACACTGTTGATCACGTTACTGGGTCTATATCTGGAGCTGAGGTGGCTCTGATCAGGAGCTGCATAAGCGAACAAGGGGCCGCGACCCCATGTCACAATATACAAGGAGCGGTCCAGACCTTAGTCTGACCGCTCTTTTTTTACATTCTAAGCCAGATCATTCCTTCTTTCCGTGTTCCTGCTCCGGGTACTTCACAACAGGCCATTTCACCTTGCGCAGGGCGTTCATCAGCTCCGGCCCGGCATGAAGATTGCTGCTGACCAGCTCATGGGGCGTGAGCGCCATCCATTGGTTGAGGGAGACGTCGGCGAAACGGTCACTGCGGAACATTTCCAGGAACCAGAGCGTCTCTGTGCCGGTATTCTGAACATAATGCCCCTGTGCAAAAGGCACGTAGCCGACATCCCCGGCTCTTACATTGAAGGTACGCGCATCGCCGTTGCCTCCGAAGACGGTCATTCGTCCTTGGCCGCTGAGGTAATACTGCCACTCGTCGTTGTTCGGATGCCAGTGCAGCTCCCGCATCGCCCCAGGCTCAATCTCTACCAGCGCCGCGGCGATATTCCGGGAGATGGGGAAATTGCTGGAGTCGACTATCCGCACACTGCCTCCCGGAGTCTTGAGCGGCGGCTGGGCCATCAGCCGATGCTTGAAGCTCAGCGGAATCTCCCCGTAAGGCGATTCGATCCGCTGGCTCGCAATTGGACCGGGCACCTGATCCTGATAGATGTACACCTGCTCCGTGGGAAGATAGGCGAATGCGGATTCAGGTACACCGAAATTCGCGGACAGGACTTCGCGCGGCGTATGGGCGAACCAGTCGGAGATGGACAGGGTGTTCAGATCCGAGAAGCCTCCGTCGTCGAACACAAGCAGGAATTCACATCCCTCAGCCAGACCCTGAATGGAATGCGGGATGCCTGGAGGGAAATACCACAGATCGCCGGGACCGACATCGGCAATGAAGTTGCGGCCATTCTGGTCCACTGCTGTAATCCTTGCGCTGCCCAGCAGCATGTAGGACCATTCCGCCTGCTGATGCCAGTGCAGCTCACGTACGCCGCCCGGCGTCAGGCTCATATTCACGCCCGCAAGCGTAGTGGCTACCGGCAACTCCCTGACCGTCACCTCACGGGACCAGCCGCCATGATTCAGCTGCATATGGGCGTCAGAGAATGAGAACTTCAGGTTCGGGATCAGCCCGTTGTCCGTGACCGGAGGAAGGAACATGTCGGGATTCTCCCGGTCGCGCATGACGTCACGTGGACCCAGGTCGATATTGCCTGCACCGTCACTGCGTATGGGCTGGGGAATGACGGGCTGGCCTGGAGAACGGGGATGCTCAGGATTCATCATATAGGCTCCTTTCTGGAACGCACAGCATTTCAAGAAAATATATGCGCAAATGTGATAATATTTGACTACCGGACAAAGATCCGTACGATAATCAGAGAGCAGGGTTAGAACCAATGACATTAAGTGGACAAGAACGCTACCGCTTCAGCGAAGCGCCTATATGGGAATTGCAGCGCACCTATTATGAACAGCTGGGTCTCCAGGCTTGGGCCAATGACCAGGTTCCGCAGTATATTACAAGCAATCCGATGATTGGAACGGCGTATGCGGAGATCATCTTCGGCTTTCTTCAGGACCGTGCGCAGAAGGGATTCACTACAGAGACGGTAGTGGTGCTGGAACTGGGTGCAGGAGTGGGGCGTCTGGCGTTCCATGTGCTCCAGCAGCTGTGTGAGCTGATCAAGTATGCAGGCGTGCTGCTGCCGCCGTTCCGTTACGTGATGAGCGATTTGCCCTGGAAGAACATTGAGGGCTGGCAGCAGCATGAGGGGCTGAAGCCTTTTGTAGAGCAGGGAATGCTTGACTTTGCCCGCTTTGATGCGGTCCGGGATACGGAGCTCTCCTTAACGCAGAGCGGATTGGTGATTAAGCCCGGGGAGCTGGGGCAGCCGCTGATGGTGATCGCCAACTACTTCTTCGACAGTATCCCGCAGGAGCTGCTCTATGTGGATGAAGGCAAGATCTATGAATGTGAGGTCTCGCTGAAATATCCTGAGCAGTCTGCTACGATGGGGCCGTCCGAGGTGCTTCGTGATCTGGTGCCGGAATACCATTACAAGCATGCAGCGGGCTATGAAGACAGCTCGTATCCTTATCATGAAGTGATCTCGTTCTATCTGGACAAGCTGGAGGATTCACATGTGCTGTTCCCGGAGGCAGCCCTGTCCTGCATGGAGCGTCTGGGGGCACTCTCCCGGGGAAGCTTCCTGCTGCTCACTGCCGATAAGGGAGACCACCGGCTGGAGAACTGGGAGTTCGCCGAGCCGCCGAAGCTGATTCACCACGGCAGCATCTCGCTTACGGCGAATTATCATGCGCTGGTGCATTATTTTGAACGGAAGGGCGCACTGTCCCAGTTCACGCAGCATCATTACAAGAATCTCAATGTGGGCTGCATCCTGATGCTGGAGGAGCCGATGCTGCATCCGCATACCCGGCTGGCCTACCGGCGGTTTGTCGAGCGGTTCGGGCCGGATGATTTCTTCAGCCTGAAGGTGTGGATCGACAAGAATTACGACACCATCGGCATGCAGCAGATCCTGGCCTTCTGGCGGCTGGGGGGATATGACGCGGAACTGTTCATTCAGAGCGCCGAGCGCATCTCAGCGCTGCTGCCGGATGCCAGCGACGAGGAGCTGCTGGACCTTCAGCGGGGGATCGACCGGATGTGGCGGGGCTTCTACCCGATGCCGCAAAAGTATGATCTGGCGCTGGACTGCGGCCTGCTGCTGTTCGAGATGGAGCAGTACGGGGAATCCCGCCGTTTCCTGGAGCATTCGCTTGCGACAAGTAGGGAGGAGCCGGTAATTACCGTGCTGTACTGCCTGGCAATCTGCAGCTATGAGCAGGAGGATGATGAAGCGGCGCTGGATTATACGCGCAGGTCCCTGCTGATCGAGCCGGAGCATGAGGAAGCGCTGGAGCTGCTGGCTGCATTGAGCCTGGACCCGGCAGACGCTTAGGATGCTGCTCCCGGCAGCCCGGCGTAAGTACTTTACACCCGGCGTGAGATTTGATATTCTGTATCCAATAATTTAAACGCGATGATGAGAAGAGTACATTCAGGTTCTTCCCTCACAGAGAGCTCCGGCTGGTGTGAAGGAGCAGGGAGGACTGAATGGAAACAAGCCTCTGAGCGGCTTACCGGAACCAGGCAGCAGCCGGGGATGGTACGACAGGAGCTCCTGTTATAGAGCTAGAGTATAAGCCCTGCCGGACGGCAGCGCCGTACTTGATGAGATTAATATGGTGACATATTAATAAACCTGGGGTGGTACCGCGAGAATTTCGTCCCCAAGACTTACGGTCTTGGAGGTGAGGTTCTTTTTTGTTGTATCCAGATAAAAGCGGCGTACCACCCATGAACAGGAGGAGATTGGAATGACAGAGAATAATGGACCGGCTCTGCCGGAGAATTATATGGATAGGCTCATTAGAGAAGATGTGGAGGCGGGAGCCTTCAGCCGGGAGATCTGCACCCGGTTTCCACCGGAGCCCAATGGCTATCTGCATATCGGGAGTGCTTTTGCCATCCACACGAATGTGGGGATCGCCCGTAAATATGGCGGATGCTTCCACCTGCGCTTCGATGATACCAACCCGCTCAAAGAGGATAAGGAATACGTGGAGGCGATCATCCGTGATCTTGAATGGCTAGGCTGCAGTCCCGGGGAGCACATCTACTACGGCTCCGATTATTCGGAGGAGATCTACCGCAGGGCAGAGACGCTCATTCTGAAAGGCAAAGCCTATGTCTGTGATCTGACGGCAGCGGAGGTGACAGCTTACCGGGGGAGCTTAACCGGGCCAGGGCAGGACAGTCCTTACCGCAGCCGCACGCCGGAGGAGAATCTGCGGCTGTTCCGGGCGATGCGCAAGGGGGAATATCCGAGCGGTGCCAAAGTGCTGCGGGCGCGGATCGACATGGCTTCGCCGAACATGAATCTGCGAGATCCGGTGCTGTACCGGATTATTCATGCAGGGCATTACCGTACAGGCAATGCCTGGTGCATCTATCCCATGTATGACTTCGCCCATCCGATTCAGGATGCGCTGGAAGGGGTGACACATTCGCTGTGCTCGATCGAGTTCAAGGATCACCGGCCGCTGTATGAGTGGGTGCTGCGGGAGCTGGAGATCCCGGAAGCCCCGAGGCAAAGGGAATTCGGCCGGGTGAACCTGACGGGAGTGGTCACTAGCAAGCGGTATCTCCGGGAGCTGGTTGCCGGGAACTATGTGGACGGCTGGGATGATCCGCGGCTGCCCACGCTCAGCGGGCTGCGCAGACGGGGATTCACGCCGGAGAGCATCAGGGATTTCGTCCGGGAGATCGGGATGGTCCGGAATACGGCCATGGTGGATTTCTCGCTGCTGGAGCATTGCCTGAGACAGGATCTTAAGGCCAAAGTGCCGGCTGTCATGGCTGTGCTGGACCCGCTGAAGGTCGTGCTTACAAATTACGCAGCCGGGGCCTCTGAGCTGCTTCCGATCCCTAACAACCCAGAGAATGCTGAGCTGGGTTCAAGAGAGGTACCATTCTCCGGTATGCTGTATATCGAGCGGGCTGATTTCATGGAGGTGCCTGTGAAGGGCTTCCGCAGATTGGTTCCAGGCGGCGAGGTGCGGCTTAAGGGCGGTTATATTATCCGCTGCCATGAGGTGATTAAGGATGCGCAGACGGGGGCCATCCTCGAACTGCGGTGCACCTACGACCCGGAGACCAAGAGCGGCGGTACACTCAGCGGCCGGAAGGTGAAGGGGACCGTGCAATGGGTCTCGGCTGCTCATGCGCTGAAGAGTGACGTATATCTGTATGAGCAGCTGCTGACGGATAACAACGGGCCGAAGGAGGAAGGCGAGAGCTGGGAGGAATACATCAATCCGGGTTCCGTAACCCTGCTTACAGATTGCCTGCTGGAGCCGCTTGCGGGTAACCCTAAGCCCGGGGATACCTACCAGTTCCTGCGTCATGGCTATTTCTGCATCGACAGCAGGCATAGCACAGCTCAGAAGCTGGTGTTCAACCGAATCGTCCCGCTTAAGGATACCTGGAGGGGCAACACGGCCACATCCGCTGAAGCGTAATAAATACAAGACCTCTCACACACATTCTGCGAACGCTGTATGCACTGGCTGCGCCAAGGCAATTTATTAAAAGCTTAAAAAGTTACACAATCAGCGATGCCCCTGTTACAGGAGCATCGCTGAT
This sequence comes from Paenibacillus sp. FSL R7-269, assembly GCF_000517865.1. Lineage (NCBI taxonomy): Bacteria > Bacillati > Bacillota > Bacilli > Caryophanales > Paenibacillaceae > Paenibacillus > Paenibacillus sp. FSL R7-269. The sequence goes on from NZ_ASPS01000025.1 coordinate 96,369, forward strand.
TTGCATATGTGTCTGCCAAGCTGCCTGCACTTTGTACATTAGATTTCATTAAAATCGACCCCAATACAGCTTCTATTGTATTTTATACAGCAGATTATTGGAAAATGGTCTTTGATAACAAAAAACCGGCAATCAAATGTATGAAATACAACAGAGTGTGTTATATCGCAATTTATTGTGTAATCAATTGCACAAAGTACAATCACCTCCAGCAGAGGAGTCCACCCGATTGTAGGAGCGGGTAATAACATAAGGCATGAGCCTCACTTTATAGGGGTGGATTACATAATATGGGTGGAGGATAGGCGAGTAGGGCATAGCCCAGGCAGCGTATGAAAACCCAGTGAAAATACATTTACAATTCTCATTCTGAGGATTATAATAAAACCAGATCGAATGTTGCACCAGGGAAACTTTCGTGTATATAGACAACTTTTTCCGGGCAAGAGGAGGACAGAACATGATGGAGCAAAATACCGCAGTAGAATCATCCCCTATACTAAAGGGTCATACAGTTCATACTAACAAACATTCGGCACAATCGGTGCTTAACGGAGATGTCAAAGGACTGAAGAGACTTCTTCCTTTTCTGGGCCCGGCATTTATAGCTTCCGTAGCTTATCTGGACCCCGGCAATTTCGCCACTAATATTACCGCAGGCTCGAAATACGGGTATCTGCTGCTCTGGGTCATTTTCGCCTCGAATCTGATGGCCGTACTAATTCAATCCTTATCCGCCAAGCTAGGCATTGCTACCGGCAAGAATCTGCCTGAGATCGCGCGGGAGCAATTCCCGAAGGGCGTGTCGATCTTCCTGTGGATTCAGAGTGAAATCGTCATTATCGCCACCGATCTTGCTGAATTCATCGGCGCAGCGCTCGGACTCTATCTGCTGTTCGGCATACCGATGCTTCCGGCTGCATTGATTACCGCTGTAGGGTCATTTGCCATTCTGGAGCTGCAGCGGCGCGGTTACCGCACGCTTGAGGCCGGAATCGCCGGTATGGTGATGATTGTTGTGCTGGCTTTTGCATTCCAGGTCATTATGGCTAAGCCGGATGCAGGCAGCATCCTTACCGGAATGTTTACTCCCAGATTCGAAGGTGTGGACAGCGTGCTGCTGGCTGCGGGGATTCTCGGTGCAACGGTCATGCCCCATGCAATCTATCTACATTCTTCGCTGACCCAGAGCCGTGTAATCGGAATTGATGAGCGTGAGAAGAAGCAGATCTTCCGGCTGGAATTCATCGACATTCTGATTGCTATGCTGATTGCCGGTGCAGTAAATATGGCTATGGTCATTGTAGCAGCCGCACTGTTCTTCAAGAACGGTCTGGTGGTCGAGGATTTGGATATCGCCTTCGAGCAGTTCCGCAATCTGGCGGGGCCTGTTACGGCAATCTCCTTCGGCCTCGCCCTGCTGATCGCAGGTCTGTCCAGCTCGTCGGTGGGCACAATGGCGGGTGATGTGGTCATGCAGGGATTCATTAATAAAAAAATCAATCTCTACCTCCGCCGGGCGATCACTATTATTCCGCCGCTCGCCATCATCGCCTTAGGCGTTAACGCAACCAGCGCACTGGTAATGAGCCAGGTTGTCCTTTCCTTCGGGATTGCCTTCGCCCTGATTCCGCTCGTCATCTTCACCAGTGACCGCCGGATCATGCAGGGGCTGGTGAACCACCGGATCACCACCATCCTTGGCTGGATCATCTCCGCTCTGGTGGTCGCGCTGAACCTGTTCCTGATAGTGGAGATGTTTGTGTAAGTTGTGCATGGAATTGAATGCTGAAGTATGGGCTCTATGCTTCACAGCCAGTAACCTTTTCGAGAAATCCTGCAAGAAGTGCAACAATACTGCCCCATAGAAGCGACTGATGCTGAAATCCTGCAACAAATGCAACAAAGCCAGCGCTAACTTGCCCTAAACACCAGAATTCCTGCAAACGATGCAACAATCTAGCGTAGCCAGTAACATTTATAGAGGAATCCTGCAAAATGTGCAACAATGCGATCCATACAAGCGATCCGTGAGAGGAAAGTCTCGGAATTGGCGAGAGATAGCGGCGAACGTAAATGAAGAGCAGAAGTGCATTTGAATCTGTGTTTGTAACTCCCCCCCCCTCTTAAACAGCGGAGCGGGCGGAATGATTGTGGAGAAGCGGAGCGGTCGCCTTTGTATCCGGATTTTCACCGATTAGGGGAATGATAAAAATCTGGATACAAGAGCGATTGGAACAACGTTCCGTTTGCGGAGCGTGCTCCTAAGAGTCGCCGTAAATTATACGCATAAACAAAAAAAAGAGGTGTCTCATTTGCCGTTTGCCGGCTTCTGAAGACACCTCTTTTCTGTTAAAGGATCAGCCTGCTGCTATTGCTTCACAATATCCTGTACCGCTTTGTCCAGCTTCTCCAGCAGCTGGTCATGGTTCAGCTGGCCGCCAAGGTATTCCTGCATGGCTGCGCCGAAGCCCTGGGTGACGCCGTCAGGGAACATATCCCAGTTCCAGCCCAGCGCGTTCCCGGATTTCTCCTGCACGGCAACGGCGACCTGGCCGATATCAGCGGCGTCTGCAGTGATGTTCGCTTCCGCCGGGATGAACTTGAATTCCTTGGTCAGATACTTCTGACCCGTTTCCGAGCTGACCATCCAGTTCAGGAAGGCCTTGGCTTCCTCCGGATGTGCGGATTTGCTGTTCACGATATAGTTGTTAGGCACGCCCACCAGGATGGTGCCTTCTTCGCCGTTAATCGGGAGCGGGAGGAGGCCCAGGTTCAGGGCCGGATCGATTTTGTCGATATCGCCTTGTGTCCAGTTCCCTTGCAGCATCATGGCAGCTTTACCGGAGGCGAATTCAGCCACCTGAGTCGCATAATCGGTAGTCATCTTGTTGTCCTGGGCATTGCCTATGATCACATCTACGAGATCCAGCCATTGCTTGAAGACGGCGTTGCCCTTGATGGTCTGTTTGCCTGCCTTCACATCGTCAATGAACTGCTTCGGATCAGGCTGGTGCGCCATTCCTACGTTAACGAGGTGAATCCCCATGGACCACCACTCATTGGTGGCTTCAAACGGTGTGATGCCAGCGGTCTTCAGCTTGGCTACGGCGTCCTTGAGCTGGGGAAGTGTCTTAGGCTCTTCTGTAATGCCGGCTTTGGCGAACAGATCCTTGTTGTAGATCAGCCCGTAGCCTTCAACATTCATAGGCATGCCATAGAGCTTGCCGTCTACGGTTGCCGGTGTCTTGGCGGTCGGGATCAGCTGGGCGGCCCAAGGCTCATTGCTCAGGTCAGTGGCACGGTCCATATAAGGAACAAGGGCTGTATACCCGCCGTTATTGAAAATCTCAGGCTCAGAGCCGGAAGCGATCTCCGCCTTCAGCAGTGCACCGTAATCCTCACCGCCTCCGTGCGTTTCGACCTCCACCTTCACGCCTGTCTCCTTCTCGTATTCTTCGGCGAGTGCATTCAGTTGCTCGGCAATTTCCACCTTGAACTGGAACATTTTAATCGTAACATCCTTGGCAGGCGCTTTGCCGGCTTCCGGTGCTGCCGATTCGGTTGACGCGTTAGGAGCATTCGTAGCGCTTCCATTGCCTGCGGAATTCGTATTGCCGCTGTTCCCGCAACCTGCGATAATGAGGGTGCAAACGGTTGCCATGATGAACGCGAACTTTCTTTTCATAGAATAACCTCCCTGGTCTGTGGTTCCTGCTCTTAGAGCGTAATGGAATTGATAGATGACTTACACTTCATATGTTGCTCGAAAAAGTGGATATTATTGCTGCAAAGGAAAGCCGATCCTAAGATCATCCCTTAATGGAGCCTGCCGTCACGCCTTCCACAATATAACGCTGGAGCGACAGGAAGAACAAGAGGATAGGCGTGATCGCCATAACGAGACCGGCAAGGGCCAGATCCCACTTCTTGGTGTACTGTCCGAAGAACTTGGTCACAGCTACGGGCAGGGTCGTCAGATCCTTATTCCCGCCGATCACCAGGACAGGCAGCAGATAGTCATTCCAGATCCATAGTGTATTCAGGATAATGACGGTTACAATAATCGGCAGCAGCAGCGGGAAGACGATCCGGAAGAACACGCCGTACGGATTCGAGCCGTCCACCCGCGCGGCTTCCTCCAGCTCAAGAGGCACCGTTTTGATGAACCCGTGGAACAGGAAGACCGACAGCGGCATCCCGAAGCCGAGGTAACAGGCCACAATGCCGTACAGCTCGCCGCGCAGCGCAAGCAGGCTCGTCACCCGGACCAACTGCAGCATGAGTGACTGGAACGGAATGATCATCGCCGAGACCAGCAGCAGGAACACGAAGGAATTGAAGCGTGTCGGCTTGCGCACAATCTGGTAAGCGGCCATCGAGCTGAACAGGACGATGAAGATTACACTTAGAATCGTAATTGTCAGAGAGTTGAAGAAGGCCTGCGGGAAGTTAATGGCATCCCAGACCTTGGAATAGTTACTCCAGTGGAACACCTGCGGCCAGGAAGCGGCATCGATCAGGATGTCCTTCAGTCCCTTAACCGAGTTGCTCAGGACCAGATAGAACGGTGACAGGAAGACAATAGCCAGCAGAATGGCGGCAATTTCGAGGATGAAGTTGCCCGGGCGGTAGCGGCTGCTGTTCATTAAGCGGACACCTCTTTTCGTTTGGTAAGCCAGACCTGGGTAACGGTGATCAGGGAGACGGCGGCGAAGAAGAGCAGTGCTTTGGCTGTACCCAGGCCATACCGGTTGTTGATCAATGCCTCCGCATAAATGTTATAGGCCAGCGACTGGGTCGAGGTGCCCGGCCCGCCTTTGGTCAGCGACAGGTTGAGGTCGAACATTTTGAAGGCATTGGAGGTCGTCAGGAACAGGCAGATGGTAATCGCCGGCATAATCAGCGGGATGTAGACGCTCTTGAACAATTGGGGAGCGCGGGCACCGTCTATGCGGGCAGCTTCAATGAGATCCTTCGGAATCCCGGCCAGCCCGGCGATATAGATGACCATCATATAACCGGCCGTCTGCCAGACGAACACGATGACCAGACCCCAGAACCCGGTGCTTGGCGTGCCCAGCCAGGGCAGCTGGAAGAACGAAAGCCCCGTCAGCTCGCCGATTGTAGCGAAGCCCTTGGTGAAGATGAACTGCCAGATGTAGCCGAGCAGAATGCCGCCGATCACATTGGGCATGAAAAAGACGGTACGGAGCAGCTTCTTCGTCTTCAGCGTCGTCATTAGAATGAAGGCCAGCAGCAGCGCAAGCACGTTGGCAGCCACAACTGAGATCACGGTGAAGCGCAGGGTGAAGACCAGGGACTCCCAGAACTTATCGTCATTCATGAAAATCCGTTTCCAGTTGGCCGCGCCGGTCCAGACCGCTTTGTCCAGATCCAGCCCGTTCCAGTCGGTGGAGGAGTAGTAGAAGCCAAGGAAGAACGGGGTGACTACAATGGTCAGGAAAAAGAGCAGACAGGGGCCGAGAAATACGATTTGCTGTCCCCAGCCTCGCTGCATACCTAGAGTTTTTCTCATATGGACTCTCCTTTGGGTAAGTTTGGGTAAGATATCTACGGGTTCACAGCTTGATTATAGAAAGCCCGGGCCACTGCCAACACTTCATTTCATGCCGGAAAAAGTGGATTATATTGCAGGATATACGGCTCACACAACTTGTAGGAGGTTCCCCCATGTTCAAGAACAGCATCCGGACACGGCTGATGGCCTTAGTGCTGCTGGCGTCAGTGATCCCGTCAGGCATCTCTGTGACCTTCTCTTATCTCTATACGAGGCAGTCGGTTACGGACCAGTCCGTGAAGCAGAATACGAAGCTGCTGACGCTGGGGGAGGCGAATCTCCGGAGTTATTTCAGCGGCATGAACCAGCAGGCGATGTCGCTCTACAGCGGGATCAATGTTCCCAGCTCCTTCTACACCACTCTGCTTACCGCCAAAAGCCCCGCCCAGGCCCCGCCCGGCACCATACTGCCAGACACCCGGGCGATCATCTCTACCCAGCTGTACAATCTGTTTCTCTCCGACCGCAATACGTATCAGATTCATCTGTATGTGAGGGCCGCCAGGCAGTCCAATCTGCTGCTTAAGGGATTTTTCCGCCGTGAGGATAATGCAGACTATGCCGCCAAGGGGCAAGCTGGAGGGACTTACCGCCCGTATCTCGAAGTGACGCATATGGATCATCAATACGGAGTGAAGTCCGGTTTCCCCAATCTGAAGCCGGGGAGCGTGCCGGTCTTTACGGCCCATTTTCCCATTTACCGGACCCCTAGTGACAGTGTACTGGCAGATTTGTCGATCGATTATACGCTGGGGGAGCTGGAGGGGATTGTGGAGTCGATGTACACTTCGGACACAGAACGCCTGTATGTGCTGAATGAGCAAGGCGAGGCGCTGTTCGCCTCCGATCCGGACTGGATCGGGAAGCCGGTGGCAGCGGGCTGGAGCCGTCTCCCCGCAGAGCAGGACAGCGGGCATTTCACCTGGAAGAAGGACGGCTTCCAGGGGATTGTAATGTTCAAGCAGATCAAGGCCCCTTTGTTCAGCGGAAGCATTATCAAGCTGGTGCCCTATGAGGATCTCTACACAGACGCAAGGGTGATTACCCGGTTCAACATGGGTATCGGACTGCTGTTCCTCCTGATCGGGGGCATCAGTGCCGTGCTGATCTCCATCGGCTTCACCCGTCCGATCAAGAAGCTGATTCACTTCACGCAGAAGGTGCAGACCGGCCAGCTGGATGCGCATATGGATGCCGAGCGGGAGGACGAGTTCGGGCTGCTCACCCGCAAGATCACCGGCATGACCCGCACGATCAATGAGCTGATCGTCAAGGAATACCGGCTGGAGCTGGCGAACAAAACGAATCAGCTGAAGGCGCTCCAGGCCCAGGTGAACCCGCATTTTCTCTACAATGCGCTGCAGTCCATCGCCAGCCTGTCCTTGCGCTATAATGCGCCGAAGGTGTATGATCTCATCTATTCCCTGGGCAGCATGATGCGTTATTCGATGAATACCGAGCGGACCCAGGTGCCGCTGCGGGATGAGATTGAGCATGTGCAGAACTATATGATTCTCCAGACGGAGCGGTTCGGCGAAGAGAATCTGCGGCTGGAGATTCAGGCGGGGCCGGAGGCTCTGGAGCTGATCCTGCCGAAGATGATCCTGCAGCCGATTGTGGAGAATATCTTCAAGCATGCCTTCGCTGACGGCATAAGCGGGGGGCTGATTCAGATAGAGTGCAGGCTGGAGGGGGCGGCCAGACTGGTGCTTGCCGTGAAGGATAACGGCCGGGGCATGAGCCCGGAGCGGCTGGAGGAGATTACGGCCTGTCTCAGAGGCAGCAGCCAGCCGGACCAGGAGGAGATCGGCCTGTACAATGTGCTGGCCCGTCTGCGGCTCCAGTTCGGCAGCGCAGCGGAAATGCAGCTTAAGAATAATGAAGACGGCCAGGGGCTTACCGTTACGCTGATTATTCCGCTGGAGGAGATAGACGGTTAATTCCGGCGGCTTTTGCGAATAGAGAACAGAGACTATCCTTGAAGGAGCGGCTGAGATGAAGGTGCTGATTGTAGATGATGAGAAGCATGTGCGGGAGGCCATCCGATATTTTGTTCCGTGGGACAGCTATAACATCTCCGGGATCTATGAGGCGACCAACGGGCAGGAGGCGACACGGATCATGCAGGAGCATCAGCCGGCTGTCGTGTTCACGGATATGCGGATGCCGCTGATGGACGGGGCGGAGCTGCTGGAATGGCTGCACCGGCATTATCCGCACACGAAGACGATTGTCATCAGCGGGTATCAGGATTTCAATTACGTCAAGCCGGCCATCGTATACGGCGGTACGGATTATCTGCTGAAGCCGCTGAACAGCAAGCAGCTGATTGCCTCTGCGGAGCATGCCTTCAAGCTGTGGATGGAGGAAGAGGCGGAACGGAAGCGGCGCCAGCGCCAGAACATGCAGCTCAACGCGCTGCGTCCGCTCTACTGGGACAAGATGCTGTCCGATCTGGTGAGCGGACAGGCCTCGTTCCATGAGCTGAAGCTGGCCCTCTGTGAAGAGCTGGGGATGCCGATTGGGGCGCAGGAGTGCAGAATCGCCGTAATCCCGTTGCAAGCTGCAGACTGCCATCTGCTGCGGAGATTCCGCGGGGATGTGGCCTTGACGGCCTTCGTGCTGGCTAATGTCTGCAATGAAGTGATGGCCGCAGACCAGAGCGGCTATGCCTTCCGCAACTGGCAGGGCGGAGGCGAGCTTGTAGTTCTGCTGTGGAGCGCTGTAGCGCAGGCGGAGGAGATGCTTAACCGGATGAATGAAGCCATCCGCCAGGCGTTCGGCGTTCAGCTGGATATCGGGCTTAGTCCGCTGAACCCGTTGCCGGAAGGGCTGCGGTCTGCTTTTGAACAGGCAGGTCAGGCGCTTGAGGAGCGGAATCTATTGCAGCGGGACGGGCGAATCCATCCCTTCAGAGCGCACGGGGACGGAAGTAGACCTGCAAACGACTACGGCCTGGAGGAACGGCTGGATAAGCTTAGAATCGCCGTCTTGTCCGGCGATCTGGAGCGGATGGAGCGGGTGGCAGAGGAGTGGGCCGGACATCTGGCCGGGCTGCCGCTGCTCACGGAGCACGTTCTGCTGCATCAGGAGACGGAGATTCTGGACGTTCTGAAGCGCTGGCGGCCGGAGGAGGAGCTCAGCCTGGAGCGCTGTTATGACGCCGAAGGGCTGTTCTCGGTGGAGAACTGGCAGTGCCGGCTGAAATCGCTGCTGCACCGCTTATCCAAGGGCAGCCCGCAGGCCCCGGACAGCCGGCTCGTCCAGGAGATCAGGGAGTACCTGGACCAGAACTATGCGCAGGAGATGACGCTGCAGCATATTGCGGAACGCTTTTTCATCAGCAGAGAGAATGTGTCGCGCAAGTTCAAGCAGATCACCGGAGAGAATCTGTCGGATTATCTGACCGGCCTCCGGGTGGAGAAGGCGAAGACGCTGCTCCAGAATACGAATCTGCGGCTGTCGCAGATCGCGGAGCTGGTGGGCTATGAGGATGAGAAGTACTTCAGCCGTGTCTTCAAAAAAACCGCCGGCATCACGCCAAGAGAATACCGCAAGCAGGAGGAAGAAGCCTGAGTATGTAAGGTTCACGACTGCCTGTCAGCATTTCCCGGCCTGCAACCGATAATAGCTATATGGGCAATAAATACATAGCTGCGGTTATAGGGGAGGGCTGGATAGAATGGACAATGATCTGGGAAGAACGATTAAGAATGACCTGATTAATGCCTATGGAGTGACTGTAATTCCGGCGGGGAGCAGGCTGAATGCCGAGCATCTGGAGCTTATCCGCAAACAAAAAATCGACAGGTTCGACATTCTTTTTGCAGATGAGGCTGACCAGGCGCCCCCCTATCAGAAGATGGTTAACAGTACAGTGGACCTGTCCAAGGAATTATTCGAATCCTATAGAATCTCCCGCAAAATCCCGCTGGCGGATATCCGCAAGGATGTTCTTCCGGTCATTCAGGAGATCTCGCGCAACCCGGATATCTTCGCCTTATTCCATTCAGTGCAGGGCAAGGATGATTATACATATCAGCACAATATCGGTGTTGCAGTACTGTCTACCCTGATCGGCAGGTGGCTGGAGATGAGTGAGGCGGAGCTGTCCGTGCTCTCCATGGCTGCAACCCTGCATGACATCGGCAAGCTGAAGATTCCCTCAGAGCTGCTGAATAAGCCCGGCAAGCTGACGGACGAGGAATTCACCCAAGTGAAGAAGCACACGGTCTACGGCTACGAGATCCTCAAAGAAACCACCGGAGCCAATTCACGCATTGCCCTGGTGGCGCTTCAGCATCATGAGCGAAATGACGGCAAGGGGTATCCGCTGGGGCTGACGGACGAGCAGATCGATCCTTACAGTAAAATTGTGGCCGTGGCGGATATTTTTCATGCGATGTCCAGCAAGCGCCCGTATCATGAGCCGATGCCGTTCCATATGATTGTGGATCAGATGAGAAGAGGCAGCTTCGGCGCGCTGGACCCGCATATTGTAACCGTTTTTCTGGAGAATGTCGTGAAGCGGTCCGTGGGGCGTGATGTAGTCTTAACCGATGGCCGGGTCGGTGAGATTGTCTATCTGAACCCGCATGATATCGAGACTCCGCTAATCCGCATCGGGGATGAATATATTGATCTCAGCAAAAGAACGGAGCTTAACATCCGGGAGATCAGCATCTGATTCTTATCTATTTGTTAAAATAATCGGCCACTCCCTCGGCAACAGCCTGAGCCGCCTTCCGCTGATAAGCCGCCTTGCGTACAATCGCTTCGTCGTAAGGGTTCGACAGGAAGCCCAGCTCTACAAGGGTGGCCGGCAGCGGATTCTCCCGCAGAATATGGTAGTCGCCGAAGGAGAGGCCGTTGCTGCGCAGGCCAATACCCTCACCCAGACGGGTCTCCACTGCCCGGGCCAGCCGCAGATCATTCTGCTGCGAATAGAAGAAGGTCAGCGTGCCGGAGACATTTTTCGGCGATGAATTATAATGAATGCTGACAAAAGCGTCCGCACCGAGCTGCCGTCCGAGCTGCACCCGCTGAGAGAGCGCAGGCTTCTGATCCCCGCGGGTCCGGGTCATCTCCACTCTGGCTCCCTTGGCGGTCAGATAATCCCGCAGGTAGAGAGAGGTCTGGAGCGTCAGATCCTTCTCCATCGTGTCATAGGTTGTCCCGAGCATGCCGGGATCGGTGCCGCCGTGGCCGGGGTCCACAATGATCAGCTTGCCCCGGATACTGCCGGATTTCCGTACGACACTCGGAGTCTGGCTATTCGAGCTGACTGTACTTGCGCTGTGGACGGTTCCGTCTGACAGATAGCCGGAGGATACCCAGCCGGCCGTTCCTCCGGCGGTGCGGACCCGCGACCACTCTCCCTGACGGAGCAGGAGCGTAACCTTGTTGCCGGATTGCAGGGAGCCGACCACCTCATAACCGGTTCCCGGACCGCTGCGGATTCGCAGGGACGACGCGGTCACGACAGCCGTTCCGCTGGAGGCCGAGGTGGTCTTAACCGCCGCCTTGGCCGATGCCTTGGAGATGGTGGAGCTGGAAGAGGTGCTGGCGGACGAGCTTCCGCTGGTGCGCTTCAGATAATAACCGGCTACCCATCCGGAGACAGAGCCGGCCCGGACTTTGAGCCAGCCGTGCTGCTCCTCAGTGACGGTAACGGTGGCTCCGGCAGCCAGAGTGCCTGTGACGGCGGCGCTTGCAGCAGGCTCACTGCGTACATTCAGGGAGCTGGCGTACACTTTGGCGGTGTAAGCAGTTGCAGCATAAGCGGTAGAAGACGGCAGGACAGGTGCCAATATGGATGAAGCCAGCAGACAGGCTGACAGAACTGCGGTATGTATTTTTTGTCGCATACAAATAAAGCCCCATTTCCCCTAGAGATAACATTCTATTACCCGTTTCATCGGCAGGAGAATACCGAAAAATTAAAATTGAAGATAAATACCTACTTCAACTACTGCTAACAACGCTACTGATTACATTCCTCTTATCTTCTTCTGCGGCTGCCCAATATCGACTAAAGCCCTATTCGTTGGCAGGAAATGTCTGTATAATTATTACATATTGGGGAAACAGACAAAGGAGTGCCGCCGTGATCAGACCTAGATTATTCATTGGTTCTTCCAGAGAATCTATCCGCTATGCCAGGGCTATCCACGAACAGCTGAAGCGGACCGCCGAGGTTCATCCGTGGTATGCCGCTGCTTTCCGGCCGAATGAATACACCATGGAAGCGCTGGAGCGGAATCTGGATATCAGCGATTTTGCCGTCTTTGTGTTCTCGCCGGATGATGTAGCCCGGATTAGGGGTAAATATTATTATGTGACCCGGGACAACACGCAGTTCGAAATGGGCCTGTTCTGGTCGAGGCTGCGTCGCGGCAGGGTCTTCTGCCTGCTGCCGGATCAGGTGCCTGCCCGCAGTGATCTGATCCCGGGTGAGAATGTGGAAGAGTATCATCTGCTGTCGGATTTGTCGGGACTAACCCCGCTGGAATATGAGTGGCAGCATGAGAATGTTACAGCGGCGGTGGATGTGAGCTGCGGCAAGATCATTGACATTATTCAGGCACAGGGGATGTACCACGACCCGGCTGTAGAGCTGTTGCAGCTTCGGGCAGAGCTTAGGCGAAAAGAAAGTATCCTTCACTTCTTTTGGCAATATAATAATAATGTAACCCCGCCTCAGGCAGCCGAGAAATATCAGGCACTGAGCGAAGCCGTCCGCAATTCATTCCTGCCTCCGGAGAATTGCCGGGTGATTGGAGCCGCCATGTGGCGTGCCGAAGCGGAAGCGGGCCTGAAGCAGGTCGGCGGCAATGTGGGACGCGGGCAGATGTATCCGTTCTCCGCGTTCGAGGACGGGGGCGTGAAGCCGGGGGTGCTGGATGCTTTTTTGGCAAAAGAATGGACTTTTTTACAGCGTACGGAAGTTGCGGAGGTATATATCCTATGCTATCCTTTAGGTAAGAACCATGTGCTGTCCGTGCACTTCTCGGGAAGTCAGGGATTATCGGCAGAGGATATTACAGCAGTCGTGGCCTATAACCGGGATTTGTTCCGCACCGTCAATCATTTAGTGGGAGGGGACTAACAGGATGAAGAATATGAAGAATGCCGTTAGTGTATCCAGTACTGTCCGCCGGTCTGCAAGCGGTGACGGCAACAGCGCGGGAGGCAAAGGCCGCTCCAGACGCAAATCCGGCCCCAAGCTTACGCCCTCAGCGTCAAGCGTGTATTTGGCACCATCCCTGGAGGGTGGCGACGACGAGTACAAGAAGCTGGTCAGCGGTAAAGTGGATAATAACAAGCCATCATTTGCCTGAACATTGGCTAATTCATACTATTGAACAGGTCCCCAGCAATCGCTGGGGGCTTTTTTTGTCCATTGAACGAATGGCGGCCTCTACTTAGGTAATGTGAAGTTATGCGCTCTCCTGATGAGCCTGCTCACTCACATCCGTGGCATTCTCCGTCTGCCGGGTCTGGAATTTAAACTAATATAAGGAATTAGGGTGACTATGTGGGCTCCACTGGAAGCGGGCCGATTGGTGCGGGGTGGATTAGAAGGGGGAAGGGGATAGGGAGAGGGAAAGTGAAAGGGAGAGGGAGAGGGAGAGTGAAAGGAATAAATCCCTTTGATGGTGCTGAAAGTGGGCTGGCTGAGCAAATGAAAGGGATAAATCCCCTTGATGGCGATGAAAGTGGGGCGGATGAGTAAATGAAAGGGATAAATCCCTTTGGTGGAGCTGAAAGTGGGCTGGACGGGGGAGGGTAAGTTAGCTAAATGAGCGAATGAGGAGCACAAGTGCACCTGAATCAAGGAAAAGTTGGCTAAATGAGCAACTCAGGTGCAGAAGTGCACCTGATTTGAGTAGAAGTTGGCTAAATGAGAAAATCAGGAGCACAAGTGCACCTGAATTGAGTAGAAGTTAGCTAAATGAGCGAATGAGGAGCACAAGTGCACCTGACTCAAGTAGATGTTAGTTAAATGAGCCTATCAGTTAGGCGGAACCCCATCCAGCGCAATAGACAACTATTGCGCGGACGATATCCCGTGCTGCTTCTTCGCAACCTCGCGGCGCACCACCGGGGCGACCTCGGTTGCGAGGAGCTCGATGGCGGCGGCTACCTTGGGGTAAGGGAGGCCGCCGATGTCGAGCTGGGTCATGAATCGGTTATGGCCGAACAGCTCATGTTGATAGAGAATCTTCTCGATAATCTGCTGCGGACTGCCCACCGCCAGGGTATTGTCGGGCGAGGTGAACCGGCCGAATTCACTGCGGGAGACCCGGTACTCCTGACCGGGGCGCGGGCTGATGCTATTACGGTAGCTGTAATAATAAGGATAATAGTCATCCAGTGCCTGCTGAGAGGTCTTGGCAATGTAGCCATGGCTGGTGATGGCGATCTTCAAGTCCTCCGGCTGGTGGCCGGCGGCTGCCCCGGCGCGGCGGTAGGTGCCGGCCAGATTCTGGAAGGGCTCCGGGCTGCCGCTCAGGATCGCGATAGCCATGCCGATGCCAAGAGTTCCGGCCTTCTCGGCACTTTCGGCTGACCCGCCGATGCCGACCGAGAGCGGCAGCTTCTGCTGGAGCGGACGCGGAGCAATCTCGGCGTTATGCAGCGGAGAGCGGAATTTGCCCTTCCAGTTCATAACCTCATGCTGGTTCAGTGTGAGCAGCAGGTCGAGGTTCTCGCTGAACAGCTGCTTGTAATCCTCCAGCTCATAGCCGAACAGCGGGAAGGATTCCAGAAAAGCGCCGCGTCCGGCAATGATCTCGGCCCGGCCGCCCGACAGCAGGTCCAGAGTGGCGAAATCCTCGAAGACACGAACCGGATCAATGGTACTTAGCACGGTCGTAGCGCTGGTGAGCTTGATCCGCTGTGTAACCTGGGCAATAGCCGCCAGCACAACGGGCACCGATGAGATTACGAAATCCAGCCGGTGATGCTCGCCTACACCGAATACATCCAGCCCGGCTTCATCGGCCAGCTTCGCGGCTGCAATGACTTCCTGCAGGCGCTGGGCGGGGCTGATCCGCTGCCCTGTATGGCAGTCGGTAACGATATCGCCCAGTGTATAAATGCCGAATTCAAACTCCGGCAGGCTTACTTCTTTTGCTTGAGCATCCTCTTGTGCGTTTGCCAGAGTATCCGCTTGCGTATTCCCTTGAATATTAGTATGAGCATTCCCTTGGTTGTTCATGGTACAGACCCCTTATAATCCAGAATATTGAGTAGCAGTTATCTTGTAAGCTTGTCCGTTAGTGCAAGGATATAGCCCAGTATATCACAATTACTTACTAATTGTAAGTATATGAGTGGAAGTTTGCAAAGCTTGTCCTGTGGTAACTTGTAATATTGGGCGTTCTATTATAGAAGCTTTTGTCTCAGCAATCGGAATGTCTGGGAAATATCCCATAAAGTTTTATATATACGAACCGGACGGTTGAGATTATACTAAGTTGAACGAACCGTTTCTTCAGCAGGCGGAGCGTCTCCCCAGATGTACACACACAGACACTACAATATTATGCTGGAGGAAATTGAATGAGCATTACAGAACTTACTAGCCAACTTTCCAGTTTCACAGGAAGGCTATTGCGGGAACGCTTCGGGAAAGGTCCTGAATCGATACACGCCTCCATCGGGGAGCAATGTATAGCCCTGCATATCCGTAATTTTATCGGGCCTGTGGAGAGGTTTTTATTGAATAAGGAAGAAGAACAGGCGTTTCGTTATACACGGGAGCTTCTGATGAAGTCCCTGCTTCCCGAGCTTGCAGCGTATCTGAAGGAGAGCATGGCTGTTGAGGTCGGCGAGCTTTTTTATGATTGGGGCATTCATAACGCCTCGGGGATGATCGTGGCACTCATCAAGAATGACGATGTACCGATTGATGATTATGCCGGGCGCGAGGAAGTCCATATCCAGATTAACGAGGTAACCAGGAAGGTTCAGAAGGAGCCGGTCTATACGGACTCCTGGTGGCTGGGACCCCGCATTCTGATTATTAAGCGCGAAGGCATCATGATTCCTTTGGAGAAGGAATTGATTGGCCTCGGCTATGAGAATACGCTTAAGACCACCAAGCGCAAGATGGAAAAGCGGTATTTGGACGATACCACCACGATAGCCCAGATGCTCGGCAAAGAGCTGGCGGATATTTATGTGGATTGGGATTTCGACAAAGATACCAGCGTGATAGCCTATACTTTTCACTGAAGTCTAAATATATATGAGGTGGAAATGAGTCGGACATGCAAATGAGCCGAACATGAGCCGAAGAAGGGGGAATGGTCCCTTTCTTCGGTTTTTTTATTTTCTGCCCATCTGCAGGCAAGGGGGCTGAGACTTTTTAGGAGGATAAACTGGATGGAGGAAGGCAAGTGGACGGTACTATATGTGGAAGATAATCAGCTCAATATGGCCTTAGTACACCATATTTTCAAAAGAAATCTGCCCTCTGTATTGCTGCTGAAGGCTGAAACGGCAGAGCTTGGACTGCAAATAGCCCGGGAAGCTCTGCCGGATCTGATCATCCTGGACATCGGGCTTCCCGGACTTAACGGATATGAAGCTCTGGAAATACTGCAGCAGGATCAGGCAACTTGTCATATTCCGGTGCTGGCGACCAGTGCGTTTGCACAAAACTCGGATATTGAAAAGGCCCGGAAGAAGGGCTTTGCCGAATATATCACCAAGCCCTTTCAGGTTAAAGCGTTCACCGAAACCGTGAAAAGGCTGCTCTACGGAGAAGACCTGCAGAAAATTTAGTTCGAAATAGCAACAGGGGATTCATTAAGGTGGGGAGCTGGGGAGATCTCTGTCTGGCGGCGGGTTCACGAACTGCTGTAATCCGCTGAATAAGGAATAATTTTTATTCGACATAATGATTTGACTTTCGCCCGATTATGCAAGATATTTATATTGCAGATTTAATATAAAGGAATTGCATCTAATACTTCACAACGGGCGGTGGATCTTATGCTAGGGCAGCATACGGAGACGTCTTCTCCATTTGAACAGGCATTTAAGACAGGAACTGCCGGAGTAGCCTTTCTCTCCATGGCTGAAGAATGGATGAAAGTGAATCCGGCGGTAACCCTCTTACTGGGATATTCCGAAGAACAGTTGCTGGGACACAGCTTCACAGCGTTCTGGGATGAAGATAGCTTGCACATACATAGTTACAGGATGGGGAGCCTTAGGAGCGGAGCAGCCCCTTTTTTTGAAGCCGAAATCAAGCTGCGCCATGCGGACGGCTCTGCCGTTCCGGTGCTGCTGCATGTGGCGAGGGTAAGCGAACCTTCGACGGGAGAAGGGCTGTATTATATTGTTCACTTGGCCGGAAGGCCGCTTGCGGCACCGGCGGAGGCACTCCCCGGGACACCTGAGCGGCTGTACCAGCTGATTGCCGGCAACATCAGGGACATTGTCTACTATACGGCGCCGGGTTCAGTCTGTCGCTATTGCTCCCCTTCAGTAGAAGAGGTGCTCGGGTATAGACCGGAGGAGCTGATCGGCCAGGACAACAGCAGACTGGTTCACTCTGAGGATCTGGCCTTAATCAGTGCGCAGCAGATGGCTGACTCGCCTGATGTCCAGCTGCGGATCTTACATGCGAACGGCCAATATATCTGGATTGAGTTCTCCCTGAGAACGGTGGAAGATGGCGGGGAGCGCGGGGTGCTGGCTGTCGGCCGCGATGTGACCCGGCGCAAGATTGTGGAGCAGAAGCTTCAGGAGTCGGTCGAGCGGTATACCTCGCTGAAGAAATATAATCATGACGCGATCATATCGCTGGACCTGAAAGGCCATATTATTAACGGGAATGAACAGGCGGTACGGCTGACAGGGTATACGATCGCTGAGATGGTGGGCTTGAGTGTCAGCCGGATAATAGGCGAGCGCCAGTTGCAAAATGTAATCGGTCCCCGCTGGCAGAGCGGCTCCGCGGGACAGGATATCAACCTGATCTGGCATAAGGACGGGCATTCTGTGGAGGTTCTGACCACCCTTGCACCGATTATTATCAACCAGTCTACCGTAGGCTTTTATATTATCGTCAAGGATATTACCGAGCAGAAGCAGCTGATGATTGCCAAGGAGACCGCAGAGAATACGAACCGCGCCAAAAGTGAGTTCCTGGCCATGATGAGCCACGAAATCCGTACCCCGATGAACGGGGTGATCGGGATGACCGACCTGCTGCTGGAGAGCAGTGAGCCAGGTTCGCAGCAGCGGGAGTTCCTGGAAATTATCCGCCAGAGCGGCGAATCCCTGCTCAATATCATCAACGACATTCTCGATCTGTCCAAGATTGAGGCAGGCAAAATCTCACTCCAAGATGAGCCGTTCATTCTCCGGCACTGTATGGATTCCGCGCTGGAGCTGCTTCAGCTCAAGGCGGAGCGCAAAGGGCTGACCCTTAGCGTGGAGAGCGGGCCGGATGTGCCGCAGCGGCTGATCGGGGACAGGGAGCGGCTGAAGCAGATCCTGCTCAATCTGGCCGGCAATGCTGTGAAGTTCACCTGTACCGGCGGGGTAAAGGTAGGCGTAAAGCGCATTGCCGATGGCCCGGCAGGAGTAACGCTCCAGTTCACCGTGGCAGATACGGGAAGCGGCATTCCTGAGGAGGCCCGCAGCCGCTTGTTCGAGCCGTTCTATCAGCTGGAGCATTTCAGGGGCCGCCAGGGAGAAGGCACCGGTCTGGGGCTGGCAATCAGCAAGCAATTGGCCGAGCGGATGGGCGGAGGGATCTATCTGGATACAGCGGCCGAGCAAGGGGCGACCTTTGTGTTCACCGTGGTCCTCCGGACAGAAGCGCAGGCACTTCCGGCTGACGGGACGGAGGGGAACGTGCCGGAGCCACAATCAGCAGGCCGGTCCCTGCATATTCTGGTAGCCGAGGACAATGTGATCAATCAGATCGTCCTGCGCAAAATCCTGGAGAAGCGCGGCTTCGCTGTCGATGTGGCCGAGGACGGGCGGCAGGCAGTCGATATGGCGGTCCGGCACGGCTATGATCTGATCTTCATGGATGTGCAGATGCCCGGGATGAACGGCTTGGAGGCTACAGCTGCCATCAGGGCAGAGCAGCGGGCAGACCAGCAGCCGGTCATTGTTGCAGTGACGGCCAACGCGCTTAAGGGCGACCGGGAGCTATGCCTCGAAGCAGGGATGGACGAATATATCAGCAAGCCGCTGAGAAGCGACAGCATTGACAAAGTAATCGGGAAATTTTTTGCGGAACAGGAATAAGTAGTCAGCTCTTCACAAAATAATCACATTACTGAGTTAAAGCTGCAATGCAGTGCTGAACTATCTTGCATCTGGAAGTCTTTTTGATTAAGATAGCAGAAACTGGTGCATAAGAGCACTGATATACCTTGTAATGACAATGACGAAGAGAGTAAGCACTTCATAGCGGATCTTAACAGGGAAGGCGTGCCGGAGACTGAGAGCACCCTCATGAGACGTTTAGTGCCGAAGTTCACTTCCGAGTCGGTCCCTGAAGTACACTGCTGCAGCAGGTATGGGTAGGGTGGCCCGCTTCCTGCGTTAACGGATGTAAGACAGAATGAATCCACGGCCGGTAATCTTCAGGTATTCCGCCATATGCTGATGCGTCAGCTGGATTCAGCTCTAAATAAGGGTGGTACCACGGCTCCTCGTCCCTTGCGGCGGGGGGCCTTTTTGCGTTCGTTCATAGCCTTAATTATTAATATCACAAAGGAGTGTCTGGGAATGAGTAATGTGGAATTGGATGACTTGAGAGCAAGATTGGATGAGATTAACGGTCAGCTGCTGGAGCTGATCTCGGAGCGTGCCGGAATCGTTCAGGAGATTGGGGTACTCAAAGAGAAGCAGGGCGTGCCGAAGTTCGATCCTGAACGGGAGAAGGCGATGCTGGAGAAAATGGTGGCAGGCAATAAGGGGCCGTTCACGAATGGAACCATCCGTACGCTGTTCAAGCAGATTTTCTCTGCCTCGCTTGATCTGCAAAGTACGGAGCATAAGAAGACCCTGCTGGTAGCGCGCAAAGATCATGCGGAGGATACAGTTATTGAGCTGCCGGGCGGCGTTACTGTAGGCGGATTATCCTCGCTGATGGTGGCTGGCCCCTGCTCGGTGGAGAGCGAGCTGCAGACCCGTACGGTAGCTGCGGCCCTGCAGAAGGCAGGCATCAAGGTTATGCGCGGCGGCGCCTTCAAACCCCGGACCTCCCCTTATGATTTCCAGGGACTGGGCATGGATGGCCTGCGGATTCTGCGTGAAGCGGCGAGTGAATACGGGCTGCTGACGATCAGTGAGATTGTCGATCCCCGGCATATTGAAGAAGCGCTGGATTATGTGGATGTCATTCAGGTCGGCGCGCGGAACATGCACAACTTCGAGCTGCTTAAGGCGGTAGGGGAAGTGAATAAGCCGGTGCTGCTGAAGCGCGGACTATCCGCCACGCTGGATGAATTCGTTCATGCGGCAGAATATATTATGTCCCGCGGCAATATGGAGATTATGCTGATTGAACGCGGGATCCGAACCTATGAGCGGTCGACGCGCAATACGCTGGATATCTCGGCGGTGCCGATTCTTAAGCAGGAATGCCATCTGCCGGTGCTGGTCGATGTCACCCATTCCACTGGACGTAAGGATATCCTGATTCCATGTGCCAAGGCCGCGCTTGCTGCCGGAGCCGACGGGATTATGGTAGAGGTGCATCCTGATCCGGCTACAGCCTTGTCCGATGCGGCGCAGCAGCTTAATATTGAGGAGTTCAACACCTTCTTCAATGAAGTGAAGGCTTCGGGATTATACCGTTAAGCTGAATAGGGTAAATTCAGGCACTAGGAGGAACTGGAATTTTGAAGCAAATCGTCTCATACAACAACGGTTGGTTCTCCAACACACGGAGTGATATTTTATCGGGCATGACCGTGGCTATTGCCTTAATTCCTGAAGCGATTGCTTTCTCCATCCTTGCTGGCGTAAGCCCGATGGTTGGTTTGTACGCCTCCTTCTGTATCGCTATTGTAACAGCCTTCGCCGGCGGGCGGCCGGGGATGATCTCGGCGGCGACAGGAGCGATGGCGCTCCTGGTCGGCAGCCTGGTGTTGTCGCACGGCATTGAGTATCTGTTCGCGGCTACGGTGCTGGCTGGCATCCTGCAGATTGTGATGGGACTGCTGAAGCTGGGCCGGTTCATCACCTTCCTGCCGCAGCCGGTCATGACGGGCTTTGTCAACGCGCTGGCGATTCTGATCTTTATGGCTCAGCTGGTGCATTTTGAGGGGCAGGGCTGGATCATGTATGCATTGGTGGCTCTTACGCTGGTCATTATCTATACGGTTCCCCGGATCACCAAGGCGGTGCCGTCAGCGCTGGTCGCCATTGTCGTAGTCTCGGTACTCAGCATTATGCTGGGGCTGGATGTTAGAACCGTGGGCGATATGGGGACTATTACTTCGGCACTGCCGGTATTCCATCTGCCGAGCCTTCCCTTGACGCTGGATGCGCTGCTGATTATTCTGCCGTATTCGCTCTCTCTCGCGGTAGTCGGATTACTGGAATCGCTGATGACGGCCACGCTGATTGATGATATCACGGGCACCGGCAGCGATAAGAACCGGGAAGCGAAGGGGCAGGGGCTAGCCAACATTGTGACCGGCTTCTTCGGAGGCATGGCGGGCTGCGCGATGATCGGCCAGTCGATGGTCAATATGAAATCGGGCGGACGGACACGCTTGTCCACTTTTGTCTCCGGGATCTTCCTATTGTTCCTGATTCTTGTGTTGGGTGATGTCGTTAAGAAGATTCCTATGGGTGCACTGGTCGGTGTAATGATTATGGTCTGCATCAGCACCTTCGAATGGAAGTCCCTGACCTCCTTGCGGAGAGTTCCGCTAAGCGATGCCCTGGTCATGGTGGTCACTGTGGTTACAGTAGTAGCTACCGATAACCTGTCGATCGGCGTGCTGTTCGGCGTGCTGCTGAGTGCTTTGTCTTTTGCCTGGAAAATCGCTTCCCTCCAGCTGAGTGTTCATACTACGGCCTCTGTAACGACTTATCGGGTATCGGGCCAGCTGTTCTTCGGAACCACGAGCCATTTCGTGAATGAATTCATGTATGACAGTGATCCGGCGCAGGTCATTATCGATTTCAGCCGTTCCCATGTGTGGGATCAGTCGGCGGTGGGGGCTATTGCCAAGACGATGGACAAATACGCGGCACTAGGTACTAAGGTCACTCTCACGGGTCTAAATGAAGAAAGTGCCCGGCTGGTGCAGCGGGTTGGATTGTCGTCTTCGGGCGGACATTGACGGATCAAGGACAGAAGGCTGTTTTTGGAGCGATTGGGCTTCAGAAGCAGCCTTTTTTTTGAATGGTTCAAAATTTATCGTTTGTACCCCCTTAGGAAAAGGGTTTTTGAAAAGTTTGTCGAAATTTTCCGGTAGAGGGACATTTGTCATTGCTTCTTCGGATGGCCCTACTATAACTACGCAATTGTGATGCGCGAAAGGGAAGGCCTCCATGTTTTCTTTTATCCGAACCAGACTGATTGCCCGTATTCTCTGTGTTATGACTTTAGTGATTCTCTGCATTACAGCAGGCAATGCTGCCATTCAGTGGGTGAACACCGGATCAGCGGTTAAAGGGACGATCAGCAGCTACAACATGAGTATTGCCAGCCATTATGTGACGCAGATTGATGCCGGGCGCTACAGTGAATTCCTGGCCGATCCGCAGGAGTCGGACCTGTATTGGTTGCTCCGCCATGAACTGGATCAGTTCCGGAAGTCGATTGGTGCCCGTTATGTATATTTTGTGCGGATTGATGATGCCCGCCAGCCGCAGCTGATGATTGACGGCAGGCCGGAGGGAGACCCGCTGGCTTCGGGGATTAATGAGAGTACCGATATGCCAGCGGCCGCAGTTACGGCTGTACTTGCCGGAGAGAATGCCAGCACGCCGCTGATCAGTAATCCCGAATACGGGGATTATATCTCGGCATTCGTTCCAATGAAGGACACCACTGGGAAGCTGGTCGGGGCGCTGGGCATTGATACGGATGTTGCTGTACTGAGTACGCTGACCCGTGATGTCCTGATTGAGAGCCTGCCGCTCTATAGTATTATTCTAGCGCTGTCTCTGGGCGCACTCGCGGTGCTGGCATGGTTCGTCTCCCGGTCCTTGCGTCCGCTGGTGACGATTACAGAGAGCGCGGGCACGCTGGCCGAAGGGGATCTCGCCGGGGCTGCCCGCATCCTGCATGCCCGTCCGGTCACCTCCCGGGATGAGATTGGCAGGGCTTATCAGGCAATGCTCCAGATGTCGGGGGATCTGAATGCCAGAGTGAAGGGGATGGTATCCGGGGTGTCTACCGCATCCGACAGCCTCTACGGCTCCTCCGAGACCTTCGCCAGGAATGCCGATGATGTGCTGAAGATGAGTGAGACGGTGAGCGGCAGAATCAGCGATATCTATGCCGGTGCTAACTCGCAGACGGAAGGCGCACAGAGCAGCGCTGTGGCTATGGATGAGATGGCGCTGGGCATCTCGCGTATTTCGGAGGCCTCGGCTGCGGTCTCGGAATTCGCAGTCAAGGCGCTGGACATTGCAGAGGCGTCCCAGACGGCCATGAACCATACGAACCAGCAGATGAAGTCGATCTCCGTATCTACCGGGGAGACGCTGGATATCGTGCTGAAGCTGCAAGGCTATACCGATGAGATTGAGGGCGCGCTGGCTGCGATCAGGGAGTCTGCGGATCAGACAAAGCTGCTTGCGCTGAATGCCTCGATTGAAGCGGCACGTGCGGGGGAGCACGGCAGGGGATTCACTGTCGTAGCCGGTGAAGTGCGCAAGCTGGCAGAAGGTTCCGCAGCCTCGGCCGAGCGGGTGGCTGAGCTGCTGTTGCATATCAGCCAGGCTTCGGCGAGCATCGGGGTTCAGATGACGGAAGCGTCCGCTGAAGTGAAGGAAGGGGTGCGGATGTCAGCCGAAGCGGAGGCTGCTCTGCTGGAGGCCTCCGCCGCCTTCCGGGAGGTGGCCGGACAGATCGTTGATGTGTCGGCGACAGCGGAGCAGCTCTCCGCTGGCTCGGAGGAGGTTGCGGCAGCGGTGGGCAGTATGGCCGATATTGCCGGAGAGGTCTCGGAGCAGACCCGGGAGATCCGTGAGCTGACCGATCTGCAATTGGCGCGTATCAAAGAAGTCTATGAGGCTTCGCTGAGCGTCAGCGCGAGTACGGGCGATCTGCGGGAGGCCATCCGGCAGGTGAATGTATAGGGAGATAGGGGACGGTAGGTGTGATCTATACTGCCCGGATTGGATACAGGATTAGCAGATGTTATACCCTCCAGCTTTCAAAAGTGTCCGACTATTGGTATGATTACAAGGGATGTGAACATCTATTACCGATTATATGGAGGAATTGAACATGAGTGAAACTACAATATCCGGGATTATTGATCATACGCTGCTGAAGGCAGATGCCCGTAAAGATGATATTATCAAGCTTGCTGAAGAGGCAAAAGCCTACAAATTCGCCTCTGTGTGTGTGAATCCGGCATGGGTCGCCACGGCGCATGCCGTGCTGAAGGATACACCGGAAGTGAAGGTATGTACAGTAATCGGCTTCCCGCTGGGGGCATCGACGCCTGAGTCGAAGGCTTTTGAGACGAAGGATGCCATTGCGAACGGTGCCGGTGAGGTGGATATGGTCATTAATATCGGCGCACTAAAGGATGGCAATGACGAACTAGTGAAGCGCGATATGGTTGCAGTAGTCGAAGCCGCGCGCGGCAAAGCGCTGACCAAGGTCATTATTGAGGCCTGCCTGCTGACTGAAGAGGAGAAGGTCCGTGCCTGCAAGCTTGCTGTAGAAGCGGGCGCAGACTTCGTGAAGACTTCGACCGGCTTCTCGACCGGCGGGGCAACGAAGGAAGATATCGCCCTGATGCGGGCAACGGTAGGCCCTGAGATCGGCGTGAAGGCCTCCGGCGGTGTACGCAGCGCGGAAGACGCCCTCGTGATGATCGGCGCAGGCGCCAGCCGGATCGGAACCAGCGGCGGCGTAGCGATTGCCAAGGGCGAGCAGAGCCAGAGCGGCTACTAAGCCGAAGTAAGCTAAATACACACAGAAACGGCTGAGGCCTCCTTGAGTTCAAGGGAGCCTCAGCCGTTTTCTGCTTGTGGGAAGTAGGGAAGGTGGATTTCCTCCAACTATTAATGATCAAATGAGTGCTGCCGTTCCACTACATAAATTAATTGTATTTAAGAGTACTTAACAAATTAATAAAAGTTATATAAAAAGGATATATAACCATAGCACCAATAGCAAGGAGTCCATGCACTGGAGGAACCATTTCAGCAGGATTAACATTTGGCCATATTGTGGTAAAAACAAATACGAAAATGGCGAAGTATGGCAACCATAAAATTGCCGTGAAATAATTTAATTTAGATGCTTTAAAATGCTTGTTGGTATAAAAAATGAAGAAAGCCGTACCTAATATAAAAAATATTATATTAAAAATTGAGACCAATCTATTTGTAAAAACGAAATCTAAACCAGTTGTCCTACTCAATCTATTTACATTCCCCATTAATTGCAATTCAATAAATAATAATAAAGCATACATACAACTGATACTATTCAGCTTTAGCATAATTAATCACCTCACTCCACTTCCATACATACTCTAGGTGGACAATTTTATGAATGATCTATGGTTGAGGGGCAAGGCAGTAGGCATTATTGAAGGTTGATTTCCAGGGAATGAATTATGTAGCCTTGGCTAATGTCAACTGGCTTTTGACGGTATGAAAAAACAAGGACACTGTGGGTTTTAGCAGGTCCTTGTTTTTTTTATTGTACGTGGGCCAAATATATGCGTAAAACAGAATACAAGGGGCGCTGCTGGGATGACGTATAAGCCGCATGTTCCCCAGCCAGGAACATTTTTAGAGAAATCCTGCAAAAAGTGCAGCAATACTGCCCAATAGAAGCGGTCTGTACCGAAAACCTGTACGAAATACAACAAAGTCAGCGCTAACTTGCTCTCTGTACTGAAATTTGTGCAAATAATGCAACACTCTACTACAATCAGTAAAAGTTGTAGAAGAATCCTGCAAAACATGCAACAATGCTCTCTATATAACTGATCGGTGAGAGAGAAATGGCTGGATATGCCACCAGAAAGTGATAAGACACCAGTATTATTTACCGCAGGGGGATTTTATTCTGCAGATTGCTAGTATTAGCTCCTCTATTAGTGGGCAAAACCGAAAGTTCTGTTTGATTTCCCGCTACCCCCTAGACCAGCCCCTTATCCATTGCCTTGCCGATCAGCGTGGCGAACAGGCTGTTGGACCAGGCGAACCACTCGCGCGAGAAGTCAGCCGGATCATCCGGGTGGAAGCCTTCGTGCATATAGCCGGTATCGGCATCGGTCCGGATCAGCATATCGATCAGCTCCTTGATCTCCTCATCGTTATCCGCCGTCAGTGCCTGCATGGATAGCGCCATATGCCACACATAACCGCCCGGCGTATGCGGACTGCCGATGCCCTTGGCGTGCTTGCCCTCGAAATAGAACGGGTTGTCGAAGCTGAGCGCGAACCGGCGGGTATTCTGATAGATCTCATCCTCCACGCCAACATACCCAATATAAGGAATAGAGATCAGCCCCGGGGTTCCGGCATCGTCCATCAGTGAGTAGTTGCCGTAGCCATCTGTCTCATAGGCGTAGATTCTGCCGTATTTCGGATGGGTTACGATGCCGTAGGTACGGATGCCGAAGTCGATATCTTTGCGGAGCTTCGCCGCTCTGGCTGCCAGCCGCTCATCCTTATATACCTCAGTTGCCATCTCGCCAATATATCCCAGAATAACCACAGCGAACATATTCGAAGGAATGTTGTAGCCGAATTCGCAGCTATCATCGCTTGGGCGGAAGCCCGACCAGCTCATCCCCGTATAGTTGACCGGCATTCCCCGGCCGTCATTCTGCAAGGTCTCGGTATCTTTCAGCGTCTGGCGGACGAAGTGGTACGGGGACTTCTCCCCGTGGCGCTGCTCGGTCTCAATCGTGTTCACAATCGAGGTCAGCGCCTGATAGCAGGCAGCATCGAAGATATCGGTCTGCTCCGCTTCCTTCCAGTACATATAAGCCAGCTGAACGACGAAGCAGAGGGAGTCCAGCTCATATTTGCGTTCCCACATCCACGGGTTCAGGTTACAGTCGTCCGTATCGCGGTAATGCTTGTCGCTTGCCGTCTCGTTGAAGGCGTTGGTGTACGGATCAATATTCACATAGAACATCTGGCGGGCAATCAGGCCGCGGAGAATCCGCTGCAATTCAGGGTCATGCTTGGCAAAAGGAATATAGTGCCGCACCTGCTCCGTCGAATCGCGCAGCCACATGGCCGGAATATCGCCGGTGAACACGAAGGTCGTGCCGTCCTCCAGCAGCTTGGTTGTAGTCTCCAGTGTGTTCGGGAAGCAGTTGCGGAACAACTGCTGCAGTTTCGGGTGATGCGCAAGCCGTTCATCGGCCTCATTCAGATAGGCGGTAATGGAAGCTGGCAGATTCATGATGTAATTCCTCCTGGCATAGTGAATTTAGGATTGTGCGGATTTTAGAGCATAGGTGACAATTTGAGCTTTACCGACAGAGTGGCGTAGAGTGCCTGCTTCCAGGGCTTCCTGCTGTTTGCGCCGTTCCAGAATATCACTGGCATGGATGGCCTTCACGGGAAAATGCGGCGTAAGCGCGAGCTCCTGCTCTGCTCCCGCCAGGTTGTACCAGCGTAGAATGAGGTCCTCATGGTCTGCGGACATTTTGAAGGCGGACAGCGCCAAAGTGCGGCCCTGCCATTCCAGCGGCTGATAGACCGCAGGGAGGGAACCCTCCTGCCAGCCGGTCTGGACCGTGAACCAAGGTACCTGGTACTGATAGGCCCAGGAGCAGGCCTCCGTCCAGTCCGTATCCCCGGCAAAGGGACAGACCGCGAACTCCACCGTCTGCTCACCAAGACACTGGGCTTCCGGTGTAGGGAACACGCCCCAGTCCCCCAGCTCCGATACGCTGCGCAGCAGGGTAACGGCAATTGCATTGCTGCCGTCCCGCAGCACCTCGTATTCGTTCAGCCCTTTATTGGCTACCAGTAGTCCGGCGCTGCCATCCGACACACTGACATAAGCCTGCTGGTGCTGGGCATTGCTCGGATTGATCCAGTCCGCAGCCGGCTCGATCTCACGTTCAGCAGCTTCGAAGATCGAGTCGGCCCGCAGGGTGGACGCCGCCAGCCCGGTAGGGAAAAGCACACGCAGCCGGTGATCCTTAGCCTGATTATTGAACGCGGCCGAGACCTGAACGCCGGTCCCGCCGGCCTCCAGGCTGATCCGGGTTACAATCCGCAGCGGAGTCTGCTCCGCAGAGCGTCCGGCCTTGCGCTGCCGGAACGGCACCATTCTGCGCTTCTCGTCCTCGAACGAAGCATCGGCGGAAGCGGGAATCGTCCATTCATGCACGATTTCATAGGTGATTCGGTAAGGCTCATGTTCGGCAAGCGAGATCCGGGCAGCGAGTCCCTTGGTCGTCAGTGCAGCATCGCCCTCGGGCTGGCGGAACACATATTCATTGCCGATATCGCCGCAATTCTCATAGACGCCGAGTCCGGTGAAGCTGCGGCCTGTCCGCTTGTCGGCCACATCGTAAGAACCGTCCTCGCGGATCTGGACGGCCAGGAAGCCATTCTCCATCCCCCGTTCCAGCAGCTTAAGCGGACCCGCATCAGCAGCACCGGCAGCTCCAGCGGATGCATCGTCCAGCGCCCCCGTCCAGGCGTAGGTGCTGTAACCAAGCGGTGGTACATGCATGGCCTCGAAGGTCAGCCGGACCATCCGGGCCATATAAGGCTTGCGGAACTGATCGTCCGGCAGCTCATAACCGAACCGGGTGCCCAGATCCTCCGCCCGGCAAGCCACGATCTGCCCTTCGGAGTCCACTAGCCGACCGCCCTCCAGGTCAAGCGGAAGCTGATCCAGCGCTTCGGCAATCGCCGCCGGATTTGGCCCTTCCTTGAAGTAACGCTTGGCGATGATGACCTCCATGCTTACTGTTCCGCTGCGTTCCCAGCCGGTAGTATTGAAGACCGTCACTGGCAGGGCAGATTCGCCCCAGGCCGCTACATTCCGGGTTCCGATCTGAGCGGATACCGCCTTCAGACTCTCTTCAATAATAACTTCGCCGACATGGCGGCTCTTCTCGAAGCGGCTGATCATCTCGCGGTGGACCTCATCCACACTGCAGCCGCAGATGCTGTCATGCGGGTGATTCTGCATCAGGGTCTTCCAGGCATAGGTCAGCAGGGCATGAGGATAAGCCTGTCCGCTGACCAGGTAAGCCAATGCCGCCAGCGGCTCAGCGCCCTTCTCCAGCAGCGTCTGGCCCTGCTTGTTCAGCTGCTTCAGGTAGACGCGGGCGGAAGCGGTATTCACCAGCGTCCCCCAGCCGTCCGTATGCTGGCTGCGCAGCTCGCCATGCACGGTGACCAGGTCCTCAGGCAGCGAAGGCGCCAGCGCTTTCAGGTATTGCTCGAAACTGGAGTGGACAAAGTCTGTGTCCGGGTACAGCTTCCGGGCCGTCTCCAGCGCATCCGCGAGATCACGCTGCACCGGCTGATGATCACAGCCGTTCATGAACAGCAGCTCCGGGGTGGAGGCGTATTTGCCGGCATCCGTGATTTTTTTGCCCCAGAAGACCTTGGCTTCCTCTAGATCTACCGGCACCTCGTTGCCATTGCTGTACCAGTTCGCAAACAGTAGTCCCAGCACAGTCGAGCCATCAGGTGACTCCCAGTACATCTCAGAGTAAGGCGATTCGTAGCTGGTGCTGTTCAGCTCGCCCACCATATTATCGAAGCCCGTCGGCTTCACGCCGCGGCCGAACACCGCAGTCTCAATGTCAGCCTGCTTGAGCAGCTGGGGGGCTTGGCCCATATTGCCGAAGGAATCGGGGAAGTAGCCGAGCTTCGAGATGACGCCATATTTCGCTGCGTCCTGATGGCCAATCAGCAGATTGCGCACATTAGCCTCGGAGCTGGTCAGGAATTCATCCTGGAGCACATACCAGGGGCCGATAACAATCCGGCCTTCACGGATGAAGCGCTCCAGCTGCTCTCTCCGCTCAGGATGAACCTGCAGATAGTCTTCAATAATAATGGTCTGTCCGTCCAGGTGGAAATACCGGTAGCGCTCGTCCTGCTCCAGCGTCTCCAGCAGCTCGTTCATCAGCTTCGCCAGCAGCACATGGTGACGCTCGTAAGGCATATACCATTCCCGGTCCCAATGGGTGTGTGAGATCAGGTGGGCAGTTGTACGGGTCATGACAGAAACCTCCTATATCTTCAGTCGATATTGTAGCGATGGCATTCGTAGCAAATGTTTGCATACCTGCCGGGGGATCACAATATGTAACTTTTGCAGGGGGGAGGAGGGTTCATAATTCACACATTTACGGCAGTAAGCCAGCAGCGGCCCATCGAAGTATTCAGCCCGTAAGTCCCGTAGCAGCGCGGTTTTACACTCCGTTAACATGACAATGCACAACCTACATATTTACGATGTCAGCTTAGTTTCTCTACAATTTGGGATGTAAGCGTTAGCAGGAAAGGCCATAGCAAGAATGCGAAGCGGATACAGATTTATGTGTAATGAAAACTAACATAGAGAGGAGTGGGAGAATGAAGGGGAACAAGTCCCTTGGCAAAAGAATCTGGCAGAATTGGGAGCTCTATCTGTTCATGCTTCCCGCGTTACTGTATTTCTTCATCTTTCATTATGGTCCGATGTACGGCATTCAGATTGCCTTCAAGAACTTCGTACCCTCCAAAGGAATTACAGGCAGCGACTGGGTAGGCTTCGACCATTTCCAACGGTTTTTCAATTCTTATTTCTTCTGGGATCTGCTGTGGAACACGTTCAGCATCAGCTTCTATGAGCTTGCCATCGGGTTTCCGCTGCCGATCATTCTGGCCCTGGCCTTCAATGAGGTCCGCAACGGCCCGTTCAAGAAGTCGGTCCAGACAGTTACTTATGCGCCGCATTTCATTTCGGTGGTCGTCATGGCAGGGATGATTATTACCTTCCTGTCGCCCTCCAGCGGAGTGATTATCCGGTTCATTGAATTCCTGGGCTTCCAGCCCGCACAGTTCCTGACCGATCCGGCCTGGTTCAAGACGGTGTACGTCTTCTCAGGCGTCTGGCAGAGCACGGGGTGGGGGACAATTATCTATCTCGCGGCCCTGTCCGGCGTAGATCCCCAGCTGCATGAAGCGGCCATCGTAGATGGAGCCAGCCGGATCAAGCGGGTACTGCATATCAATCTGCCGACGATTATACCCACGATTACGATCATGCTGATTCTGAACATGGGTAACATTCTGGGCCTGGGCTTCGAGAAAATCCTGCTGCTGCAGAATTCGCTTAATATGGAAGCCTCCGATATCATATCCACCTATGTGTACCGCGCCGGTCTGGTGAACGCCCAATACAGCTTCTCGACCGCTGTCGGATTGTTCAACTCGGTGGTCAATGTAATACTGCTCGTTACCGTCAACCGGATTGCCAAACGCACCAGTGAGAACAGCCTCTGGTAGAAAGGAGTTGAAGTCTTTGGTTACTGCGATGAAAGAATCCAGGGGAGATAAGCTGTTTCTGATCAGCACCTACATCTATCTGTGCCTTGCACTGGTAGTGGTCCTCTATCCGCTGATCTACATCCTCAGCGCGTCTATCAGCTCGCCGCAGGATGTCAATTCGGGCGCCATGTGGCTGTTCCCGAAGAATGTGACGCTGGACGGCTACAAGCTGGTGTTCGAGAACCCGAAGATTTGGAACGGATATCTCAATACCATCATCTATACAGCTGTGGGCACTCTGCTTAATCTGGCGGTTACGCTGCCAGCAGCATATGCGCTCAGCCGGTCTGATTTTGTCGGACGCCAGCTGTTCATGGGTCTCATTCTGTTCACAATGTTCTTCAGCGGAGGTCTGGTGCCGACCTACCTGCTGGTTAAGAACCTGGGCCTCATTAACAGCATGGGGGCGTTGATCCTGCCTGTGGCCGCATCGGTGTGGAACATCGTGGTCGCCCGCACCTTTTTCCAGTCCACGATTCCAAAAGAATTACAAGAAGCGGCCCACATCGACGGCTGTACGAATCTGAAGCTGTTCATCCGCATTATCCTGCCGCTGTCCGCGCCAATTGTCGCCGTGATGGCCCTGTTCTACGGGGTTGGACACTGGAACAGCTATTTCCCGTCCCTGATCTATCTGAACGATGAAGCCAAGTATCCGCTGCAGATGGTGCTGCGCCAGATCCTGGTCCTGCAGGAAATGTCAGCTGAGACCACAGGCGCTGCGATCAACGGTGAGGTAGCTATGGCCATGAATAATAAGGCAGAGACGGCATCGCTGGTCAAATATGGCGTCATCGTCGTCTCGACACTGCCGATTGTGGCGGTCTACCCGTTCCTGCAGCGTTATTTTGTCCAAGGGGTCATGATTGGCTCTGTGAAAGGCTAAAGGTTAAAATGTAATGAACCTAAGGGAGGAATTATTAATGCAGATCACACGTAAACCATGGAATATTCTGCTGTCTTCGGCTGTGATTCTTGGACTGCTGGCTGGTTGCGGGAGCTCCAATGAAGGCACCGCGAATAAGGGTACCGGAGAGGCCACGGTGAACAAGGAGGGCTTCCCGATTGTGAGTGAGCCGATCACCCTGAGCATGATGGCGCCGGATGTGGGCATTCAGAACTGGGAGAACATGCCGGTGCTCCAGCAGATGAAGGAGAAGACCGGGATTACGATGGAATATAAAAATGCGCCGAAGGACAGCTTCGATACCAAAAAGAATCTGGTGTTCGCCAGCGGCGATTACCCGGATATTTTCTACGCTGCCGGTCTGACGACTGCCGAGCAGATGAATTACGGCGAACAGGGCATTCTGATCCCGCTGGAAGACCTGATCGAAGAATATGCCCCGAACTTCAAGGCTTTGCTTGCGGAGAACCCGGATGTGCGCAAATCGATTACCGCTCCGGACGGTCATATCTACTCCCTGCCGGTGGTGGAAATGAGCCAGCACTGGTACCGCAACCCGATGTGGTATAACGGGGACTTCCTGAAGGCCCTGAATATCGATAAGCTGCCTGAAACGACCGAGGAGCTGTACACCTACCTGAAGCGCGTGAAGGAGGAAGATCCGAACGGCAACGGAACTGCCGATGAGATTCCAATCTCCTCAGTGACGACAACGGCTGCGAACCTCCGCGATATCCGTACCTGGCTGCTGGGCGCTTTTGGCATCTATGAAGAAGAAATCTATGTAGACGATGCGGACAAGGTCCACTATACACCGCTTGAAGAAGGCTATAAGGAGTACCTGACGTATATGAACCGTCTCTGGTCCGAGGAGCTGCTGGATCATGAGAGCTTCTCGCAGACGGCGGAGCAGAAGAAGGCCAAGGCGCAGAATAACCGCGTGGCGCTCTTTTCCGACTGGCATGCTTATATGACGAAGGGCGGAGAGCCGTCCATGGCAGATCCGATGTTCGCCCCTGTGCGCAGTGAATCGGTGTCCGCTCCGGCGATTGCCAAGAACAGAGGAATTACGACCGGCGCATTCGCCATTACGAACAGTAACCCTGCACCGGAAGCCTCGCTCCGCTGGGTAGATTACCTCTATTCCTATGAAGGTGCCCTGTTCTTCAACAAAGGGCCGGAGGGAACGCTCTGGGAGTACACCGACAAAGACAACCGTGTGAAGCAATACCTGCCTGTACCGGACGGCAAGGAGATGGAGGATTTCCGGGCCACCTTGACGCCGAACTACGGCATTCCTGCCCCAACCCTGTCCATGGATGATATCAACAAGGGACTCAAGACAGACTTCGACCTCTGGGTAGAGCAGGAGACCAAGCAGAAGCTGCTGGATCGGGGCGCACGGATTCCGTTCCCGGCCCTGTTCCTCACGGTGGAAGAGCAGACAGAAATCAGCAGTCTGAATTCGGACCTGAGCACTTATGTGAAGCAGATGGAAGCGAAGTTCATCACTGGTGCCGAGCCGCTGACCGGCTGGGACAACTATGTCGCAACTGTCAAGAAGATGGGCGGAGAGCGTGTAGCCGAGATCAACCAGGCTGCGTATGACCGCTGGAAGACTAACTAATTCCTCAGGCGCTATCCATTTTCTTCGAACTTTCATTCTCTGAAGTGCCGAGAGTGAGCGGCAGAATGACTAATGCAGAAAGGTGCTGTAAAAATGATCTATAAGGATAAAACGCGGACTGTGGCGGATCGGGTACAGGACCTGCTGCAGCGCATGACACTTGGAGAGAAGGCTGGACAATTAGTCCAGCCTTTCGGCTGGCAGTGCTATGAGAAGCACGCGGACGGAACCACAGGCATGACGGAAGCCTTCAAGCGCCAGGTTGCTACCGGAGGCGTCGGCTCCCTGTACGGGACGCTGCGTGCCGACCCGTGGACCGGAGTCACGCTGGAGACCGGCCTGTCCCCGAAGGAGGGGGCGGAGGCCGTTAATGCCATTCAGGCTTATGCGATGAAGGAGAGCCGGCTTGGCATTCCGATTCTGTTCGGCGAAGAATGCTCCCACGGGCATATGGCGATCGGAGCCACTGTATTTCCGGTGCCGCTTGCACTGGGCAGCATGTGGAACCCGGAGCTGTACCGGGAGATGTGCCGGGTGGTAGCGCTTGAGACCCGCAGCCAGGGCGGAGCGGCGACCTACTCGCCGGTGCTGGATGTGGTGCGTGATCCGCGCTGGGGCCGGACGGAGGAGACCTTCGGCGAAGATCCGTTCCTGATTGCGACTATGGGTGTGGAGGCCGTGAAGGGCTTGCAGGGAGAACGGCTGGACGCGGAGGATTCCGTGCTTGCCACCCTGAAGCACTTCGCCGCCTACGGCAGCTCGGAAGGCGGGCGGAACTCCGCGCCCGTGCATATGGGATTGCGCGAGCTGCATGAGGTTGATCTGTTGCCGTTCCGTAAGGCGGTAGAGGCCGGTGCGCTGTCCATTATGACAGCTTACAACGAGATTGACGGCGTGCCGTGTACGACGAACCGTTATCTTTTGCAGGATGTGCTGCGGGAAGAGTGGGGCTTCGAAGGCTTCGTGATCACGGACTGCGGAGCGCTGGGCATGCTGACGAATGGTCATAACACCGCAAATAGCGGAGAAACAGCTGTAGCGCAGGCACTGCTGGCGGGCATCGATATGGAGATGTCGGGCGAGATGTTCGAGCAGCATATCGCGGCTGCTACCACGCACGGGCGGCTGCAGGAATCCGATCTGGAGCGTGCGGCGGCACGGATTCTGGAGTTGAAGTTCAAGCTTGGGCTGTTCGACCGCCCCTATGCCGATCCTGAGCAGGCGGAGAGCATCATCGGCAAGCCGGAGCACCGCGAGCTGGCCCGGCGGATTGCCGGTGAGAGCATCATCATGCTGAAGAATGAGAACGCAGTGCTGCCGCTAAGTAAGGAGATCCGTAAGCTTGCTGTGATCGGCCCCAATGCGGATGCCCCGTACAACCAGCTTGGCGACTATACCTCGCCGCAGCCCGCAGGCGCGATTATCACCGTGCTGGACGGTATCCGGCAGGCGCTGGGCGGTGGAGCGGACAAGGTCCTGTACGCACCCGGCTGCCGGATCAAGGGCGATTCCCGGGAAGGCTTCACCCCTGCGCTGGCCTGTGCGGCCGAAGCCGATGCGGTGGTGCTGGCGATCGGCGGCTCCAGCGCCAGAGATTTCGGTGAGGGGACGATTGATTTGCTCACCGGCGCTTCTGTTGTGACGGAGCATTCCTGGAGCGACATGGAATGCGGCGAGGGCATCGACCGGTCCACGCTGAATCTGATGGGCGTGCAACTGGAGTTAGCGCAGGAGATCCACAAGCTGGGCAAGCCGCTGATTGTGGTCTATATCAACGGCCGCCCGATTGCCGAGCCTTGGATTGTAGAGCACGCGGACGCCATTCTGGAGGCGTGGTACCCGGGCCAGGAGGGCGGACATGCAATTGCTGACATTCTGTTCGGCGAGGTGAACCCTTCCGGGCGGCTGACGATCAGCATCCCGAAGCATGTCGGCCAGCTGCCCGTGTACTACTATAAGCGGCGGACGAGAGGCAAACGGTATCTGGAGACGGATTTTCACGCTGAATATCCCTTCGGCTATGGTCTTAGCTTCACTGAATTCGGATACAGCAACCTGAAGGTGGAGCCTCCTGTAATCTCTGCGGATGAAGAAGCGCTTGTCTCCGTGGATGTAACTAACAGCGGTGACCGGGCGTGCAGCGAGGTGGTCCAGCTGTATATTTCCGACCTGGCCTCTTCCATTACCCGGCCCGAGAAGCAGCTGAAGGGCTTCCGCAAGATCAGCCTTCAGCCGGGAGACACGCAGACGGTGACGTTCCGTGTAGGCCGGGAGGAGCTGGAGTATGTATCGGCAGATCTGACGCGGATCGTCGAGCCGGGAGAATTCACAGTGATGGCCGGCCCGCACTCCGCAGAGTACCTGAGCGCGCCGCTCCAAGTCAGAGAGGAGGGCTAAGCTATGAAGCGTATGGACCGGTTCGCCGGATGGCTGGACAAGCGGCAATGGGCTGAGAAGATAGAGCTTGCGGAATGGACTATGCGGAGGTCCCGCTACCGCACTCCCGGCTGCTATGAGCATGAGGAGGAGCTGCATCGGGAGTACAATGTTTCCCGGCTGGATGGCGGGTATGGAACCACCTATTTCCTTCACCGGGAGATCGCGGTGCCGGGAGACTGGGCACCGGAAGAGGCGGCGCTGCTCTATCTGGGACGCGGGGAAGGTCTGCTGAAGCTGGGCGGAGCGCCGTACCATGGCCTGGACAGCAATCACTGGTTCATTCCGCTGCCGTCCGGCGCTGCGGGCGAGCGCCTGGAGCTGGACATCGAGCTGTATGATCCGGTACCGGAGCCGGAGGACCCGCTGAACCGCCAGGCGGTGATCAAGCCGCCGCTGACGGGTATTGAAATCAAGCTGGTGCGCGTCAATCGTCCGGTATACAGCCTGCTGCATACGGTGCGAATCGTACACGAAGCGGCCCTCCTGCTGCCGGAGGGAGACATGCGCCGCCTCCGCAGCCTTAAGGCGCTGGAGCGGGTGATGGACACGCTCTATATGAAGGAGGAGCTGCTGCTGGACGGCGGGGCCGTAACTGCGGCGGAACAGCAGTTACGGGCTGCTGCTTCGGCGGACCGGGCGGCGGGACTGCACCCGGGAACGATGCATATGGTAGGCCAGTCGCATATTGATGTGGCCTGGCTGTGGCCGGTCCGGGAGACGGTGCGCAAGGTCAGCAGGACCTTCTCCACCGTCTGCACTCTGATGGACAAGTACCCGGACTTCCGGTACTCCCAGAGCCAGCCCCAGCTCTATGCCTTCGCCAAAGAGCATTATCCCGAGCTGTACGGGCGGATCAAGGAGCGGATTGCCGAAGGCCGGTGGGAGCTGGTCGGAGGTATGTGGGTGGAGCCGGATCTGAACATTCCCGGCGGGGAGTCGCTGGTCCGGCAGATGCTGTACGGCCAGGACTTCTATATGAAGGAATTCGGCAAGCAGTCCACGATTGAATGGCTGCCGGATACCTTCGGCTATTGCGCCTCTCTGCCGCAGCTGCTGAAGCAGGCGGGTATCGATTATTTCATGACCACCAAGCTGGGCTGGAATGATACCAATCCCTTCCCGCATACCTTATTCCATTGGGTCGGCATTGACGGGACGAGGATTGTGGCCTATCAGAACCATGGGGTGAACGAGCATACGCATCCGAAGGATGTGCAGGAGCATTGGCAGGCCAACGCCCAGAAGGAAGCGCATGATGAGCTGATGCTGCTCTACGGACACGGCGACGGCGGAGGCGGGGTCACCCACGAGATGCTGGAATATGTGAGCCGCACCGATCTTGCGCCGGGCCAGCCGGTTAGCGAATTCTCGACGGCGGAAGCCTTCTTCTCGGAGATCGGCGCGCGCCAGCCGGAGCTTCCGGCGTGGCACGGCGATCTCTATCTGGAGCTGCACCGGGGGACCTTCACGACCCATGCCTTCAATAAGTGCAGCAACCGCAAGGCGGAGATTTTGTACCGGCAGGCGGAGATTTGGAGTGTGCTGGCGGAGAAGGACGGTGCTCTGGATCTGGAGCAGCCGGATCAGCCGGAGGTGCAGCGGCTGCCCTCAGGGGAGCTGGCCGAGGGCTGGAAGCTGCTGCTGCTCAACCAGTTCCATGACATCATTCCGGGGACTTCGATCCCGGAGGTGTATACGACCTCGCGGGAGGAATACGCGGAGATCTTCCGTCTGGGCGGGCAGGCGCTGGACCGCTCCCTGCATGCTCTGACGGCTGAAGTGAATACATTGGGCGAAGGCCGTCCCTATGTGGTCTTCAACAGCCTGGGCTGGGAGCGTACGGAGCTGCTCCGGCTGGAGGGCGGTTCTGAGCTGGCTGCGGTGCAGGTATTCGACGAGGACGGTCTGCTGCCGAGCGAATACTGGAACACGGAGGCTGGCGGGGATAGTTACACGCTGGCTGTGCAGGTCCGCAAGGTTCCGGCCTTCGGCTGCCGGACGATCTGGCTGCGGGAGGCGGAGGAGCCGGCCGGAGCATGGCCTGAGCCGCCGGGTGCTTCCGTCATCGGGGAAGCTTTCCCGGAAGAGTGGGAGACCGACCATTACATCCTCACATTCAATAAGTACGGCGAAATCAGCCGCTGGTTTGACAAAAGCGCGGGCCGCGAGCTGCTCCAGCCCGGCCAAACCGGGAACCAGCTTCAGTTCTACCATGACACCCCGCCGCTGTGGGATGCCTGGGATATAGATCCGCGTTATGAGCAGCAGCCTGCGGGCAAGGCGAAGCTGCTGGACTGCCGGGTGCTCACCAGCGGCCCTGTGCAGACCGTGCTGAAGTTCCGCTGGCAGCTGCATGAATCGCTGATTGAGCAGGAGATCGTCCTGCCCCGGAACAGCCGCAGGGTGGATTTCCGTACCCGCGTAAGCTGGAGGGAGCAGCATAAGCTGCTGAAGGTTGCTTTTCCGGTGGACATTGTGGCCGCGAAGGCTACCTATGAGATTCCGTTCGGCGCGCTGGAGCGCCCGACCCACCGCAACACCAGCTGGGAGCAGGCGCAATTCGAGGTCTGCGGGCACCGCTGGGCCGATCTGTCCGAGGGCGGCTATGGCGTGAGCCTACTGAACGACTGCAAATACGGCTATGACATTCATGACGGAGTGCTGCGGCTCTCGCTGCTGCGCTCCCCGCGCTGGCCGGACCGTTATGCCGACCAGGGGGAGCATGAATTCACCTATTCGCTGTATCCGCATAGCGGAGAATGGCGGCAGGCCGATGTGGTACGGGAAGCAGCAGAGCTGAATGAACCGCTGCTGGCGGTCAGCGAAGCCGCACATTCCGGCCAATATCCAAGCACCCATGCCTGGCTTGCCTTCCAGAGCCATCATGTCATGCTCGATACAATCAAGCAGGCAGAGGACGGCAGCGGCACGATTATCCGGCTGTATGAAGCGGCGGGCAGCAGAGAATCGGCTGTGCTGGATTGGAAGGACAAGGACGTCCGCGCCTGCCGCGTCAATCTGCTGGAGAGCACGACCAGCTCCGTGGAGACCGCCGGCGGCGTCATCCCGCTGTCCTTCAGACCCTATGAGGTACAGACGCTTAAGTTATATAAGAAGCACGAAAGTAATTAACAGAAAGCAGAGAAGCGGAGGGGAAATTTGGAACTGTAGGAGCGGTAGCGTCCGCCTTTGTCAACGGATTTCAACCGCTGAAAAGCGGATTAAATCTAGAAATCTGTTGACAACAGCGGCCGGAAGTCCAAATGTTCACCGCAGTGACGATCAAGCTTCAAGTTCAAAGCCTAAGTGCTTCTTATATACCACGAACATCATTCGCAGGAGGAATAGACATGCAAATTACAAGACATCCCAATAATCCGATTGTCGTCCCGGGCGGCTATGAGTGGCGCAAGGTGACCGTGTTCAACCCGGCGGTCATCATCGATAACGGCAAGTTCTATATGATCGAGCGCACCGCCGGTTCCCTGACTCCCTGCAAGAACTATCTGGGCTTGCTGGAGAGTGAGGACGGAGTGAACTTCACCCATGTGAAGGATGAGCCGATTGTTACCCCGGATATGCTGGGCTTTCCGTACGGCAGCGTGCAGGACCCGCGTATTGTGAAGATCGATGGAACCTTCTACCTCAACTACGCCCTGCGTCCCTGCGCCATGAGCTATTATCCTACCGGGGCCGGCGTCCCTGAGCGCTCCATTCCCAAATACCCGGACGGCTGGGGGGAAGAGGAGGGCCACTGGCTGACCCGCTCCTCGATTCTGAAGTCAACCAATTTGCTGGACTGGGAGTTCGTGGCGGATACCACACCGCTCGACATCAATGACCGGGACAACATCCTGTTCCCTGAGAAAATAAACGGCAAATTCGTGCTGCTCCGCCGCCCCGAAGAATATGTGGGCGAAGCTTACGGGACGGAAAAAGCTGCTATGTGGATTACCTATTCCGAGGATCTCGTGAATTGGGAAGAGCCCAAGCTGCTCGCCGCCGCCGGGAACCTGTCCTGGGAGTCGCGGAAGATCGGCGGCTCAACGCCTCCAATCCGTACAGACAAGGGCTGGCTGGTGCTCTATCACGGTGTCGATGAAGAGATCGTCTACCGTGTAGGGGCGATGCTGCTGGATCTGGAGCAGCCGGAGAAAATCATTGCCCGGACCCATAACTTCATTATGGAGCCGGAGACGTATTACGAGAAATTTGGCTTCCAGATTCCGAATGTCATCTTCCCGACCGGCAATGTGGTCAAGGACGGCCTGCTCTATATCTACTACGGGGTAACCGACACAGCGATCGCGCTCGCCACGGTGCCGCTGGATGAATTGGTGGAGCATATTCTGAACGAAGCGGAGTAGCCAGGAAGCCGCCGCCAAGCGGAGTACCAGATAATCGCCCCGCGAAGCGGAGTAACCCAAGCACTGGTGAGGCAGGCTGCGTGATTCGTCCCGCAAATGGCGAAGTGGCGAATCACCTGCATAGCTGCTGGTGATATAAATGTTGCACATTTTGCAGCCCCGGTTCACAGATAGCGAGCTTTGCGGGAGGAATGTTGCATAGAATGCAGGAATAAACCTGCCACGCTGCCCGATAAAGATGGAATCCTGCCTTTTGTACAACAATTATGCGTTCGGGCCCATAGGATGAGTAAAATGTTGCATTATGTGCAGGATTGGTTGTATGCCAATATTCAGGACGGACGCTCCGCCCGTTTTTCAAACCGGTCTTTTCGCAGCGGCCCCCTTCAAGGCATGTTCCTTGCGGTATTGCCCCGGCGTCAGACCGGTTTCTTTTTTGAACTTGCGGATGAAGTTGGGTGCATCCAGGTAACCGACCTGCTCGATGATCTCCTTGAGCGGAGCACTGGTGTTCTCCAGCAGCCGGATCACCTCGTCCACACGCCGCTGCCAGATATATTGCGAGAAATTACTGCCGGTCTTCTCCTTGAAGCTTCGGCTTAAATAAGAGGTCGAGATGGCGAACTTCAGCGCCACATGCTCAAGGCTCAGGGTGTAGTCTGCGAACTGCTGATCCACATACGCCAGAATGTCATCCATCAGGGAAGATTCGCTGTTCTCGGTGTTCCGCTCCACCTGGGCACAAATGGCGGAAGCCAGCGAGAGCAGCCGGCTCTCCAGCTCCTCCAGCGTCTCGAAGGAGGTCAGCTCCGGCATATTGGTGAACACCTCATCCATACCCAGCTCCGAGGCGGTACGCAGAAAAGCATTCAACAGATCGAAGCAGATACACCGCAGCAGATGAACCTGCAGCGGCTCGTCCTTGATCGTGTCAATGGTGTCGGCAATCATCTGAGCCGCTACCGATTCGTTGCCCTGCTTCAGACTCTGCTCCAGCTTCAGCATGGATTTGCGCGGAATCCAGAAGCTCTCGGCAGCGGCGGGATTCAGCTCTGCGAGCTGCTCGAAGTAGGTGACCTGGCCGCTGCGCCGGATCATCCGGTGCTCAAGAGCAGCGGAGGCTTCAATGAAGGACTGGTTCAGCCTGGCGAGGTCCCGGTAGGCCATGCCGACACCGATGCTCAGCGCGAGCTGCGAGTGTTCGCGGATCACTGCCTGAATGGCTTCAATAACCTGCTCCATCCGGTGCTGAACAGGCATCTCCCCTTCCCCTGGAAGGGAGATAATCAGGGCGAACTGGTCCTTGACCGAGAATTCAATCCCGAAGATCTGCGCATCCGGGCCCGGCAGGCAGATATTGCTGAGCATCTCCTGCAGCAGATGGCGTTCCTGCCAAGACTTGCCGCCCTGCGCTGCATCATCCCAGGACAGGATGGCCGAGAAATAGAGGCCCTGTCCCTGCTTATGCCTGAAGCCTGCGCTCAGGATCATCTGTTCAATCTCGGGATCATCCGGCTGGCCGTGCTTGAGCAGCAGCAGCATGCACTGGTTGCGGACAAAAGGCTCCTGGAGGTCAATCCGGGCACTGTAGTCATGAAGCGTCTGCCGGATCGATTCCCATTCATTGCGCAGCTTGGGAGCTTCGTTGCCGCTGCCCCGCGGCTTGGCGAATTCCATCAGATCGCGGATCGGGTGGTATTGCCGCTTGGCCAGCAGCAGCGCGGCCGCTATGCCGGTAACAACTGTAATACAGAAGACAATTAGAATCAGCGTCTGAACATGGGCGACCCGGCTGAAAAATTGGAAACTGGGCATCGTGGTGACGTAGGTCCAGCCATTCTCTTCAGACTTCACAGAGACCACGGAGTACTGCTCTCCGTCCAGCTCCAGATTGTGAATCCCCGGCTTAAGAGCGGATAGGGTCTGAAGCTCGTTCTGGGGGAAGCTGACGCCATGGCTGTTCGCGGTCAGCACCTCGCCGGAGGGGCCGAAGATATAGCTGCTGCCCGAGAAATCGCTCAGAACTGAATCCATGACGCCGGTAAGATTGGATTCCTTCATCAGATAGACAACTGTTCCGTAAGGGAACGGGTCATTCGGCTTCACCGGGACGAGCATGGCGAGCATCGGCTCCATCCGGGAATTGACCGTCACATTCTCGGCTGGACGGACCAGTGGCTGACGGGTCTCGTTCAAGTCACGCCGCAGTTCCTCCGGGGTCCAGTGTTCGAACTGATAGAGAGTATCGAAGGTGACATGAAGATCAGCCAACCCACGGTAAGAATAGATATTGGAATCGCCGTGGAAGTAGAGGAACAGATCCTCGGCGATACTGCTGCTGGCCTTGTAATTCGCCAGTGCCTGAATCGCCTCCAGACTGTAATAAGGATGCCGGACCATATAAGGGGTCAGATGCTTGTCATAGGCGATGCGTCCGGCGATCTCCTGAAGCTCATTCATCCGTCCGTCGATGGTGCTTTTCACTTGATTAAGCTGATTAACATTGGATTGTTCAATTTCGACCCGCAGGCCCTTGACGGCGTTTTCATAGACGAAGATGGTAACGCCGGTGAGCGGGATCAGGAACATGAGGATATAGGAAAAAGCGTATTTCAGCAGCAGCCTTGACTTGAAGTGATTCCAGGTCAGCCGGAACCGGTTCAGCAAGGATGGCTGGGGTGCGGGATTGGACATGCAGCAGTACCTCCAGTGTTAAGATATTCGGATTAGAATTCTTGGATGGAACCTCTTGGATTAGAAATCGCAGTTCTCTTCTGGATTACACTTGTGCTACTATAAACATTATAACATTATAATCTTTGGAGTGAAGCAGCTTTATATTTTTATGACAGGACGGCACAGCCGTTGCTACTTGTTAAATATAAGGATGTATGGAGTTCATGTCATTAATCATTTTTGGTAATTCCCCTGTAAATCTGTAATTGAAGAAGGAGATGGGACGAGTGGGCACAGAGAACGTGCTGCGCAACTTGCAGCTGGTGGATGGCCGGACGGTGGATATCTCCATTCAGGGCGGAATCATTACCGCGATTACCCCGCCGGGCCAGGCGGAAGGCAGGAGCCTGCTGGACTGCTCCGGGTTATACGGCTCCAGCGGATGGATTGATCTGCATGTGCATGCTGTGCCGGAGCTTGACCCCTACGGCGATCAGATTGACGAGATCGGGGTGAAGCAGGGGGTGACGACACTGGTGGATGCCGGGAGCTGCGGAGCAGACCGGATCGGGGCTTTTTACAGTGCGAGTCTTCTGGCCGATACCCGGGTATTCGCACTGCTTAATATCTCAAGAATCGGACTTGCGCGGACCGACGAGCTCTCGCAGCTGGAGTGGATTGACCGGGCCCGCGCGCTTGCAGCAGTGGAGGCTTATCCTGAATTCATCGTCGGCCTGAAAGCCCGCATCAGCCAAAGCGTCGTTAAGGGCAGCGGCATACAGCCGCTTAAGCTGGCACGAACCTTATCGGATGAGACGAAGCTTCCGCTCATGGTGCATATCGGCTCCGCGCCGCCTGCTATCTCTGAAGTGCTGGAGCTGCTGCGGGCGGGCGATGTAATTACTCATTACCTGAACGGCAAAGCCAATAATCTGTTCCGGGCGGACGGCACACCGCTGCCGGAACTGCTGGATGCTGTAGACCGGGGTGTCCAACTGGACGTAGGGCATGGCACCGCAAGCTTCTCCTTCCGGGTGGCGGAACAAGCGAAGGCGGCTGGTATCGTGCTGAATACGATCAGCACAGACATCTACCGGGGCAACCGGCTGAACGGTCCGGTGTACAGCATGGCGGATGTACTGACCAAGTTCCTCTATCTCG
The DNA here is from genome assembly GCF_000517865.1 of Paenibacillus sp. FSL R7-269. Lineage (NCBI taxonomy): Bacteria > Bacillati > Bacillota > Bacilli > Caryophanales > Paenibacillaceae > Paenibacillus > Paenibacillus sp. FSL R7-269. Next base: position 140,855 of record NZ_ASPS01000025.1, read on the forward strand.
GCTACAGTCTGGAAGATGTAATCCGTGCCGTCACCAGCAGCGCCGCAGAGTGGCTCGGCAAGCCGGAGCTTGGGCAGATCCGGGTAGGGGGGCAGGCGAATCTGACCTTATTCTCCCTGGAAGACGGTGAGAAACAGCTTATGGACTCAGAGGGCGGGGTGCGGACCGCGCACCACTATATTGAAGCAAAAGGAGTCTTTATCAATGGATCACTCATTACAGGCTAAATATGGATTGAAGCGTGTGATTAATGCCAGCGGAAGAATGAGCATCCTTGGCGTGTCTGCACCGGCGGATTCAGTCATGGAGGCAATGAAGCAAGGAGGGCAGCGGTATGTGGAAATCGCGGATCTGGTGGACAAATCGGGAGATTACATCGCCCGTCTGCTCGGCTCGGAAGGAGCCGTTGTGGTGAACTCGGCCTCCAGCGGCATTGCGCTGTCGGTGGCGGCCATAGTGACCGCCGGAGATCCGCGGCTTAGCCTGCGCCTGCATCAGGAGCCGGTGCTGAAGAATGAGATTATCATGCTGAAAGGCCATAACGTGCAGTATGGAGCGCCGGTGGAGACAATGGTCTTCCTTGGCGGAGGGCGGGTGGTTGAAGCGGGATATGCGAATGAAGGCCGCGTAGAGCATATTGAACAGGCCATCGGGGAACGTACCGCAGCGATTCTCTATGTGAAATCCCACCACGCCGTCCAGAAGAATATGATCTCGGTGGAGGAGGCCTGGGAGGTTGCCCGGCGCAGGGGTGTGCCGATGATTGTTGATGCGGCTGCGGAGGAGGACTTGCGCAAATATGTCCAGTATTCCGATTTGGCCATCTACAGCGGCTCGAAGGCGGTGGAAGGTCCAACTTCGGGCATTGTAGCGGGCGGGAAGAAATACATCGGCTGGCTGAAGGTGCAGCTGCACGGGATCGGCCGCAGCATGAAGGTCGGCAAAGAGACGACCTTCGGGCTGCTCCAGGCTTTGGATGAATATCAGGACAAGGCGGACAACAGCCAGCAGGAGAAGCAGGCGCTGGAGGCACTTCAGCCGCTCGCCGATCTTCCCGGCGTGTCGGTCCGCACCCTGCAGGATGAAGCGGGGCGGGCGATTTACCGGGGACGCATCCAGATTGATGCCGCTGCTGCGGGAAGGGATGCAAGAGAGGTCAATGACCGCCTGCGGGAAGGCGATATTGCCGTGTATACGCGGGACTATGGCGTGAAGCAGGGATATTTCGATATCGATCCGAGATCGCTGCAGGGCGATGATCTCCAGGTTATCGTCAGCAGAATTCAAGAGATTATAGGGGGCAGATCATAATGAGCAAGATTCAGGAGCGTTTTTATAAGAACAGAGCGGCACTGAATGTCCTGGCCGGCAGTATCGGGAACGCCAAGGATATCTACGAGGCTGCCGAAGGGCATGTTCTGGTGGGCGTACTCTCCAAAAATTACGCCAACGCCCAGGAAGCGTCCGCCGCTATGACGGAGTACGGACAGGCGATCCAGGATGCCGTATCCATCGGGCTTGGTGCCGGGGACAACCGCCAGGCGGCGGTGGTCGCAGAGATTGCTGCAAGCTATGCGGGCAGCCATATCAACCAGGTCTTTCCGGCTGTAGGCGCGACCCGTGCTAACCTGGGAGCCAAGGACAGCTGGATTAACAGCCTGGTCTCTCCCTGCGGACAGCCGGGCTATGTCAATATTTCCACCGGGCCGGTCAGCGCGGGGAATGCTTCGCAGGCCATCGTTCCAGTGCACGCTGCCATTGCCCTGGTCCGGGATATGGGCGGCAATGCACTCAAATATTTTCCGATGAAAGGGCTGGAGCTGGAAGAAGAGTATCGTGCGGTGGCCCAGGCCTGCGGAGAAGCCGGATTTGCCCTGGAGCCTACAGGCGGAATCGATCTGGATAACTTCGCGCCCATTCTGGAGATTGCGCTTCAGGCAGGCGTACCGCAGGTGATCCCGCATATCTATTCTTCCATTATTGATCCGCAGACCGGAAGCACGAAGGTGCAGGATGTCCGCACGCTGCTCCATAAGATGAAATCGCTGGTGGACCGGTATGCCTAGAATCGCGGCCTTCGGCGAAGTGATGATGCGGCTGCAGGTGCCGGGGGTGGAGACGCTGGCCCAGAGCAGCAGGCTGGAGTACTCTTTTTCGGGCAGCGGGGTGAATGTAACGGCGGCGCTCGCCAAATACGGCCATAATGGAGCACTAATCACAACCTTGCCGGAGACTCCAGTGGGGGAAGCTGCGATGGCCTATCTGCGCAAGCTTGGGGTGGATACGTCACTGATCCGCCGGGGCGGCAAGCACCTCGGAATGTACTTCCTGGAGAACGGGTTCGGCGCCCGCCCCGGAAGAGTCACGTATACCGACCGGCTGGGCAGCAGCTTCAATACCGCTGAGGCTGGTCAGTATGATATGGCGGCGCTGGCTTCCCGGGTGGATGTGCTCCATCTATGCGGCATTGCGCTGGCTATGAATGACGGAGTGCGCGGGCAGATGAAGCAGCTTGCGGCGGAGGTGAAGCGTGCGGGGGGCATGGTGGTTTTTGACTGCAATTACCGTCCGGCGTTATGGGGTGAGGCGGGGTATACCAAGGCCCGTCCGCATTACGAAGAGCTGCTTGCGCTTGCCGATTTGGTGCTGATGAACGAAAAGGATGCGCTGTACATTCTTGGCACCGCAGCGGCAGATTATGATAGAATAACACAGTTGAAGCAAGCGGTTCCCGCTGTGGCGGAGCGCTTCGGAATCAGAGCGGCAGCGGGCACCCACCGTGAGATTAATGCGGACAATACGCATTCCCTGACAGGATATTTGTACCGTCAAGGTACATTCGCGTTCTCCCGCAAGCTGACCTTCCCGGTGTATGACCGGATTGGTGCCGGTGATGCTTTTGCCAGCGCTGTGATCCATGGTGAGTTGCAGGAGTATCCGCAGCAGCAGACGGTGGAGATGGCAGCGGCCGCAGCGATGCTGGCCCACACCATCCCGGGAGATACCGCGCTGTTTACCGAGAGCGAGGTGCTCCGGGCGCTGTCAGACTTTACCTTAGATGTTGAAAGGTAGTGAACGTAAGGTGTCACTGAAACGCAAGCAAGGCCCCTTATACCAGCAGATCCACAAGATCCTCAAAGACCGGATTCTGCACGGGGTATACCCGCTCGGCAGCATTATCCCCTCCGAGCCTCAGCTCGAGAAGGAGTTCGATGTCAGCAAAATGACGGTTCGCGGCGCGGTCCAGGAGCTGGCCCAGGAAGGCTATGTGCAGAAGAAAAGCGGCGTCGGAACCATTGTGATGCGCAATACCGCCTACCAGAAGCTCTCCAAAGGCAAACGGTTCACAGAGCTGCTGGTCGAAGCAGGCCATAAGCTGGAAAAGAAATTGCTCGCATCCCAGCGTCTCGCTAATGAAGCAGGAACAGAGGAATACAGCCGCTACGGGCCGTATTGCCAGCGGATCGAACGTCTGTATATTCTGGATGGCCAGCCCTATATACATCTGGTGCATTTCCTTACGGCAGCAGCCCTGCCCGGCGGGGGAGCGGCAGAGATGGGGGCAGACATCCAGTCCTTGTACGACTCGCTGGAGGAGAACGGTATTGTGCTGGAGAACTTCAGGGACCGCTTCTTCGTGGAGCCGGCACCATCCGAGGTATGCCTGCTGCTCAAGCTGCCGCCGGGGACGCCTGTGCTGAAGCGTCTGCGCAACTCCTATGACGGGGAGGGCCGGCTGATCGAACACAGTATCGGCTGCTATAATACGGAGCTCCATCACTATCTGGTCAGCTATGATACTTGAGGTGGAGGCTGATGAGCGCCGCTCCCTTGAACCCGCTGCTTGCAGCGGGTTTTTTAGGATTGATGTAGCCCGCGGCTAAGAATTGTGCCTGAAATACAAGATTCGCTGAAACCTATCGGCTCTATCCCTCCAAAGTTGCAGAATGTACAGCATTTTGCAGGGAGGTTATTCTGGCTTGCTAAACTTAATAAAACACAGTGAATTAATAAGAATTTTATCTTTTCAAATGACATGGTTTGTGAGAGAATAGGTACAATCTTGTAGAGTTAACATTTGACATTACCTATTTTAGAGGAGGAAACACCCATGTCAGAAGAGCACAAGCTGTCCTTTGAAACCCTCGCCGTCCACGCAGGCCAGGAGATTGATCCCACTACTTTAGCTCGTGCCGTGCCGTTGTACCAGACCACTTCGTATGGGTTCCGCGATGCGGAGCACGCAGCGAATCTGTTCGCGCTTAAGGAGTTCGGCAATATCTACACCCGGCTGATGAATCCGACGACCGATGTGTTTGAACAGCGTCTTGCTGCGCTTGAGGGCGGGGCAGGTGCACTGGCGACCGCGTCCGGAATGGCGGCCATTTCCTTCTCTATTCTGAATATTGCCGGAGCAGGGGATGAGATTGTGTCCTCCGCAAGTCTGTACGGCGGGACTTATAATCTGTTCTCTACAACGTTGCCTAAGCTGGGGATTCAGGTGAAGTTCGTGGATTCCGACAATCCGGAGAACTTCCGGGCAGCGATTACGGACAAGACCAAAGCGCTGTACGCCGAGACCATTGGTAATCCGCAAGGGAATGTACTGGATATCGAAGCAGTGGCGGCTATCGCCCATGAACATGGAATTCCGCTGATTGTGGATAATACCTTCCCAAGCCCGTATCTGCTGCGTCCGATTGAACATGGTGCGGATATCGTCGTGCATTCGGCAACCAAATTCATCGGCGGCCATGGCACATCCATCGGCGGAATCATCGTGGACGGCGGCAAGTTCGACTGGAAGGCCAGCGGAAGGTTCCCCGGCCTGACCGAACCGGACCCGAGCTACCACGGGGTAGTCTACACTGAAGCTGTAGGCCCTATCGCTTATATCATCAAAGCACGGGTACAACTGCTTCGTGACCTCGGCGCGGCGATCTCCCCGTTCAACTCCTGGATGCTGCTGCAGGGACTCGAAACGCTGCATTTGCGTCTGGAACGCCACAGCCAGAATGCACTCAAGGTCGCCCAATATCTGGAGGCACATGATTCTGTAGAGTGGGTCAGCTATGCCGGACTACAGAGTCATCCATCCTATAAGCTGGCTCAGAAATATCTGCCTAAGGGCCAGGGCGCGATTCTGACCTTCGGAATTAAGGGCGGGGCGGCCGCAGGGGTGAAGCTGATCGAGAACGTGAAGCTGTTCTCCCATCTGGCCAATGTCGGCGATTCCAAGTCGCTGATCATCCACCCGGCCAGCACCACCCACCAGCAGCTGTCGGTCGAGGAGCAGATTACCGCCGGTGTTACACCGGAGCTGCTGCGTTTGTCCATCGGCACCGAATCCATCGACGATATCCTCTATGACCTGGAGCAGGCGATCGCTGCCAGCCAGCAGGGATAGAAAGGGTTAGCGGGAGCGGGCTGTGCTGGGGAGTGAGAGGTTGAACCGCTGAGCTGCCGAGCTGCCGGAGAGTTGTAGCCGGATAGACGGTGAGCAGAAGCCTTGTACTCCCCCCCAACTGGTTTCAATTAGACACAGTTCCTTGCAACTTAGGAAGAGGAATTAAAGACTACTGTTTGATGCAGAATGTTTCTGTATTAGGCGGTGGTCTTTTTTTGCGGGAGCAGGGGGTGGGGTTGGGAGTGTGAGTGTGAGTGTGAGTGTGAGTGTGAGTGTGAGTGTGAGTGTGAGTGTGAGTGTGAGTAATGGGAAGAGGGTGAGGGTTTGCGAGGAAATAAGGAATAGTTTGTGAGAAAAACGGTTCGTGAGGGATTGATCCGCACTGAAACTGCCCGGCAATTGTACTTTCTGCAATAGATTAGGCTATATCCGGCGTTAAATTCCGTTCTGATGTATTCCATACAACAGATTTCCGGCACATGCCTCCAAAACACCCTTTCCGCGAAAATCTGCTGTACAAACTGCAACAGATCGCTTTTTACAGCCGCTAAAGAGAAGATCTGCTGTAGTAAATACAATTGATCACCAAGCGTCAAGCAGAAGCCAACCCGAACCCTAAATTAATTCGAAGTCTATAGAGATTAACAACAGAATATGTAAAGGTTACTTCCCGCCTACTTCAGCTCGCCTACCCATTGAAGCTCGTCACCCCACCGCATGTCCACTACTCATCCGGGTAAGATTTTGCTGCTGCATTCATTTGATAACGTTTGCATATTTCAGTACCTCTGCCAGTATTTATAGATTGAAGCCTCTTAAAATGCTGGCAGCTTCTCCTCAGGGGGAGCGGAGCGGCAGTAATTCAAAGGTAAAGGGTGGGTGCGAGGATGAAGGGTGAACGCCAGCAGAAGGATGATCCAAACAAGGAAGAGCGCCCGTTCAAGTATAACACCGGCGACCGGACCATTGGCGTGGAGATGAGCCAGTCCGCATCTGTAGCTTCCGCAGCAGCGGAATTTCTTGCTGAAGGGGAGCCGCGTAAGGGAAAAGTGAACCGGGAGCGGACTTATTCGCGCCGCCCGGGGGAGCGTCAGGCTTTCCTGGTCCTGCGTGATGGAGCGGGCGAGCGGTCTCTTCAACGCGCAGAGCCGGGTGTCTACCCTGCGGGCCCTTGCCTGATCCGGGGCGAGGAATGGCTGCTTGCGCCGGAGGTCGCAGCACTCTATTCAAGCTGGATGTCATGCAGTGATGAGGAGCAGGCGGAGCGTATCCTGCAGCGGATCTGTCACCGGCTGCGGGCTGCTGCTGCCGACCTTCTGGAGTCGGCGGACGGCGTCTGGGCCGCAGTTGCTCTGCTCTATACGCCGGAGCTTGCTGCCCGCCCGGCCAGACTCGCTGCGCTTCAGGATGCGCAGCTTGATGCGCTGTTCGCCGCCGCGCTGCAGAGCCAGCGGCTGGGCGGCGACAGCCGCATCGACTTGCTGGCGCCGTACCCCGCCAGCCTCAATGAATTCGCGGCGCAGCGCGAATTCATTGAGGGCGTGGCCGAGCAGACTCTCGGCCACGCTTATGCGGCAGCCTGCCGCATCGGGGCGCTGCTCGCGCCCGATGTGGGGCAGGCTGCCGCCGGGGAAATCGCGCGTATCGCCGATTTCCTGGTGCTGGACGGCGCGGCGGCGGAGGCCGCGCCCGGAGAGAACGCCGCCGAGGGCTTCGCGCTGGCGGCGGCTGGGGTGCTGGCCGCCGTACGCCGGGTGCGGCCGGCGGCTGCGGTGCTCGCCGCAGGGGCACCGGCGGCGTATGCGCTGGCCGATCTGTATGAGATCGGCATGAGCGGGGTCTTTTGCAGCGCGGCTCAGCGAACCGAAGCGCTGCTGCGGGCGGCCTGCCTGACCTGGATTGCCCGGCAGGACAATGTAGATGCCGCCGCCGGAGGCTGGCAGTAGCCGGGTATCTAGCGGTAGCTGGCAGTAGCGGCGGGCTGGCCTGCCTACACTGTCTGATCTGCCGCAAGCAGCCGGATCGGCAGGCAACGACCAATCCGGCTGCTCTATTCTTCACCATCTCCACAATCGTATGCCAACGAATTAACCGCAAAACCTTCGAAAATACACAACAACCCGATTACGCCAGGCCCTGGGGCTGTGCGGAATCGGGTTTTTAATCTAACTTAATAGGGTGTGTTTTATGTGGTCTGACTTATCTCATATGTTTAAGTCGTGTGCCCCAATCTGACCGTAGCCCCGCCCGGGATGCGGCGGGCTTCATTCCCCACTGAGACCCATACCTCCGTTGCCGACGGGTTATAGACCATCTCCTGCGAAGCGGAGAAGCGCAGTCCTTCCACAGCGGACAGGTAGTCCACGATCTCAATATTGGTGGCATACCAGATGTCCTCGTGGCCGCCCATCATGGCGGCGAACTGCTCCAGCTCCTGCCAGTTATCATCGTCATTGAACTCATAGCTGTGTCCCCAGACATAGAGCAGCTGCATATAAGAGAAACGGGGCTTTTCCTCCAGGAACTTCTTGCCCAAGTTCAGCATCTCCTTGTGGTGGCAGGTAGGGTGCCAGGCCAGCAGGTTGTCCGGCAGGCTGAAGCTGTGGTGGGAATTCACCGTGCGGGAATATTCAATACCCAGGGCAGGTAGTAAGCCGATAACATGATCATTGTAATTGCCGAACGGATAGGACATGCCCCGGACCGGATAACCGGCTAGCTCCTCTAGCGCCTTGCGGTCCGTCAGAATCTCATCGGCGATCCCCTCGCGCGGGGTCATGGTAAGGAAAGGATGAGTGCTGGTATGCGCCGAAATCTCATGCCCCTCATAGAGTGCAGCCACCTCGTCCTGCGAGATGTAGCCCTCATTGCCGAACAATCCCGAATTAAGATGAAAAGACCCCTTCAGCCCATGCTGATTCAGAATCTCCACGAGCTTCCGGTCGTAGGTTCTTCCATCATCCCAGCTTAATGTTAGCGCTTTAGAAACTCCGCCCGGAAAAAGATCAAATTTGATTCTCATACTTTGCTTTCCTCCCTGATTGTACGAATAGAGTGAAGTCCCATTAAGCTGTTCTTTCTAAGTTAAAGATATTAATTCATTAAAAATGATGCCAGAAGTGAAGACGGATAGCAAGACGCTTGTTTAAAGAGATATTTCGGAGCTTGATCAACCATCTATTGGAAGGGGATTCACATGCTTAATTCTAGCAAAGTATCCGCACTTTTCTCATGTCGTTATTATGCTAAAGAAGGGCATGATCGTCAAGGAACCGGCCCGCCGGATACGTTACTCTAAAAGGGTAGATGACATAAGGTTGGAGGGACACGATGCAGCGTTGTTTATATAGAGCCGAGTGCCGGGAGGATGCTAATCCGTCAGCGTTCTGGGGTGCACAGACCCCGCTACTGAATGAACGAATGGACAGGCTGGGCCTTGAACGGCTAAGTATTTTTCAGGATGGTAAGGAGCTGTTTCTGTACTATGAATGCGTCAGCCGGGAGGTGGAGCCGGAGCAGCTAATTGAGGGTGCGGCAGAGATTCTTAAGGAGTGGCCGGGAGGGGGGCAGCCCCGGTTGTGGGTGCCTATGATAGATATTTTTCATTATCAGCAGCCGGTCACCGCAGAGCATTGGAAGCGCAGTCATTCGGCGGGAACCCCCTACGGAAGAGTGGCGGCGCTGAAGCCGGAGCAGGTCGCCAGCTATGTGTATCACCATTACCAGTATCAGGAGGAGCGCCCGGGAGACGGCGACAAGTACGGGATTATCGGGCTGCATGAGAACCTGCTGTTCTTTTATTCCGAGCTGCCTGCAACGGTAGAGCCTACCCCGTACGCAGGGAAGCTTACCACGAATCTCCGGCCGGAGAACTGGGGTGAGGTGATGGAGCCGCATTTCAGGAAATGGAGTGAGATGGAGACGGATCAGGCCATTTGGAAAAAGCTTGCGCTCGTCCTAAACATCCCCCGCCCCCATTCAGGAAAAGGAGAATGAATATGTTACGTACATCCATATGTCTCAATGGCGAGTGGGATTTCATGCCGCTCTATGACCAGCCGCGCACCCGCGCCCTTCCGGAGAGATTGCAATACGAGGCCCGCAAAATACAGGTCCCATCGAGCTGGCGCTACAGCTATACTGCGCCTTCCGGCAGCAAATTCGGCGAAGTTGCCGAGTATCATTTCCAGCCCTTCGATGTGTACAGATACCCGGAGGAATGGAATGCAGCCGAAGCCGGGGTGCTTCACCGCAGCTTTCAGGTGCCGGAGACGATGCTGGAGCAGCGGATCGTGCTGCGGTTCGAGGGCATTATGCAAAAAGCGGCCATCTATCTGGACCGCGAGCGGATTGCCGTCTGGGAGGACGGCTTCCTGCCCTTGCGGCTGGATATCACCGCGCTGGCGAAGCCCGGCCGGGAGCAACAGCTGCATGTGGTCTGCGGCAGCTTCGACACGGCGGTGCTTCCCTCCGGGGAGACCAAAATCACCGGACTCTCCGGCTCCTGGTTCGGCAGAATCGCCCGGGGCATCTGGCAGGATGTCTTCCTGGAGGCGTATCCGCCGGTAACGCTGGAGGATTTTACGATCCGTACCTCTGTCCGGCAGGGAAGGCTGGAAGTGGATGCTCTGATCAGCAGCGCAGAAGACGGCCCCTCAACCGAAGGGCTGCAGGTGTTCCTTCAAGTCAGGGAGCGGAAGTCCGGCGTTCCGGCCGCACTGGCAGAGCCGCCGCATTTATCGCAGCCGCTGGCGGCCGCCCAGTCGCTGCCCGTCCTTGAAGCGGAAGCCGCAGTAGCGCTTCGCCCTGCGGAGGCTGCTGCTGGGCGGCAGTTATGCAGCAATACCGGCAGCCGGGATTGGGGCGGAGCGGCATTCAGCCTGCCCTGGCAGGCGGCCAGGCTGTGGAGTCCCGATTCCCCTGCCCTGTATGAGCTGGAGCTTGTGCTGCAATCGGACGGTGAGATTCTGGACCGCCGGAGCGAGACCTTCGGCTTCCGGGAGTTCTGGTGCGAGGGTCCGCAGTTTATGCTGAACGGGATTCCCGTTAATCTGCGTGGGGACTCTTGGCATTTTCAGGGAGCAGCCCAGCAGACAGAGGACTATATACGCAACTGGTACCGGATGTGCCGGCAGGCGGGCATTAACAGCATCCGGCTGCATGCGCAGCCGTATCCGTCCGATTATCTGCGGATTGCCGATGAGGAGGGGATGCTGATTGTCGATGAGACGGCTATCTACGGCTCCAGCAAAAGCATGGATGCCGCCCATCCCGATTTCATCGACAATTGCCGCGCGCATGTGCAGCGGCTGGTGAAGCGGGACAAGAATCACCCCTCGGTCATTCTGTGGAGTGTACAGAACGAGATGCGCTGGGTGGACGGAAGGGATCACTACAAGCAGCATATCCCCGGCCTGATCGGACTGATGAAGGCGCTGGATGATACCCGCCCGGTCATGGTGGAGGGGGATAACCGCCTGGTCTCCAGGCAGCAGACTGAGGTGGAGAGCCGCCATTACAACATTGACGGCACGATCGCGCAGTGGGACCGGCAGGTTCCGCTCACCTTCGGCGAGCATGGCGGCTGGTGGTACATCTGTCCGCAGAACAGTAGTATGTACTCGGGAATGGATGTATATAAGGATTCTGACGCAAGTGCTGCCGGGCTGGCCCACAAGGAGCGGCTGTTCGTGGAATATGCACGGCGGCAGGGCGTCTCAGGCATCTCTACCTTTAACTTTGTCCACTACTTCATGCGGGCGATGCCGGAGCAGGAGATCAAGCTACCGCAGGCCGACCTGACCACTCCCGGCCTCAAGTCTGCTGTGATTCCGGCCTACTCGCTATCGCTGAACAACGGACTGCTGCCGGAGGAGTATCCGGTCTACAGGCCTAATCCGGCTTTTGCCATTATGGCCGCGGCCTTCAAGCCGGTCACGCTGATTGCCGCCGAATACAACCGCTGCTTCTTCGATGATGCGCCGGTCTCCCGCAGCTTCGATGTCTATAACGATACGCTGTCAGCGCAGGAAGTAACGGTCGAATGTGAAGTCATACAGGGCGGTCACAGGGTATATAGCGAGACCTTCCGCTTCCGTCATGAGCCTGCTGCACGTAGGAGCATCGGGCTGGAGTGGATGCCGGACCCGGTCAATGGTGAAGGAACTGGGGCAGCAGCAGGAGATGGGGCTGAAGTAGGTGCAACGTCAGGTGAAGGAGAAGCTGTGCTGTCTGCCCGGCTATTCCATGGCAGCGAGCTGATGCATGAGCTTAATGTAAGCTACCGCCTGCTGTCCGGGAGCTACCGGACCGAGCCGGTAGAGATCGCGCTGTCCGCAGCTTACATCGGCTCTGACCGGGACTTCCAGGCGATTCACGCGCTGGTGCCCGCGCTGGTCCGGGCAGAACCGGAAGCTGTAGAGAAGCTTGCGGCCGGAACCCTGCTGATTGTCGGCAGCAAGATGGAGGATAAGGGCGGGGCGCTGGACCGGAGGCTGAGAGGATTCGTGCAGCGGGGCGGCAGTCTGCTGCTGCTGGAGCAGCTTCATCTCTCTCCCGGCAGATTGCCGCTCACCCGCAGGGAATTCATCCGCGCCCATGCCGGGGATTACGGGCATCCGGTACTTCGGGGATTAGGCGCGGAGGATCTGATGTACTGGCATGAGGAGCTGCGTGAGGACGGGCCGCTGCCGATCATCCGGGTGGCGTTCGAGAAGCCGGTAACCGGCGACTTCACCCTGCTGCTGGAATGCAGCGCAGGAGACTTCGGAGACGGCGGCGATCTGTGGTCGCCGCTGCTGGAATACCGCTGCGGAGCCGGCATGTTCCTGGCGAATCAGCTGGAGATTATGGATCATCTCCAGCGGGTTCCCCAGGCGCAGCTGCTGTTGCGCAGCCTGCTGCAGTACGCGGGCCGCGCGGTCCACGCGGCCGCTCCCCCGGCTGCGGCGCTGAATGCCTCCGCGGGTCCTGGCATCGCGGCCAGCCCTGGCGCCGCCATCAAGCCCGCCGCCGCCGTCACCGGGTCCGCAGCGGCTGCCGGGCGACCCGCCGCGCTGGCGCCCGCTGCGGCAAGGTCCGCTGCGGTGTGGGTCCGCAGCGGCGGAATGGCGGAGGCCTTGCTCGGCAAGCTCCGCCTGAAGGGCCAGAGCCTGGACAGCGCCGCAGGCTTGTCCGGCCTGCCCCCCGGCCTCCTCGTCGTGGAGGCCGAACTGCTGGGCGTGCCGGGCGCGGCGGAAGCCGTGCGCCAGGCAGCCCTGGCCGGCGGCAGCGTGCTGGTGCTGCCGGCAGAGCCCGGCGGGCAGGAGGCACTCGCCCGCCTGCTGGACGCTCCCGTGCGCATCGCGCCGCACGGCACGTATCATCTGGCGGCGGACTACACGCACGCCGCCGTCCAGGGCATCAGCCCGGTCGACCTGTTCGGCTTCGATAAGGTGCATCTCTCACCCCGGGATGTCGTCAACCGGGAGCTGGCCGTATGCAGGCTGGAGGTGCCGGGCGCCGAGGTGCTGTGCACCAGCGTGGAAGGCACGGCCTGGAAGGACTATTTCGCCGGGCAGCATACGGCGGAATACAGCAGGCTGGCGCTAGTCGAGCTGAACCGCAGCCAGGCGGCAGCTCCAGGGGCTTTTGTGATCCGCCAGGCGGCCGGAGCGGGAGAGATCCTCTGCTCGCAGCTGCTTACCGACCCCGACAGTGACAAGAGCCTAAGGCTCTACGCCCGCCTGCTCGCCAATCTCGGAGCCGCTTTTGACGATGAGCTGCTGCTTCATGACAAGGAGGATGCGCAGTGGGCGGTGGAGGCCGCAATGACGCTGTTCTGTCCGCCGCATATCGACTACGAGGCGATGAAGGCCTACTATACAGACCCTGAATTCTCCCTGAACAATCTGGGGGAAGGCCTATACGGCTGGATGAAGAAAAAAGAACGGCGCACAAACGGAACCTTCCTCATTCCCGCACCGGAAGGACGCCCTCTGTTCCTGAGCTGCTTTGTGCACCTGCCGGAGACGGCGGATGCAGCCTCAGACAGCATGAATAGGGACGGCACAAGAACCGGCAGACTCCGGGTGAACTCGGCCTGTACTTTTGAGATCTATATGAACGGCAGACTGGTGGCAGATCCTGAACAGGAGATTACGCTGGCCAGCGGGATCAACCGCTTGATCGCCATCGTCAGGGGAGCGCAGGAGGATATCGCCTTCGGCATGGTGTTCCTGAATACAGACGGCACGTATATGAATGATCTGGAGTTCCGCCTGACGATGGATGAGGTGGAGCCCAAATGAGCAAGAGCAATGGAGAGGAGCAGACCGATATGAACGCCAATGAACCGGGACCATCCGCATCATCCGCACCGTTCACATCATCCGTACCACCCGCAGACCCATCTGGCCACGCACAGAGTAACAAGGCTGTAGAACCGCCTTTTGGGAGCAATTTGCTTGCCCGCACTGCTGAGCTGGACCAGTATTTCGCCTTCAACGATGAAGCGAGGGAGGTAGAGTTCAAGCGGCATGATATGCCGACTCCCTGGCTGAATTATTTATCCAACGGGACCTTCCATACGATGCTGTCCCATGCAGGCGGGGGACTATCTTTCTATAAATCTCCGCAGATCTGGCGGATTACCCGCTACCGTTTCTTCCATCTGCCGACCGACCGCTCCGGCCCGTATATTTACTTGCAGGATGCAGGAACCGGCAGCTACTGGTGTCCCACTTATGAGCCGGCCTTCCGGAAGCCGCAGGAGTGGCGGAGCAGCCATGGCATGGGCTATACCCGCTTTGAAGCGCAGGCGGATGAGCTGGCAGCGAAGACGGTATATTTTGTCGGGCCTTATGAGAATTCGCTGATCTGGAATCTGACGCTGACGAACAATAGCAGTGAGGTCAAGGAGCTGAACGTGTATGCCTACGCCGAGTTTGGGATGATGGAATTCATGCGCGAGCTGCAATGGCAATGCTACAACAAGCATCAGGTCTCGGTGCAGTACCATGACAAGGAAGCGCTGATCTACAAATACGGGGTGGAAAATCAGCCCAAGCCGGACGAAACCCCGCTGGTCTATATGATGTCCGATGCCCCGCTCGCCGGATATGACGGAGACCGTGAAGAATTCATCGGCAGCTACCGCAGCGAATCCAATCCGGCTGCTATTGAGCAGGGGGGCTGCACTGGCTCGGCCATTCTGGGAGGCGACCCCTGCGGCGCACTCCAGGTCCGGGTAAGACTTGCGCCTGGAGAGACCCGCACCGTGAACTTTTTCCTCGGAACAGCGATGAACGAGGAAGAGATTGAACGGGCCATCGGCCATTCACGGGAGGCGGATTTCGTCACCCGTTCCTATGCGGCACTTCAGGAGAACTGGGAGCGTTACCTCGGGGCGTGGAATTGTGAGCTGCCGGATCAGGATGCGCAGCGTATGCTTAATACCTGGAATCCGTATCAGGCGCAGCGGAATTTTCTGTTCTCGCGCAATATTTCGTATTATGCCACCGGCACCTTCCGGGGCGTAGGCTACCGGGATACGGCCCAGGATATTCTGGCGGTCGTACCGTACGATCCCGAGGCAGCCAAGGATAAAGTCCGGCTGCTCCTGGGGCAGCAGTATCAGGACGGGCATGTGAATCATTATTTTTTCCCGAATGAGGGCTGGGACCCGGTGACCAGCATCCATTCGGATGATCACCTGTGGACGGCGCTTGCCGTATGGGACATTCTGGCCGAGACCGGGGACGCGGCGTTCCTTCAGGAGAGTATCCCGTTCTATGATGGCGGTGAAGCGCCGCTGTATGATCATTTGAAGCGGGCGGTGGACTTCACCGTCTCCCGGCTGGGACCGAACGGCTTCCCGCTGATGCTGCGCTCGGACTGGAATGACCAGCTTTTCCGCGTATGCCGTGAGGGCAGGGGAGAGAGCATCTGGACAGCGATGCAGTTCGGGACCGTGCTGCTGCGCATGAAGGATCTGGCGGCGGCCTCCGGTTACCCGGAGCATGCGGCGGACTATGACCGGCTCTACGGGGAGCAGAAGCAGCTTGTGAACACGCTGGGCTGGGACGGGCAATGGTTCCGGCGGGCGGTGATGGATGACGGGCGGTATCTGGGTACCGCTGAGCATGAGGAGGCCCAGATCTGGCTCAATGCGCAGACCTGGGCGACCCTGTCCGGGATGGCTGAGTCTGACAAGGGGCTGAAGGCGATGGACAGTGTGCGCGACATTCTCGATACAGAGCTGGGCATCAAAAAACTGCATCCGTCCATCACCACCTTCCCTGATCCCGCCGATCCGTTAACCAACTATAACAAAGGAACCGGGGAGAACGGGGCCATCTTCTGCCATGCCAATACCTGGGCAATTATTGCGGAGTGTATGCTGGGCAGAGGGGACCAGGCGTACAAATATTACCGCCAGCTGATCCCGAACGTCGCCATGGAGCAAGCCGGAATCCAGCGCTACAAAGCGGAGCCGTATGTCTATGCCTCGAACCTGTTCGGGCCGGAGTCCGACAGATTCGGTCTGGCGAACGTATCTTGGCTGACCGGGACGGCCGCATGGATGTATGTAGCCGCTACGCAGTACATTATGGGCATCAAGCCGGTGCTGGCCGGACTGTCCATTAACCCGTGCATCCCGTCTTCCTGGGAGGGCTTCTCGGTCAGCCGGCGGTTCCGTGGCTGCGAATATGAGATTACCGTGAAGAACAATAGCCATGTCTGCTCAGGCGTCCAAGAAATTCGGGTGGACGGCGAACGGCTCGAAGGAACAGTCATCCCCCCATACCCGCACAAACAATCCGTGAAAGTGGAGGTCATACTGTAACGGTAGGCTTTCTGTAGAGACAGAGGGACTAAGTTAGATACAGAGTATACAAGCAGTATATAAAAAGTGTCCCGTAGGCGGCTCCTAGCAACGCCCGTGCGGGACATTTTTTTTGGTGTGCAACGACAGCCGGTTGATGCAATGGGGAACTGCGCACCTGGCCCCACCATTTGAAATCGCTGGATTAATGAGGTGCAGAAGTGCACCTGAATTCACTCAAAGTGGGAGATATGTGGAAATGAGGTGCAGAAGTGCACCTGAATTCACCTAAAGTGGGAGATATGTGGAAATGAGGTGCAGAAGTGCACCTGAATTCGCCTAAAGCGGAAGATACGTGGAAATGAGGTGCAGAAGTGCACCTGATTTCGCAGCTGAACTATAAGTTACTGTTAATGACATTAAACAAATTCACATCCTTAGCTGCCACCTCGCTAAAACGCCCTCATTAACCTCATTAACTCCACGAATCCCAAGCACCGCCACTAACCGTACTAAACACACTAATCAACTAGCGCCCCAGTAACCGCCTTAATCGCCTTAATCTCCTAACCCGCCTAGCCCGCATTCCCTTCATCCGCCTCCCTAGCAATCTGTACCCTTTCCCCAGGTTTACCCTCTTTCCCAAAAATCAGGCTTGCCCCCGGGTTTACTTTTACTCCTTGCGTGGTATAGTATAGGTATAAGTTGCGCTAAGGAAATATAGTTGCTCTATTGCAACAATGATTATCATTCTCATTTATCTCTCAGGCATGTCTTTCTTTTAGTCATCACTTTGAGTCATGCCATCATCCCAGTCATTATCCTCAACAACCATACCTATTCAACATGCTGTCCCGGCGATGCCGGGGCAGCATGTGTCATTTTAAGGGTGTTAATAATGGCTCTCATTCTCAAGTGTGCGCTTAACCAAAACCATTCAGGAAGGTGATTTATTATGCAAGCAACCTCGAAATCAATGCCCAAATCCATAGCGCGTCAAGGAGGGGCGCAGCAACCCCGTACTCCGGGACCGCGCCGCTTCGATCCGCTGGCAATGCTCAGCAACTCCGAAATGCAGGCCGCTCTGGGGAGCGGGCTGATTATGCTCGCAGCCTGGGCTACCAGCGGCTGGTCGGAGGTCTTATCTGTAATTCTCTACGTGATCTCGTATACACTGGGCGGCTGGATGAAGGCGAAAGAAGGCGTGGAGACGCTGGTCAAGGAGCGTGACCTGGATGTTAATCTGCTAATGATCGCAGCTGCCCTGGGGGCCGCCTCCATCGGGTACTGGAATGAAGGGGCGATGCTGATCTTCATCTTTGCGCTGAGCGGAGCGCTGGAGAGTTATACGATGGAACGCAGCAAAAAGGATATCTCCTCTCTGCTGGCCCTCAAGCCTGCCACTGCGGTCCGCATCGAGCAGGGCGCGATGAGTGAGGTAACCATTGATCAGCTCGTGCTGGGCGATCTGCTGCTGATCCGTCCGGGTGAGCTGGTTCCTGCTGACGGCAAGGTGTGCCGGGGGGAATCATCTGTGAATCAGGCCTCCATCACGGGAGAATCGCTTCCTGTAGACAAAACTGTCGGCAGTGAAGTATTCGCCGGCACCGTTAATGGAGAAGGCCCCCTGTATATAGAAGTGACGAAGACTGCCGAGAATACGCTGTTCGCCAAAATCATCCGCATGGTGGAAGAGGCGGAGAACGAAGTGCCGGATTCGCAGCGTTTTATCAAACGGCTGGAATCCGTATATGCCCGAGTTGTGGTGGCTGCCACAGTACTGCTGATCACCTTGCCGCCGTTTGTGCTGGACTGGAGCTGGAGCGATACGTTCTACAAGGCCATGGTCTTCCTGGTCGTGGCGTCCCCGTGTGCGCTGGTATCCTCAATCATGCCCGCCATGCTGTCGGCTATCTCCAAGAGCGCCCGCAAAGGCATCCTGTTCAAAGGCGGGGTTCATCTGGAGAATATGGCGCGGACCTCGGTTGTTGCTTTTGACAAAACGGGTACTCTGACGGAAGGCATTCCGCAGGTCACGGACTTCATCGCCGGAGAAGGGTATGTGCGGAAAGAGCTGCTGGCCGTGAGTGCCTCCATCGAGAAGCTGTCGGGGCATCCGCTGGCAGAGGCCATTGTCGCACTGGCGGAAGCGGAGCAGATCGGGCTGCGGGATATTGAAGAGAGCCAGTCGGTTACCGGCTGGGGAATTGAAGGCGTCATAGACGGCCAGTTGTGGCGGATCGGCAAGTCCAATCTGCTGGATGAAGCGGAAGGGGCGGCTGCCGGGGCGGCTACGGACCATTGGAAGGCTCTGCGCAGCAGTCTGGAACAGGAAGGCAAAACGGTATCGCTGATCCTTGCCGGAGAGACCATCGCCGGAATGATTGCCCTGCAGGACACCGTTCGCCCCCAGGCGGCGGCTGCCGTGCGCAAGCTGCATGATCTGGGGATCAAGGTAGCGATGCTGACCGGTGACCGCGAGGCTACAGCCCGGGTCATTGCGGGGCAGAGCGGCGTTGACCTTGTGTTCGCCGGGCTTTTGCCGGAAGATAAGGTATCGCATATCAAGGCGCTTCGGGAGCAATACGGTCATGTGATCATGGTAGGCGATGGGGTGAATGATGCGCCTGCGCTCGCAACCGCAACGGTTGGCATGGGCATGGGCATGAAGGGCAGCGGGGCTGCACTGGAGATTGCCGATGTGGTACTGATGAATGACAACATTGAAGAGATTGCCGGGACGATTGCCCTGGCGCGCCGGACGCAGCGGATTGTGAAGCAGAATATGATCTTTGCCGTAACGGTCATTGCCGCCTTGATGATCAGTAACTTTGTGCAGGGGATTGCGCTGCCGTTCGGGGTGGTCGGGCATGAGGGAAGTACGATTCTCGTTATCCTTAACGGATTGCGTCTGCTGCGTTAGAAGCCGGTGCAATGTAGGGAGCAGCAGAATATGTGCCCCCGCTTATTTTAAATTGCTTAAAATTGAATTGTTCACAAAAAGGAGCGTTTACAACGGTTCTGACATATTGACAACTCCCCTTGAGGTGATCATAATAAATACTAGATTATAATTATTTTAAATAAGGAATGGCGTCTTTTCCGTCCATCTCAAGGGGGATATCATCATGTACAAATCAATTATTGTCGGTACTGGACCGGCTGGATTGACAGCTGCTATATATTTGGCCCGGGCGAACCTGAACCCGCTCGTTATCGAAGGTCCGCAGCCAGGCGGACAGCTTACAACTACAACGGAGATCGAGAACTTCCCGGGATTCCCGGAAGGCATTCTGGGTCCTGATCTGATGGATAATATGCGCAAGCAGGCAGAGCGTTTCGGTGCGCAGTTCGTGACCGGCTGGGTGAACAGCGTGGAACTGGGTGACCGTCCGTTCAAGCTGAACGTGGAAGGCATGGGCACGCTGATTACGGATACGCTGATTATCTCCACGGGTGCTACTGCCAAGTATCTCGGGATTCCCGGGGAGCAGGATAACATCGGACGCGGGGTCAGCACTTGTGCTACCTGTGACGGATTTTTCTTCCGCGGCAAAGAGATCGTGGTGGTCGGCGGCGGCGATTCCGCGCTTGAAGAAGCGGGCTTCCTGACACGTTTTGCTTCCAAGGTAACCCTGGTGCACCGCCGTGAAGAGCTGCGGGCCTCGAAGATTATGCAGGACCGTGTCCGCGATAACGCCAAAGTGACCTGGGGACTGAACCGCACCCCTGTTGAAGTGATTGCCGGAGATAAGGGTGTAACCGGCCTGAAGGTGATCAACAACGAGACCGGGGAAGAAGAGTTCATTGAAGCCAGCGGGGTATTCGTGGCGGTCGGCCATCATCCGAATACGGCATTCCTGGGCGGACAAATCACTACGGATGCAAACGGTTATATTGTATCGAATCCCGGAACCTCCGAGACGAACATTCCCGGCGTATTCGCCTGCGGCGATGTGCAGGATACCCGTTACAGACAGGCCATCACGGCTGCAGGCAGCGGCTGTATGGCGGCTATGGATGCCGAGAAATATATCGAGAGCCTGGAGCACAGCGCAGTAATTATGTAAGTCTGGCATTTGGAGAAGCAAGGATTCCGGTGCTACAATAGAGCTCAGAGTCTAATACTTAGATACGAGGAGGAAATCATACTATGGAGAATGTAATTGTATACACATCGACGAATTGCCCGCATTGCCGTCAGGTGAAAAGCTTCCTGAGCGATAAAGGGGTAGCGTACGAAGAACGCAACATCGAGCAGAACGAAGAGTACGCCCAGCAGGTGTGGGATATGGGCATGAGAGCCGTGCCGATTACGGTGATCGGGGATATGAAGATCGTAGGCATGAACAAGACCAAGTTCGACAAGGCTCTGGCTGCAACGGAGTAATTAGCTGAATAGATTGAATAGTATACACAGGCCGCTTCCCGCTGGGAGGCGGTTTTTTTGTATATTTTGGGGTCCCCGTAAAGTATCTGAGTCATCATCGAGACTATAGCTGCACTTTTTGGGGTTATTTTTGGCGGTGCTGCTGCGGGATGAGTACTTATTATAATCGTCTTCGTAGTAAGGATGCTTAACATCCTACTTAGTACTCGACTATCCTCAAAAAGTAGTAGGGGAAGCAATGGGATTATACAAAATAATCCTTAAAAATTATCGATTGGGTAGTAAAAGAGATCTAATAATTCACCTACTAAGTGAAGGATTATCGACAACCGTTATTGTTAGGGAATGACAATGACAAGGGTTGATTCCCGCGATATCACCTCCACATCAAAATGAAAAGGGTGATTAATATGGCTAACGCGAAATATCGACAAACAACCTGGAATGGAATTACAGTAGATTATATTGAAGCAGATATGTCCACAATACGGATTAAAGATTTGGGGGGGACAAATCTCACAACCTCTAGCGAGTACGGGATTAACGGGACTTACTTTGACGATACTACGGGCTATGTTCATGGTATTGCCGTAACATCCGGTGGTACTCCAGTAAGAAATTATGCTTCAACCAATGCAACATTAAAACGCGGCACGCTTGTTTGTATGCGACCCAATAACGGAACAAATCAAGTAGCATATGTCTCGGTCATCAACAAGATTGCTGACTTGTCCATTCCGACTGGCTGGATTGATTGGGCAATTGGAGGTGTCAGCTTAAAGTTGCAAGAAGCAGTTTCTAGCGAAGCTGCTTACAACAATCTCGTCAAGGATGAAAAAGGAAATCTAAGCTTTGGTGCTAACTTTCGTGCTGCAGTAGGTTATAATGGCAGCAAAATTATTATGGCTGCAATGACCAAAGCCACAAATTGTACAGCTTTGGACGCGAGAGGTATCATGAAATATCTTGGATGTACTGATGCAGTTATGTTGGATGGCAGCACAGCATCACAAATTCGTGCGAAACAAGTAAACAGCAGCGTACCTTACGTCTCAGGTGGTCCACGTAACATCTATAGTGTTATCACAGTAAATGGAGCAACTTGGTCTTAATACAATCATGCTTTTTATGGGAAATCCATTATTTGTTTCCTTTTTAATACATAATTGTGTAACCTTTTCTCATTGATAACGTCTAATTTTATATCATCCAAAAAGGTGGGATAAAATGTCAAAGTATATTGCTAGATTGGCTTTAAGCCTTTCAATGGTCATGTTCTTGTTGTTATCCTGTAGTAATGCGGCTCCAACGGGTGAATTAAATCAAGCAACCAGTACGACCTCACACAACAACTTGAAAGACAATAGCAACGAAAAAGCATCTGAAACAGATCAGTCAAAAAAAAATACCTTTAAAGCTGAACTAGCATTTGATGTGAGTTCTTTAGAAAATCAGTTATCCGAAGACCAGCGGCCACTGCTAAATGTTCTTGAAAAAAATCTAAAGGCACTTGTTGAGCACAACCACGAGGAGTTTCAAGCTGGGTTTGTTAATAAGAAATTAGCTGATGCCTTAGACTTTTACTATGGTGAAAACCTCCAATATAAGTTCACGGGTGTTGAAAGTGTAGAATTCAATTCCACAATCAAAAACCAGGTGCATATCACAGTCATTGGGGAATGTTTGGACAACAAGACTGGAAAGTTAGACTCAATTAAAATGATGTATGCCATTCGGCTGAATGAGAAAGGTACTTGGAATATATACACAATTGATTAACGCACCTATCCGTCATCATTAGAGCTAAAGTCTAACAATTGGTTACAACCGTGTGCGGAAAACAGAACACAATATGCAGGAACGAGGTCTGTGGGGGACTAAGGCATGACGAAGTGAGAGAAACAGCCGGGCGTTGAGCAGTTATAGAGTCTCCTGCGCAACGCGCCGGTCCATCAAGTAAGAGACATGAACATCTGAAAGACAGCATAGACGGCAATGCCGCTGGCGATAAGGAGGAATCCCGATTTCTTCCGCGACTGGAACAGACGCAGGACACCGAGGCTGACGAGCGGAGCAATGATGAGCAGCAGCAGCAGCACCGCTATGAACATCTTCGCCGAAATATCAGACGTATCAACATAAGTCATGGATTCTCTCTCCATTTCAGAAAAAAAGGGTATGGTGACAAATGTCACACAAGTATCCTTATTATATAGGATAGCTACTCCTTTTAGAGCAGGAAATGCAGATAAAAATGCGGCGATTTTAAGAAATATAAGAATTTATGCGCTAGCCAAAAGTGATCCTACTTTAATCACGCAAAAACAAGCCGCGTCATAAAAAGCATGCCGCAGCTGTTCCGCTTGTAAATATGCTTTATAGGGTCACGCGGATATTGCCCAGAAAATGCATGACCGCTGAAAATCCCGCTCCAATCATGGTTCCCCGGCTACCCAGCCTGGAGAAGGTGATTTCGAGCTGCTGCTTGTGGTAGGGGAGGGTACGCTCAGCTACCACCCGGCGCAGCGGCTCGCCGAGCCACGGCTCCGCCTCCGATAGAGCGCCGCCGAT